>NZ_CP063362.1:2461666-2830000 GCF_016807805.1 Xanthobacter dioxanivorans | reverse complement strand
TCGGGCTGATTTCCCGCGAGGGGCGCCTCTGCCGAGGGGTGGGCATCGACGATGAGAACGATCAAGTGTCTTAAGGGCATTCGGTGGATGCCTTGGCGCTAAGAGGCGAAGAAGGACGTGATACGCTGCGATAAGCTTCGGGGAGCTGCGAATGAGCTTTGATCCGGAGATTTCCGAATGGGGAAACCCACCTTCGAAGACTGGAACTCCGAGGTTTCGACCTCGGAAGGGTCTCAGGACCCAACGAGGCTTAGGCTTCGGATTTCCAGTTTTCACATGAAGGTATTTGGCCCTGAATACATAGGGGTCAAAAGCTAACCCGGGGAACTGAAACATCTAAGTACCCGGAGGAAAGGACATCAACAGAGACTCCGTTAGTAGTGGCGAGCGAACGCGGACCAGGCCAGTGGCGAATGCGAGACAAGTGGAACCGGTCAGGAAAGCCGGGCCTCAGAGGGTGATAGCCCCGTACACGTAATGCGAACATTCGTCCTCGAGTAAGGCGGGACACGTGAAATCCTGTCTGAACATGGGGGGACCACCCTCCAAGCCTAAGTACTCCTTAGCGACCGATAGCGAACCAGTACCGTGAGGGAAAGGTGAAAAGCACCCCGACGAGGGGAGTGAAACAGTTCCTGAAACCGGATGCCTACAAACAGTGGGAGCCCAAGGTTCGTCCTGGGTGACCGCGTACCTTTTGTATAATGGGTCAGCGACTTAGTCTGGCGAGCAAGCTTAAGCCGATAGGCGTAGGCGCAGCGAAAGCGAGTCTGAACAGGGCGTTCAGTTCGTCGGATTAGACCCGAAGCCGGGTGATCTAGCCATGAGCAGGTTGAAGGTGGGGTAACACCCACTGGAGGACCGAACCGGTGCCTGTTGAAAAAGTCTCGGATGACTTGTGGCTAGGGGTGAAAGGCCAACCAAACCCGGAAATAGCTGGTTCTCCGCGAAAGCTATTTAGGTAGCGCCTCGTGCGAATACTCCTGGGGGTAGAGCACTGGAAGGGCTAGGGGGTCCCACAGACCTACCAAACCTTACCAAACTCCGAATACCAGGAAGTACTACACGGGAGACACACGGCGGGTGCTAACGTCCGTCGTGGAGAGGGAAACAACCCTGACTAACAGCTAAGGCCCCCAAGTC
Source organism: Xanthobacter dioxanivorans (assembly GCF_016807805.1). Taxonomy (NCBI): domain Bacteria; kingdom Pseudomonadati; phylum Pseudomonadota; class Alphaproteobacteria; order Hyphomicrobiales; family Xanthobacteraceae; genus Xanthobacter; species Xanthobacter dioxanivorans. Next base: position 2,828,857 of record NZ_CP063362.1, on the reverse strand, counting down.
GTGGCTAAGTGTGAAAGGATGTGAGAGTCCGAAAACAACCAGGAGGTTGGCTTAGAAGCAGCCATCCTTTAAAGAAAGCGTAACAGCTCACTGGTCTAGGATTCTTGCGCCGAAAATGTATCGGGGCTCAAGCCACGCGCCGAAGCTTTAGGTTTGCACTTTGTGCAAGCGGTAGCGGAGCGTTCCGTAAGCCTGCGAAGGGACAGTCGTGAGACATCCTGGAGGTATCGGAAGTGCGAATGCTGACATGAGTAACGACAAACAGTGTGAAAGACACTGTCGCCGAAAGTCCAAGGGTTCCTGCGTAAAGCTAATCTGCGCAGGGTTAGCCGGCCCCTAAGGCGAGGCCGAAAGGCGTAGTCGATGGGAACCACGTGAATATTCGTGGGCCAGTGGGTGTGTGACGTATCCGGCAGATGGTTCGAGATTATTGGATTTCTCGGGCAATTCATGGGTACCAGGAAATAGCCCCCACATAGACCGTACCCGAAACCGACACAGGTGGACTGGTAGAGTATACCAAGGCGCTTGAGAGAACTATGCTGAAGGAACTCGGCAATTTACCTCCGTAACTTCGGGATAAGGAGGCCTCGGGCTTGGGCAACCAGGTTCGAGGGGCACAGACCAGGGGGTGGCGACTGTTTAGCAAAAACACAGGGCTCTGCGAAATCGCAAGATGACGTATAGGGTCTGACGCCTGCCCGGTGCCGGAAGGTTAAGAGGAGAGGTGCAAGCTTTGAATCGAAGCCCCGGTAAACGGCGGCCGTAACTATAACGGTCCTAAGGTAGCGAAATTCCTTGTCGGGTAAGTTCCGACCTGCACGAATGGCGTAACGACTTCCCCGCTGTCTCCAGCATAGACTCAGTGAAATTGAATTCCCCGTGAAGATGCGGGGTTCCTGCGGTCAGACGGAAAGACCCCGTGCACCTTTACTGTAGCTTTGCACTGGCATTCGTGTTTGCATGTGTAGGATAGGTGGTAGACGTCGAAGCGAGGGCGCCAGCTCTTGTGGAGTCTCCCTTGAAATACCACCCTTGGAAATATGAATGTCTAACCGCGGTCCGTCATCCGGATCCGGGACAGTGCATGGTGGGCAGTTTGACTGGGGCGGTCGCCTCCCAAAGAGTAACGGAGGCGCGCGATGGTGGGCTCAGAGCGGTCGGAAATCGCTCGTCGAGTGCAATGGCATAAGCCCGCCTGACTGCGAGACTGACAAGTCGAGCAGAGTCGAAAGACGGCCATAGTGATCCGGTGGTCCCTCGTGGACGGGCCATCGCTCAACGAATAAAAGGTACGCCGGGGATAACAGGCTGATGATTCCCAAGAGTCCATATCGACGGAATCGTTTGGCACCTCGATGTCGGCTCATCACATCCTGGGGCTGGAGCAGGTCCCAAGGGTTCGGCTGTTCGCCGATTAAAGTGGTACGTGAGCTGGGTTCAGAACGTCGTGAGACAGTTCGGTCCCTATCTGCCGTGGGTGTAGGAATATTGAGAGGATTTGTCCCTAGTACGAGAGGACCGGGATGAACGTACCTCTGGTGGAGCTGTTGTGGCGCCAGCCGCAGTGCAGCGTAGCTATGTACGGTCGGGATAACCGCTGAAAGCATCTAAGCGGGAAACCCACCTCAAAACGAGTATTCCCTCGAGAGCCGTGGAAGACCACCACGTTGATAGGCCGGGTGTGTAAGCGTGGCGACACGTTGAGCTTACCGGTACTAATCGCTCGATTGGCTTGATCGTTCTCATCCTCGATGTCCATCAGGGGAAAACCCCGATGGCCGACGATCATCGTCTTTGAAAATCCAGCTTCGCAATGCCCAATTTGTCCTTTGCCGGCCTGGTGGCTATGGCGAGGAGCCTGAACCCGATCCCATCCCGAACTCGGCCGTTAAACTCCTCAGCGCCAATGGTACTTCGTCTCAAGACGCGGGAGAGTAGGTCGCTGCCAGGCCTGCAAAGGACAAATTGCGCAAATGCCCATGTCACGACTTCCCAAAAACCCCCGACGCCTCGCCGCGTCGGGGGTTTTTGCGTTCAGCCCCAACCTCAACTCAAACCCAACCCCACACCGCCAGGCCAACCCCGCCAAAGGCCAGGAAATCAGCCCCGAGCAAAGGCGGAGACGCCCGTGCGCCCGGTTGCGCTACCGTGCCACAGGCCCTTTCGCCTTCTTCCACGCGTCGAGACCGCCCTCGATATGACAGGCTGTTTTCAGACCGGCGTCCTGCGCGGCCTGCACCGCCATCGCCGAGCGTTCGCCGAAGGCACAGTAGAAGACGATCCGCTTCCCCGTGGCGGCCGCCAGTTCATGCAGCACGCCGCCAGTGCCGATATTTTCCCGAAGGTCGGGATAAGGCGCGTGGAGCGCGCCCGGAATGGTACCGTGCCGTTCGCGTTCGCTCTTCTCGCGCAGGTCGACGAGCACCACGTCGGGCCGCCCACACAACGCCGCCGCCTCGACCGCCGAGAGCGCCCAGCCCCTGCGTGCGATCTCCTCCTGGTGGAGACCGACATGGACATTGGCCGGCACCGCCACGTCCATCATCTTCGGATTGGGCAGCTTCAGGTTGTTCATGAGGTCGATATATTCCTCGACCGACCTAACCCTCAGACGCGGATTGAAGTGCCTCTCCTCGCCGATGGTCGAAACGGTGTCGCCCTTGTAGTCGTGCGCCGGGTAAACCAGCGTCTCGTCCGGCAGCCGCAGCAGCTTGTTGAAGATGGAATCATACTGCGCGCGTGGATCGCCATTCTGGAAATCGGTGCGCCCGGTGCCGCGAATTAGCAGCGTATCGCCGGTGAAGACACGCCCTTCCAGAAGGAAGGAGTAGGAATCGTCCGTATGGCCGGGCGTGTAGAGCACGTCGAGGCTGAGGCCCTCGATCGCGACGCGCTCGCCTTCCGCAACGCGCATTGCGACCACGTCGGCCTTCGTCTGCTCACCCATCACCGTGATGCAGTGCGTCTGGTCCCGCAGCGCACCGAGGCCCGTGATGTGGTCGGCGTGCAGGTGGGTATCGACCGCCTTGACCAGCCTGAGGTCGAGCTCCCGCACGAGCTGCAGATAGCGATCGACCCTTTCCAGCACGGGATCGATGATCAGCGCCTCACCGCCGGGGCGGCTGGCGAGCAGATAGGTGTAGGTGCCGGACACGCTATCGAACAATTGGCGGAAGATCATCGACAGCTCCGTTTGGAATGGGCAGGCACGGAAAGCGCGGGCGCGGGCCCCCCTTCGGGTGCCGCACGATACGGATACGGATCGGGTGTGGTCCAGCCTTCGGGATGCTTCTGCCGGCCTCCACGTTGCCGGTGACCTTGAACGGCCCCTCCCCTCTTCGTCGTCACCGAGATGGCGCCGGGCGATGTCCTCGGCGGGGCGCCCACGTCCTCCTGCGCCGGAATGCCGAAGGCCGGGCCGCACGCGGCGGGCGGGAGGAGCGTGCGGCCCCTCCCCCGCGACCTCAGACCGACCGGGTCAATCCTCCATCCACGCGGATGTTCTGGCCGGTGATGTAGCCGGCGCCGTCCGAGGCGAGGAACGCGATGGTGGCGGCGATCTCCTGGCTCGTGCCATAGCGTTGCATGGGCACGCTCTGCCGGCGGTCTTCGGTGGCGGGCAGGCTGTCGATCCAGCCGGGCAGGACGTTGTTCATGCGGACATTATCGGGGGCGTAGGTGTCGGCGAAGATCTTCGTGAACGCCGCAAGGCCCGCCCGGAACACGGCGGAGGTCGGAAACATGGCGCTCGGCTCGAACGCCCACGCCGTCGAGATGTTGATGATCGTCCCGGACTTCTGCGCCTGCATGAGCGGTGTCACGAGGCGCGCCGGGCGGATCACGTTCAACAGGTAGACGTCGATGCCCGCGTGCCACTGCGCGTCGCTGATCTCGAGAAGCGGCGCACGCGGGCCGTGGCCAGCGCTGTTCACCAGCACGTCGACACGGCCCCACCGTTCCACCGCGTCATCGACGAGGCGTTTCAGATCCTCGTTCGACTGGTTCGAGCCGGTGAGGCCGAACCCGCCGAGCGCCTTGCCGAGGTCCTCGCCCTTCCCCGACGAGGACAGGATGGCGACCTTGAAGCCGTCGGCGGCCAGTCTGCGTGCCGCCTCGGCGCCCATGCCGCTGCCGCCGGCCGTGATGAGCGCGACCTTGTTTCCTGCCATCGTCGTTACTCCCGTCATATGTCACTCATGGTTGCGATCATCTTCAACGCACCGGGCGTCCATTGCCGCCACCGGGCCCTGACTGCGCACACGTCCTCATCCCGGCCCGGCCCACGCGGCCCGGCCGCCGATGCAGGACATGGCGCCATGGAACTGATCCGCGGCGTTTGAACCCTCCACCCCCACCTCACGGACAATTTCGGCGACATGCTCGAACTGGCCCGCCAAGGGGTTGGTCTTTCGCCAGATCATGCCGATCGTCCGCGACGGGCGCGGATGGGCGAGGCGTGCGATGGATACGGATGCCGAGCGCGTCTCGACAGGAATGGCCATCTGCGGGATGAGTGTCACCCCGATGCCGGCCCCGACCATCTGCACCAGGGTCGTCAGCGAGCTTCCCTCCATGAGGTCGCGCGGCAGGCTCGACGACATGGTGCAGAAGGATATGGCCTGCTCACGGAAGCAATGCCCCTCTTCCAGCAACAGCAGCCGCATCTCGCACAACATCTGCGGATTCGGCACCGGCATCTGCGCATCTTCCAGTGGGCGCACCAGAACGAATTCCTCGTCGAACAGCGGGTATTCGCTCAGGGAGGGCTCGGACACCGGCAGGGCCACGATCGCCGTGTCGAGCCGGCCTTCCACCAGGTCTTCCACCAGCCTTTGCGTCACTGCCTCGCGCGGGCGCGGATCCAGTCCCGGAAAGCATTCGGTGAGGCGCTTGATCACGCTCGGCAGCAGATAGGGCGCAACGGTCGGGATGACGCCGATCCGCAGCCGCCCGGCCAGCGGGCTGTGGGAGGAGCGCGCCAGGTCGTCCAGCTCATCCACGGCGCGCAGGATCTCGCGCACCCGCAGCGCGAACGCCTCCCCGAGATTGGTCAGGCGGATCTGCCGCGTGCCCCTTTCGACCAAAGGAGCGCCGAGGGTTTCCTCCAGCTCCTTCATTTGCAGGGAAAGGGCCGGCTGCGAGATGGAACAGGCGCCGGCGGCGCGACCGAAATGACCATGCTGGGCGAGCGCCTCGAAATAGCGCAGCTGCTTCATGGTGATACCATTCATAATCTGAATTTATCGTGTCCATTTGAAAATGCAAATTTTCATTATCACACTTCTGGAGTAGGACTCTGCCGGTCAACGGAGGGCGCGCAGCATGGGGGCTGTTCCACCGCGATCGACCGATCGCCGGGCTGCATGCGCATCTGGCAGCGCTCCAGAACGCGAAATCAGGGTCAGGAGAGCAGTATGGGCGGGAGTGAAATGAGATCTGCCGGCAAATGTCCGGTGGTGCACGGCGCCATAACCGAGGTCGGCGAATCCAACATGAACTGGTGGCCGAAGGCGCTGAACCTCGACATCCTCCACCAGCACGATACGAAGACCAACCCGCTGGGGCCGGCCTTCAACTATCGCGAAGCGGTGAAGACACTCGACTTCGAGGCGCTCAAGAAGGACATGCACGCCCTCATGACCGACAGTCAGGAGTGGTGGCCGGCGGATTGGGGCCACTATGGCGGCCTGATGATCCGCATGTCCTGGCACGCGGCCGGCTCGTATCGCACGGCCGACGGCCGCGGCGGCGCCGGCACCGGAAACCAGCGCTTCGCCCCCCTGAATTCCTGGCCCGACAATGTGAGCCTCGACAAGGCCCGCCGTCTTCTGTGGCCGATAAAGAAGAAGTACGGCAACAAGGTCAGCTGGGCCGACCTCATCGCCCTCGCGGGGACCATTGCCTATGAATCCATGGGCCTGAAGACCTTTGGCTTCGGTTTCGGCCGGGTGGACATCTGGCACCCCGAGAAGGACACCTACTGGGGCTCGGAAAAGCAGTGGCTCGCCCCCAGCGACGGGCGCTATGAGAACGTCGATGTCCCCTCGACCATGGAAAACCCGCTGGCTGCGGTGCAGATGGGCCTGATCTACGTCAATCCCGAAGGCGTGAACGGCCATCCGGACCCGCTGAAGACCGGGGCGCAGATCCGCGAGACCTTCGCCCGCATGGCGATGAACGACGAGGAAACCGTCGCCCTGACCGCCGGTGGCCACACGGTGGGCAAGACCCACGGCAACGGCGATGCCTCGAAGCTCGGCCCCGAGCCCGAAGCCGCCGACGTGGACCAGCAGGGCTTCGGCTGGGCGAACCCGACCGGCACCGGCAAGGGCCGCGACACGGTGACGAGCGGCATCGAGGGCGCCTGGACCACCCATCCCACCAAGTGGGACAATGGCTATTTCGAGATGCTCTTCAACCACGAGTGGGAGCTGAAGAAGAGCCCGGCGGGCGCGCACCAGTGGGAGCCCATGGGCATCAAGGAAGAGGACAAGCCGGTGGACGTAGAGGACCCCTCCATCCGCCGCATGCCGATCATGACCGACGCCGACATGGCCATGAAGGTGGATCCGGTCTACCGCGAGATCTCCCTCAAGTTCATGAAGGACCCGGCCGCGTTCTCGGAGGCCTTCAGCCGCGCCTGGTTCAAGCTGACCCACCGCGACATGGGGCCGAAGGTCCGCTACATCGGCCCGGACGTGCCCGGGGAAGATCTGATCTGGCAGGACCCGGTGCCGGCCGGCCGCACCGACTATGACGTCGTCGCCGTCAAGGCGAAGATCGTCAACAGCGGCCTTTCGGCCAGCGATCTGATCGCCACCGCCTGGGACAGCGCCCGCACCTTCCGCGGCTCCGACATGCGCGGCGGCGCCAACGGCGCGCGCATCCGCCTCGCCCCGCAGAAGGACTGGGAAGGCAACGAGCCGGCGCGCCTCGCCAAGGTGCTCGGCGTCTTGGAGCCGATTGCGGCCGAGACCGGCGCGAGCGTCGCCGACGTCATCGTGCTCGCCGGCACCGTGGGCGTGGAGCAGGCGGCGAAGGCGGCGGGCTTCGACGTCACGGTGCCCTTCGCTCCCGGCCGCGGCGACGCGACGGACGCGACGACCGACGCCGAGTCCTTCGCAGTGCTCGAACCGATCCATGACGGCTATCGCAACTGGCTGAAGAAGGACTACGTCGTCAGCCCGGAAGAGCTCATGCTCGACCGCACCCAGCTGATGGGCCTGACCGCCAACGAGATGACCGTCCTGGTGGGTGGCCTGCGCGTGCTGGGGGCCAATTACGGCGGCACCAAGCATGGTGTGTTCACCGACCGCGAAGGCGCGTTGACGAACGATTTCTTCGTCAACCTGACCGACATGGACAATACGTGGAAGCCGGCTGCCGGCGGCGTCTACGAGGTCCGGGACCGCAAGACCGGCCAACTCAAGTGGACCGCGACGCGCATGGACCTCGTCTTCGGCTCCAATGCGGTTCTTCGCGCCTATGCCGAAGTCTATGCCCAGGACGACAACAAGGAGAAGTTCGTCAAGGACTTCGTCGCCGCCTGGACCAAGGTGATGAACGCGGATCGCTTCGATCTGGCGCAATGAAAAACCCGCCTCCCTGCGGCTCGCGCAGCGGGGAGGCCGCACGCTCCTTGTCGAGGTCCGGACTTCTTATTGAAGTCCGGACTTTTCTATTGAGGAGATCTCCCCTTGGCTGACGGGCGGTCCCGCCGCATCACGCCAACGGCCGATCTTCGAGGGCACGCCGGGAGGCAGGTCCACCCGGGCGGCAGAAGCAGCATTGGATCACGCCTCGCCCGCCGTGGTATCAGGGCTTCCGGTCCGTTAAAGATGACCCTCCCCAACCCCTTCCGATGGCTCCCGTTCGACGCCTGACGACAGTGCAAGATAGGCGGAACCAGCCGTGCCCTTCATGACGACAAATCCAGCGCTCGCCCGCGCTCTGGCCGAGCGGGACTACAACGACCCGACGCCCGTGCAGCTCGCCGTCCTGGCCCCTGAAGCGTCGGGACGGGATCTCCTGGTTTCCGCCCAGACCGGATCGGGCAAGACCGTGGCCTATGGCCTGGCCATGGCCGAGACGCTGCTGGGCACGGACGAGCAGTTCGGACCCGCGAGCGTCCCGCAGGCGCTGGTCGTGGCCCCCACACGCGAACTGGCCCTGCAGGTTCAGCGCGAGTTCGCGTGGCTCTATGCGGCCACGGGCGCACGCATCGTCTCCTGCGTCGGCGGCATGGATCCGCGCCAGGAACAGCGCGCGCTCAGCCGGGGCGCCCACATCGTCGTCGGCACGCCGGGGCGCCTGCGCGACCATCTGGAGCGCGGCCGGCTCGACATTTCCGCGCTGCAGGTCGTCGTGCTCGACGAAGCCGACGAGATGCTCGATCTCGGCTTCCGCGAGGACCTCCAGTTCATTCTCGACGCGACCCCGCCGGAGCGGCGGAGTCTGTTGTTCTCCGCCACGCTGCCGCGCGGCATCACCGCTTTGGCCAAGCGCTACCAGCGCGAGGCGCTGCGCATCGAGGTGGCCAGCCCCGAAGGCGGCCACGCCGATATCGAGTATCGCGCCATCCGCGTCGTGCCGAAAGAGATCGAACACGCCGTCGTCAACCTCTTGCGGTATTACGATGCGCCGAGCGCCATCGTGTTCTGCAACACCCGCGAAACGGTGCGGCACCTGCACGCGACGCTTCAGGAGCGGCAGTTTTCCGCGGTGGCGCTGTCCGGCGAACTCAGCCAGAACGAGCGGAACTCGGCGCTCCAGGCGCTGCGCGACGGTCGGGCGCGGGTGTGCGTCGCCACCGATGTCGCGGCGCGCGGCATCGATCTGCCGAGCCTCGGCCTCGTCATCCACGCCGATCTGCCGAACGACGCCGAGAGCCTCCAGCATCGCAGCGGCCGCACCGGGCGGGCCGGGCGCAAGGGGGTGAGCGTGCTGCTGGTGCCGCCGTTCCGCCGGCGCCGCACGGAGGACCTGCTGCGGAGCCTGGGGGTGACGCCGGCCTGGTCGGGCCCGCCGACGGCCGATGATATCCGCAAGCTCGACCACGAGCGCATGCTGCGCGACCCTCTTCTGACCGACGAGCCGAGCGAGGAGGAGGCCGCCGTCGCCCGCACGCTGCTGGCGGAGCACCCGGCCGAGAATCTGGTGGCGGCGCTGGTGCGCCTTTATCGCGCCGGCCTGCCCTCGCCGGAGGAGGTTGCCGACCCCGGCGAACCGCGCGGCGTGCGCGACCGCACCACCCAGCGCGGGTTCGGCGGACCGCCGGGCGGCGGCGGCTGGTTCCGCCTCAATATCGGCCGCCGCAACAAGGCCGACCCGCGCTGGCTGCTGCCGCTGATCTGCCGGCGCGGGAACGTGACGCGCGAGGACATCGGCGCCATCCGCATCTTCGACGAGGAGAGCGTATTCGAGGTCAGCGCCGCCGCGCTCGACCGTTTCAGCGCGGCCGTGCACAAGCAGGACGGCGCCGAAGTGACCATCGAACCGCTCCCCGGCGGCCCTCCGGCGAGCCGCCCCGAGCGCCCGGGCCGTGCCGTGACGCCGCGCTGGAAGACGCCACAGGACAAGCCGGCCCGGGGCAAATCATTCCGCGACAAGCCCGCGCAGGGCAGGCCCCCCAGGACGCTCCGCGCGAGCCGAAGCCGCTTGGCCGCGGCCCGGGGGAGCGCCCGCCGGCACGCAGCCGCCCGAACACGTTCGAGGGCAAGCCGGGAAAGAGGCCGCGCCGTCCCTGAACGCGCGGGGCGCGGGCGGATCGGCGCAAGCTCGGCGACCATGCAAGCCCGGGACCTGCTTGGCCCGGGCTTGCATGCGGGCCGTCAGGATCGCGCACGCCGACGGGAACCCGCCCGATTGCACCCAAGGTGCGTCGGCGCTCAGGAGCGCGGCTCGCGCTGCGCCTTCTCGTAGCGCTTGATCACGCGCTCCCGCTTCAAACGCGAGAGCCGCTGGATCCAGAAGATGCCGTCCAGTTGGTCGATCTCGTGCTGGTGGCAGACGGCGCGCAGCCCCTCGGCCTCCTCGACGTGTTCGGCACCCGCCAGGTCCTGGTACTGGACGCGGACCCGCGCGTGACGCTCGACCTCCTCCGCGACGCCGGGCATGGACACGCTGCCTTCCTGGTGCCGGATCAGCTCCGGGGACGCCCAAGCGATTGTCGGATTGACGTAGGCACGCGCGCCCTCCTCGGCCGAGAGATCGAGCACGACCACGCGCCGTGCAATCCCGATGTGCGGCGCCGTGATCCCGATGCCCGGCGCGGCGCGCATGGTGTCGAGCAGATCTGCGACGAGCGCGCCGAGCGCATCATCGAAGAGGGACACCGGCGCGGCGACGCCGCGCAGCCGGGCGTCGGGGAATTTGATGATCTGCCGAACCGTCACGACCGGTTGCCTCGCGATGCCGCGTTCACGCGATCCATCTGGAACACGCGCCGATCAGCTTGCATCACACGCTGATCCCGGATCGCTCTCTAGCACGGGATGGCCACCAACCGGGATCGAGAAGCGTTTCGCGCGAACCGGAATCCGCTTCGCGCGAAAACGCTTCAGGCCCGTTCCGCGGCGAAGCTGCGGGCAAGACCGGCGACCACCCCGTCTTTGCCGGCAAGGCCGATGAAGCTCAGCGCCGAGGGCAGGCCCGCCCGCGCTGGCGCGCCGGGGACGGACACGGCGCACAGGTCCATCGGATTGACGAAGTAGGTGTAGGTCCCCATCACCGTGTTGCGTGCGAGCGGCTCCGCCAGCATTTCCTCGATGGTGAAGATGGTCGGGATGGTCGGCACCACGAGCGCGGCATAGCCGTCCAGCGCCAGTTCCGCAGCCCGCTTCAACTCCTTGATCCGATAGACGACTTCGAAGGCATCCTTAGCGGAATACGACAGGCCCGGCTCGATGGCGGCCAGCACGGCAGGGTGGATGCGGTCGCGATCCTGGATGATGACATCGCCATAATCCACGAGGCGCTCGGCCACCAGCGCCGACTGGAACACCAGCCGGCCCGCCTCCTCGAAGGGAGAGAAATCGATTTCCTCCAGCACGAAGCCCAGCGTCCTCAGACGTGCGAGATTGGCGGCGAAGGCGGTCTCGGCCGCATCGTCGCCGAAGAAACGCATCTGGCTCGCCCGGGGAACGGCAAGGCGCGCGCCGGCGGGATCCTGGATCGTGACCTCGATCGCATCGGCGTCCCGCCGGCTCCAGGCGTCGCCCGGATCGAAGCCGGCGATCGCCCGGAGTATTTCGTTCGCCTCGGTGACGCAGGCGGCGAAGACCGGTACGCAGTCGAGCAGGCGACTGTTGTAGATGACGCCGCGGTTGCTCACGAGCCCGACCGTGGGCTTCACCCCGACGATGCCGTTGCACGCCGCCGGCACGCGTCCCGAGCCGCCGGTGTCGCTGCCCAGCGCGAACGACACGATCCCGCGCGCCACCGCGACGGCGGAGCCGGAGCTCGATCCGCCGGGAATGAAGGCGGGATCGAGCGCGTTGCGGCAGAGCGGCTCCGGGGTGCGGGTGCCGTTCAGGCCGGTGGCAAACTGGTCCATGGTGTTCTTGCCGATGAGCACCGCCCCGGCCGCCTCGAGCCGCGTGACCACGAGGGCGCTCTCCCCAGGCATCACCGAGAAGGCCGGGCAGTTGCAGGTGGTCGCCATGCCCGCCACATGCACGTTGTCCTTCACCGAGAAGGTGAGGCCGAGCAGCGGCAGGTCCTCGCCCGCCCGCGCCCGTCCGGCCGCCGCGCGGGCGCTGGCGGCGACGCTCTCGCGCGGGATCAGGGCGGTGAAGATCCCCTCCGCGGCCGCAGCCGCGGCGCGGTCGGCCGCCTTGAGCGCGAGCCCGACCGGGTCCGCCCCCTCCGCGAGAGCGGCGCGCACGTCGGCGAAGCGCGGGCGGATGTCCTGAAAATCATCGCTCGCCAGCCGGAGCGATGCGGAAACGCGGGCCTCAGACATGGGGGGTCCCCTCGAACGCTTTGATGCTCTGCTGCCGGATGAGGTCCAGGCATTCCTTGCGCAGCTCCTGGAAGCGTGCGTTGAGGGTAGTGTCGAGGCTGCGGGGCCGCGGCAGGTCGACCGTGACGTCGCGGATGATCCGCCCCGGCCCGGCGGACATCACCAGCACGCGGTCGGCGAGCAGCACCGCCTCGTCGATGTCATGGGTTACGAACAGGATGGTCGCGCCGACCTGCGACCAGAGCTGCAGGAGGCTCTCCTGCATGATGGAGCGGGTCTGCGCATCGAGCGCGCCGAAGGGCTCGTCCATGAGGAGGATGTTCGGCTTGTTCGCCATCGCCCGGGCGATGGCCACACGCTGCTGCATGCCGCCGGACAGCGTGTGCGGGAGGGCGGAGGCGAAGCGGGTCAGGCCGATCATCTCGATGAGCGTGTCGGCGATGGCGCCAGCCTCTGCGCGCGACTTGCCGGCCATGCGCGGGCCGTGGGCCACGTTGGCCCGCACCGACTTCCAGGGAAACAGGCAGGGCTGCTGGAAGACGACGCCGCGATCCGGCCCCGGCCCCGTCACATCCCGCCCGGCGACGCGCACCTCGCCGGCGAAGGGGTGCTCGAACCCCGCCACGCTATTCAGGATCGTGGACTTCCCGCACCCGGATGGCCCGAGGAGGCAGATGAACTCGCCGCGGCGCACGTCGAACGACACGCGATCCACGGCGGGCACGAACTGCCCGCCGTCGCGCTCGAAGGCGATGGTGACGTCGCGGACCTCGATCTCGATCTCGGCGCGCCGGGCCAGTGGCGCGGGGCCCGGCTGCGCCGGGGCCATCTTGCGGGCGAACTGAAGCAGGCTCATCGCCACCATACCAGACGCTGTGCCAGGGCCGCGAAGCCGCGGTCGGCGACGAAGGAAATCAGGCCGAGCGCCAGCAGGCCGGCAAACACCTGGCCCGTCTGCATGTTCTGCTGGGCGAGCTGGATCCGGTAGAACACGCCGGCGAAGGCACCGGCGAGCTCGGCGGCGACGAGGGTGTAGAAGGAGATGCCCACCGCCGTCCTCAGGCCGACGACGATGAAAGGCAAAGCGCTCAGCAGCACGACCTCGCCGACGAGGCGCCGCCGCGGTGTCCCCAGCATCTGGGCGGCGCGGACCAGGCCCTGGTCCGCCTTCTGCACGCCGAGATGCGTCGACAGCCAGACGGTGAAGAAGACGCCCCAGACGATGAGGAAGATCTTGCCGCCCTCGCTCAGGCCGAACCACAGGATGACGATGGGCACGAAGGCGATGGGCGGGATCGGCCGCAGAATCTGGAAGATGGGGCCGAACAGGCCGGAAAAGAAGGCCGAGCGCCCGGTGAGAAGGCCGAGGCCGACGCCCAGGGCCGCGCCGACCACGTAGCCGATGGTGACGCGCCTCAGGCTCGCCGAAAGATCCGACACAAACTCACCGCTCGCGATCCATTCCACCGCTGCCCGCGCGACTTCCGTCGGCGGCGGGAACAGGATGGCGTTGACGATCTTCGCCTGCGCCACGAGTTGCCAGACGAGCAGGAACAGCGGGATCGAAAGCAGCCCGACGAGGATGTTGATCCTGCGGCTCAGCGCCGCGTTCCGTCGCCGCCGGGAGGCAGCGGTGGCGATGCGCCTTGCATCGAGCACAGGCACGGGGCCTGAGGTTGGGATGTCGGCCACGGCGCCCGTCCTCAATCGAGCTTGTAGTCGACGCGGGTCGGGTCGAGCTTGCGCAGCGGATCGGGGAAGATCAGCACGGCGAAGTCGGGCACGCCGGTGACGCCCGGAGGATGGTTCTTGGTGTCGAGGCGCCACTGGGCGTGCGTCTTGAGGGCCCGCACCTGCTTGGCGCCGATGGCGACGTGAAACACATAGTCGTTCCACAACGCCTTGAGGTCCTCCGGCTTCATGCCCGCCGCCTGGGCGATGACGCTCACCGCCTCATCCGGATTGGCCTTCATCCAGGCCTCGGATTCGAGCATGGCGGCGAGGAATTTCTCGATGATCTGCGGATGGGCCTTCAGGTAGTCCTGCATGACGACGATGTTGAAGGTCTCGGAGTAGACGCCTTTGGTGTCGAGCACCTGGACATCGGCGCCCAGCGCCTTGCGGGCGTTGGAAATGTGCGGCTCCCAGGTGTTGAAGCCGTCGATGCTGCCGGCGGCGAGGGCGGGCAGCATTTCCTGCGGCTTGAGGTTGACGAGCGTGACGTCCCTGGTGGTGAGGCCCGCCGTCTTGAGGAGCTCGGTGGTGTAGACTTCGCTTCCGGTGCCCGCCGTGAAGGCGATCTTCTTCCCCTTCAGGTCGGCCGCCGACTTGATGCCGGCGCCGGCGCGGGCCAGCGTCTTGACGTCCGAATATTCCATGCCCGCGACGAAGGCGATCGGCTGACCGGCCATGGCTGCCGCCGTGACCGGGGCCTCGGCGGTGGTCGCGATGTCGGCGCCTCCACCGATCACCGTGTCCAGCGCCTGCTTGCCGCTGGTGAAGTTGCTGACCGTCACGTCGAGCCCCGCCTTCTCGAAGAAGCCCTTCGCCTTGGCGATGATGGTGATGCCGGAAATCGGCGACAGGTTCTGCGCGAGCCGCGTCTTGAGAAGCTCCGCCGAAGCGGCGGCGGGGCACATCGCCAGAAGCGCCGCGATCAGGAGGGCAGAGCTTTTAAGACGGGGCATGGTCATTCCTGTCCGGTGAGAGGAGGCCGACGTCCGCCGTCCATCCGATGGGACGGCCCTGATGTCGTCAACGGGATGATTGGAGGGCAGCCGGCAGGGACAGGAAAGCAAGTAATTGCCCGTCCCATGCGGCGGCCGGACCGGGCGGCCCCACGCGGCCCCCTGCGCCATGCGGGAGCGGGCTATGTCGCTCCCTGTCCGCCCGGCATCGATCGTGCGGTGGGCAGAACGATCTCGGCCTTCAGGCCGCCCGCGGGATGGTTCGCCAGCGTCAGCTCGCCGCCGTGCGCCTTGACGATGCTGCGGGCGATGGCGAGGCCGAGCCCCATGCCACCGGTCTCGTTGCTGCGCGACGGCTCCAGGCGCACGAAGGGCTTGAAGGCTTCATCGAGCAGATCCTCCGGCAGTCCCGGCCCGGCATCCTCCACCCGGATCGTGACCGTGCCGGGCGACGATCGCAGGGCCGAGACGCGTGCGCTCCGGCCATAGCGGACGGTCGGGAAGGGCGACCTCATCGCGCAGATCGACGCGGTCACCCAGGAGAACGCGCCGCGCACGTCGGAAGCCTCCCTCGCCAACATGCGCGCCCAACGGGAGGAAAAGCAGGCGACCCTGGTGCTCAACGAGCAGACGCTCGCGCGCCAGCGGACCATGGTGTCGCAGAAGGCCGTCTCGCAGGCGGATTTCGAGGTCGCCGACGCGGCCGTGAAGGTGACCCGCGCCCAGCTCGCCGCCCTGGAGGCGCAGATCGTCGCGGCACAGATCGTGGTGGACACCGCCCGGGCCGTTCTCGGCTATACCCGCATCACCGCCCCCATCGACGGCACGGTGCTCGCCCTCGTGGCCCAGGAGGGCCAGACGGTGAACGCCTCCCAGTCGGCGCCCACCATCGTCATCCTCGGCCAGCTCGACGTGATGACGGTGCGCGCCGAGATCTCGGAGGCCGACATCGTGAAGGTCGCGCCGGGCATGCCCCTGTGGTTCACCGTGGTGGGCGCGCCGGAGGAGCGGCACAAGGCGAGGCTCGCATTCATCGAACCGGCGCCGGAATCCATCAAGAACGACAGCAGCTTCGCAACCTCGACGACCTCCTCCTCGTCGGCGTCGAGCTCCACGTCCTCCGCCGTCTATTATATCGGCGTGTTCGACGTGCCGAACCCGAAAGGGCGGCTCAGGACCGACATGACCGCGGAGGTGCACATCGTGCTCGGGCGCGCGGCCGGCGTGCTCACCGTTCCCGCCACGGCACTGGTGCGCGCAGGAAAGGGCTATCACGTCCGCGTCCTCAAGCCCGACGGGACCGTGGACCGACGCATCGAGGTCGGCCTCAACGACAAGATCACCGCCGAGATCCGCTCGGGCCTTGAGGACGGCGAGAAGGTGGTGACCGGCGAGGCCATGCCAGGTGATCCTGGTGGGCGACGTGTTAGCCCGCGAGGTCGGGGTCGTCGCGCCACAGCAGTCCGGTTTCGGCTCCAGCCAGAACCTGTCGATCTACCTGCCGTACACCACCGTGCAGACGCGCTTCGTAGGCAGCAGCTCGCTGCGCTCCATCACCGTGAAGGTGGCGGACGACGCGCCCATGGACGTGGCCGAGCAGCAGTGACGCGCTTCCTCACCCAGCGCCACGGCACGAAGGACTTTTTCATCATCAATACCGACGACATCCGCAACACCATCACCGCCACCACCGAGACCATGACGGTGCTGATCGCAGCCATCGCGGTCATTTCCCTCATCGTGGGCGGGATCGGGGTGATGAACATCATGCTGGTGTCGGTGTCCGAGCGGGTGGGGGAGATCGGCGTACGCATGGCGGTGGGGGCGCGGCGCAGCGATATCCTCAACCAGTTCCTGATCGAGGCGGCGCTCGTGTGCCTCGTCGGCGGGGTGGCGGGCATCGCCCTCGCCTTCGGGGTGGCCTTCGCCTATGCGGGGTCGAACTTCACGCTCGTCTATTCGGCGACCTCGATCGTCGCGGCGGTGCTCTGCTCGAGCCGGATCGGCGTCGGGTTCGGCTACCTGCCGGCGCGCAACGCCTCGCGGCTCGATCCGGTGACGGCCCTGGCGCGGGACTGAAGCGCCCGCCTGCCGCCGGCGCATGGGGCGGGGGAGGCGGCAACTGCTGCGCCCTCCGCCGCGAGTCTGTCCGTGCCGGCCTACGCGCGTCGCCGGCGGGCAACCAGGTGGCCTTCGTCTCGCCGAACACCTTCACGCTCTGGACCACCTACGACCTGATCAAGGGCGGCCTGATCAAGGCCTTGGCCGGCCAGCTCCTCCTCGGCGGCGGCATCACCTATGCCGACACCTATTTCACCGATAGCGCCAACACGGCGATCATCCCGAACACCTTTTCGCTGGATGCGCTGGTATCCTACAAGCACGACAACTACCGCGTCGCGCTCAACGGCTACAACCTGACCGACGCGCTCAACTACAGCTCCGGCTTCGGCAACCGCGCCATTCCGGCGCCGGGCCGCACCTTCACGCTGACCGTCTGCGCCACCTTCTGAAGCGTCTCGCGCCTTTGCCGGCTGTGCCGGCGGTTCCCATGGAACGGATGTCGCATGCTCGTTGAAATTCCGAACTTGCTGAGCGACGCGGAGGTCGCGCGTTGCCGCCGCGTACTGGAATCATCATCCTAGGTCGACGGGCGGGTGACCGCCGGCGAGCAGGCCGCGCAATCGAAGTTCAACCTCCAGATCCCGGTGGATTCGCCGGAAGCGCTGGAACTCGGCGACATCATCCTGCACGCGCTCGGCCGCAATCCCACCTTCAACTCGGCGGCCATGCCGCTCCACGTCCTTCCGCCCCTGTTCAACCGCTACGACGCGGGGATGAAGTTCGGCGCGCACGTGGACGGCGCCATCCGCGCCATTCCCCGCGCCGGCCGGCGGATGTGCGGAGATGTGACGGCGGCACCGGCCGATGATTCCGGCCTCAGCCGGATTGCAATTCACCAAGGATCCATCCCTTGAACAGGTCCGCGCTGTCCCGGCCGATGCCCCGATCGGGAAAGACAAGGTAATAGGCTTCGTGGGTCTCGATGCGCGTGGAAAACGGCATGATGAGCCGCCCGCTCTTCAGTTCGTCCTCGATCAGGATTTCCGGCAGAAGAGCGCTGCCGAGGCCGGCGATGACGGCCTGGATGACCATGTAGAAGTGCTCGAAGCGCGGCCCCGCCCAGGGGTTCGCATTGGAAATTCCGGCCTGCTCGAACCAGTCGCGCCAGATGTTCGGCCGCTTCGATTGCTGGAGCAGGATGCCGCTGGCGACATCGGATGGAGATGTGAGCTTCCGGCCCTTGGGGCGATAGCCAGGGGCCGCCACCAGAACCAGGTCCTCCTTTGAAATCCGCAGGGATTTTATCCCCTTCCAATTGCCATCCCCGTAGTAAACTCCGAGGTCGAACTGGTCGTTATACAGATCAGCCTCGCCGGAGCGCGTCACCAGGTTCAGAAGAACGTTCGGGTGAAGCTTGTGAAACCGGCCCAGGCGCGGGATCAGCCATTTGGTGCCGAACGCGGCGAGCGTCGCCACGTTGAGGACGCCGCCCGCCTGCTCTGTCAGCATCTTGAGGGTCGCCGCCTGCAGCCCCTCCAGCGGCTGGCGGATGTCCGCCAGGTAGGCGCTTCCCGCCGGGGTGAGGACGAGGCGCTGCTGGATGCGGCGGAAGAGCGGCACGCCGAGGAAGTCTTCGAGGGTGCGGATCTGCCGGCTCACCGCGCTTTGCGTGAGGTGCATCTCCTCCGCCGCCCGGGTGAAGCTCAGATGCCGCGCCGCAGCTTCGAACGTGCGCAGCGCAGCAATGGAAGGCAGGTGCCAGCTCATGCGAACCTCATGAAATTAAGTCATGATCTCACGACATTCTATCGTTTGTCACGCGCGCCCCGGCGCCCTATGGATCGCTTCGGGACTACCGTGAAAGCCATGGCGACCGCTGGATAATCAAAGAAGCGCTCGGCTCTCGCGGATGGAAGCGACACAAGGCGGCAGCGGGACATCATGATGCCAGATCATGAGCCGTCCGGTGCCGACGAGGGCGTTGAACGTGGCTGAAGTCGAGATCCTTGAAACCGACGTTCTCGTCGTCGGCGGTGGCATTGCCGGTCACCGCGCCGCGATCGCCGCGCATGACGCTGGCGCATCCGTGCTCATGGTCTATCTGGCCCGCGGCGCCTCCCCTTACGTGATCGGCTGCAACGCCCCCATCGGCCACGCCGACAGCCGCGACAATCCCGCCGCCTATTTCGAAGACATGGTTCGAGGCGGGTACGGGCTCAATGACCGCCGCCTGGTGGAGGCGCTGTGCCGCAACATGGGCGAGGCGTATTGGGAGCTGGCGCAGCTTGGGGTTCCGTTTGCCGCCGAGGGCGCCCGCGTGCGGCAGCGCCGCCTCTCGGGCAATTCGTTTCCGCGGTCGGTCTTCGTGCCGGAAGGCGTCGGCCTCGCGATCCTCAATTCCCTCGCCGGGCGGGTGCGCGCCCTGGGCATCCGGCTCCTGGCCGGGTGGAAGGCCGTGACGCTGCTGGAGGACGACGGCGAAGTGGTCGGCGCCCTGGCCTGGCGCCGTCACGGGGATCGGCTGGCCTGCATCCGCGCGCGCTCGGTGGTGCTCGCCAGCGGCGGCATCGGCCGGCTGTACGACGACAGCACCTATCCCGCCGACGTCCTTTCCAATTCATACGGGCTCGGGCTGCGCGCCGGGGCGCGGCTGGTGGACATGGAGTTCGTGCAGTTCGAGCCGGTGGTCACCGTGTGGCCGCCGGAATGCCGGGGCATGGAAATGCCGACCGCCATGCTGGCGGAGGGGGCGCAGCTCATCAACGGCCGGGGAGACCGCTTCATGATGCGGCACAATCCGGGGCCCGCCGAGGTGGGCATCGAGAAGGCGCGGCTGGCCTTGTTCATCCAGAGCGAGATCGACGCCGGGGCCGGCCTGCCCGACGGCTCGGTGGTGTTCGACACCACCCATGTGCCGCACGAGCTGCTGGAAGGCTATGTCTCCCACTGCCGGCGCCTGCGTTCCGCCGGCCTCGAGCCGCGCGACCGGGGTCCGCACGTGCGGCCGGCCGCGCACAGCCAGATGGGCGGCCTGTTCATCGATGCGGACGGATGGACGGGCGTCCCCGGCCTCTATGCCGGGGGCGAGGCGGCCGGCGGCGTCCACGGCGCGAGCCGCATCGCCGGCAACGGGTGCAGCGACACGGTGGTGTTCGGCGCCCTCGCGGGGAAGGGGGCGGCCGCCGGCATGCTGGGGATCGGGGGACGCGACTGGCCGCGCATCCTTGCGGATGCGTTGCGCCCCTTCGAAGCCCGCATGGGCGGCAGCAGGGGGCGACCGTCGTCGGAATTGAAAGACGACCTCCGCCGCATCATGGTGCGTCACGTGGGCCTCTGGCGCGACCGCGCCGGGCTTGAGGCGGGCATCGCGCAGATCCGGGCCATCATGGACGGGCTCGACCGATCCGGCGGCGCCGGGAGCTGGGGCGAGGCGCTGGCATCGTTCGAGGCCCGGGAGGTGGCGTCCGTCGCGCTGGTGATCGCCACCGCCGCGCTGCTGCGAACGGAAAGCAGGGGCGCCCACCAGCGGCGGGACCATCCCGCCCAGGACGACACGAACTGGCTCCGCCACATCGGCTTTGCGCGTGACGGAGCCGGGGATATCACGGCCGGGGATATCACGGCCGAGGACATTCCCATTCACTGACGCGCCGCCCTAACGCCACCACACTTTTCGCCGGGAACCGAAATGCTTGAGAAGCCGCTGAGCGGAATTAGGGTCTTGGATTTCACGCGGATGTTCGCGGGGCCGTTCTGCACCATGCTGCTGGGCGATCTCGGGGCGGATGTCGTCAAGATCGAGGCACCGGAAGGCGATCCGATCCGTGCTCAGGGCCCGCCCTTTTTCGAAGGGGAGAGCATGAGCTACCTGGCGGTGAACCGGAACAAGCGCTCCATCGTCCTCGACATGAAGCGCGAGGACGACAAGGCCACCGCCCGGGCCCTCGCCCTGAAGGCCGATGTCATCGTCGAGAATTTCCGTCCCGACGTGATGGGCCGGCTGGGGGTGGGCTATGAGAGCGTCTGCGCCGAAAATCCCGGCGTGATCTATGCGGCCATGTCGGGCATGGGGGCCACCGGTCCGCTGCGGGACAAGGGCGCCTTCGACCTCACCATCCAGGCGGAAGGCGGCTACATGAGCCTCACCGGCGAGGCCGAAGGCACGCCGATCAAGCTCGGCACCTCCGCTTTCGACCTGATCTGCGGGCAATATGCCATGGGCGCCATCACCACCGCGCTCTATGCCCGCGAGCGGACCGGGCGCGGCCAGAAGATCGAGACCAGCCTGCTCGAAGGCATGGTGAGCTTTCTGGTCGATGCCGGCGTCGAATATCTCACCATGGGCACGCTCCGGCCCAAATGGGGCTCGGAGCACCCGAACAATGTGCCCTACAAGGCGTTCGCGGCGGCGGATGGCTGGATCGTCGTCGGCGCCGGCGCGCAGCACCTCTACGAAGGCTTCGTCCGGGTGCTGAAGCGCGAGGACCTGGCCGTGGACCCCCGCTTCCGCACCCTGCGCGATCGTGTCACCAACCGCGCCGCGCTCTACCGCATCCTCGACGAGGTCGTGGCGCAGTGGAAGGTGGAGGAGCTGGTAGCCGCCCTGGACGCGGCCGGCGTCCCGTGCGCTCCGGTGAACGACGTCGCCGCGGTGTTCCGCCATCCCCAGGTGATCGAGCGCGGCATGCTGCAGACGGTGCCCCGGGCGGACGGCTCGCAAGTGCCGACCATCGGCCCCGCGGCGAAATTCTCCTCCGTGGACATCACCCGGGACTGGAAGGCGCCGCCGCGCCTCGGCGAGCATGGCGCGGAGGTGCTGCGGGATTGGCTCGCGCGCTGAAGCGTCGTCGCGCGGAGGCAGGACCGGTGTGCGTGAAGAAAACACGTTAAGTCAAAGGCCTGGAGCATTCGCGCGATTCGATGAGACGCGAAAATCTCCAGCCGCCGAGGAGGCAGCGATGATGGGCATGCAATACCAGCCGGCCGACGGAAATCTCGAGGTTGGCGCGTCCGCGACCTTCACCAAGACGGTTTCGGAGTCCGACGTCTACGCCTATGCCGGCATCACCGGGGACTTTTCGCCGAACCACATCGACGAAGTCTATATGAGCGGCGGCAAATTCGGCCGCCGCATCGCCCATGGCACGCTGACCGTCGGCTTCATGTCGGCGGCCTCCGCGCGGCTCTATCTCGGCCGCACGGTATCGTTGGGCTACGACCGCATCCGCTTCGTCGGGCCGGTCTTCTTCGGCGACACCGTCACGACCACCTACACCATCTCCAGGACCGATCCGGACCGGCGCCGGGTCTATGCCGACGTGACCTGCGTCAACCAGCATGGGGCCCTGGTCGCGGCGGCGGTCAACGTACGCGCCTTTGTCGATTGAACACAGCGGTGGACGCATCGGCGGCGGCCCTTGCGGCGCCCAACACGAAATGGACCTGACGATGAATTTCGACCCCACGGAGGAACAGGCGCTGGCGGTGGAGAGCTTCCGCCGTTTCGTCGAGCGCGACATCCAGCCGCTGACCCAGCCCCTGTGCGATGCGCCCTATCCCAAGGAGATCGCGCACGCTTTGCTGAAGAAGGTCATGGAGTTCGGCGTGGGCAACGGCTGGGTGCCGGCGGAGGAGGGCGGCTGCGGCCTCGATTTCCTGTCGAGCGGCCTGCTGTTCGAAACCCTCGCCAGGGTCGCGCCGGACCTCGCCGGCATCGCCTGGGTGACCGAGGGCGCCGCCCTGAAGATCCAGGAGACGGCCTCGCCGGAGCTCAAGGCCCGCTACCTTCCCGGGCTTGTCGCCGGGGACCTCATCGGCTGCTCCGCCATCAGCGAGCCGGGGGTCGGCTCCAACGTGCGCGAGCTGCGCACCAAGGCGGTGCGGGAGGGACGCCACTTTCGCCTCAACGGCGAGAAGATGTGGACCTCCAACGCCACCATCGCCGACATCGTCACCGTGCTCGCGCGCACCGGCGAGGACGACTTCACCATGTTCCTGCTCGATCGCAGGGAACACGACTTCAAGACCTACGAGATCTCCAAGCTCGGCCTCAACGGGTGGCCGCTCTGCCAGGTGGTGCTCGAGGACGTGATGGTGAGCGAGGAGAATGTCCTCGGCACGGTCGGCCGGGGCCTGAAGGAGGTGATGAAGGGGTTCGAGCGGTCGCGCTGCTTCGTCTCCGTGCTGGCCCTCGGGATCGGGCAGGCGGCGTTCGACGCCGCCCGGACCTATGCGCTGGAGCGGCACCAGTTCGGCAAGCCCATCGCCGGGCATCAGCTCGTCCAGAGCCTGCTGGCGCAGATGGCGACCGACCTCGACGCCTCCCGGCTCCTCGTCCATCGCGCCCTCTGGCTGATGGCCGCGGGGCGCCGGTGCGAAATGGAGGCGGCGATGGCGAAGTCGTTCACCACCGAGGCCGTGCAGCGGGTCGCCTCCAACGCACTGCAGATCCATGGCGCCTTCGGCGTGACCAGGGAATTCCCGGTGGAACGCCATTTCCGCAATGCGCGGATGCTGACGATCCCGGACGGGACGACGCAGATCAACCACCTTATCATCGGCAAGAACATCACGAACATCAGCGCATTCGCCTGACGCGGGGCCGACAGGCGGCCGCCGCCAGAGGCGGCGGGGGCTGATGCAGGAGGAGATGAGGGATGAACGAAGTCAAAGCCGGCGCGACGTTCCACGCGGCATCCGCGGGAGAGGCGAAGACCGGCGCGCAGATCCTGGTGGAGAGCCTTCTCACCCACGGCACGACGCGCGCCTTCTGCGTGCCCGGCGAGAGCTATCTCGCCGTGCTCGACGCCCTGGGCGACGTGCGTGACGAGCTGGAGCTCGTGGTCTGCCGCCACGAGGCGGGGGCCGCGAACATGGCCGAAGCCCATGGCAAGCTCACGGGCGAGCCGGGCATCTGCTTCGTCACCCGCGGGCCGGGCGCCACCCACGCCAGCACCGGCGTGCATACGGCGTTCCAGGATTCGACGCCGATGATCCTCTTCGTCGGCCAGGTGGCGCGCGGCCATTCCGGCCGCGAAGCCTTCCAGGAGATCGACTACCGCGCCATGTTCGGCACCCTCGCCAAGTGGGTGGTGCAGATCGAGGACCCCGCGCGGGTTCCCGAACTCGTCGCCCGCGCCTTCCAGACGGCGACCTCGGGACGTCCCGGCCCGGTGGTCGTCGCCCTGCCGGAGGACATGCTCACCCAGGCGGCGGTGGCGCCGGCCATCGCCCGCTACAGCCGGGTGGAGGCCGCCCCGCCGGCGGCGGCGATGAACGGGCTCGCCCGCCTCCTGGCCGCCGCCGAACGCCCGCTGCTCATGCTCGGCGGCGGCGGATGGACCGAGGATGCGAGCGAGGACGTCCGCGCCTTCGCCGAGGCGTTCGGGCTTCCGGTCACGGTGTCCTTCCGCAGCCAGCGCTTGTTCGACAACCGCCACCCGCTCTATGCGGGAGACGTGGGTGTCGGGATCAATCCCGCCCTCGCCGCGCGGGTGAAGGCGGCGGACCTGCTGCTGGTGGCCGGTGCGCGCCTGGGCGAGGCCACGACCGGCGGCTACACGCTGGTGCAGCCCCCGCGCCCGACCCAGCGGCTGGTGCACGTGCATCCGGGCGCCGAGGAGCTCGGCAGCGTCTATCAGGCCGACCTCATGATCAATTCCGGCATGATCTCCATCGCCGGAGCGCTCCGGCAGCTGGTGCCGCCGGCAGCCTGCGGCTGGACCGCCTGGGCCGAGGCGGCCCGCGCCGACTATCTGGCCTGGCTCACGCCGCCGGTCCGCACGCCCGAACTGCCCGGCGTGGACATGGGGCAGGTGATGGCGCACATCCGCGCGCGGCTGCCCGAGGGAGCGACCCTCTGCAACGGGGCGGGCAACTACGCCACCTGGGTGCAGCGCTTCTATCCCTTTCCCGACTTCCTCTCCCAGCTCGCGCCGACGAGCGGCGCCATGGGCTACGGCCTGCCCGCCGCGATCGCCGCGGCGCTTCAGTACCCGGGCCGCAGGGTGATCGCGTTCGGCGGCGACGGCTGCTTCCTGATGAGCGCGCACGAGCTCGCCACCGCCGCGCGGTACGGCCTGCCCATCATCTCCATCGTGGTCAACAACGGCGCCTACGGTACCATCCGCATGCACCAGGAGATGCGCTATCCCGGCCGCGTGCACGGCACCGACCTCGCCAACCCCGACTTCGTCGCCCTGGGCCGCGCCTATGGCGCGACGGCGGAGCGGGTGGAGCGCACCGAAGACTTCGCCGCCGCCTTCGAGCGGGCGCTCGCCTGCGAGGGGCCTTCGCTGATCGAGGTGGTCACCGACATCGCCGCGATCACCCCGCAGAAGTCCCTCGACGCCCTGCGCGGAACCAAGACGGAGCCACGTCCCTGAGCGGCGAAGGCGACGATCAAGCATAAGAACACAAGGAGGAAACCATGCCCAAGACCCAACCCCATGCGTCGCCGGGAGCTTCCGGCGGGCCGTCCCGACGCGCCGTCCTGACCGGCCTCGGCGCCATGGCCGCGGCGGGGCTGCCGCTGGCCACCTGGCCGGCCGCGGCGGACGTGGCGGCGGATCTGGCGGCGGCCCGCAAGGAGGGCACGCTGGTGGTCTGGCACAGCGACCAGGAAGCGGACGTGGTGAACTTCCTGAAGGTGTTCACCGAGCGCACCGGCATCCCCGCGGTCCAGCAGAGGATCCTGCCCGGCGTCGCCATGCCCAAGCTCCAGGCGGAAATGCGCGCCGGATCGACCGACGTCGACATCTACATGAACGCCGACCCCGGCCTCATGGACCTGCTGCGCGAGAAGAACCAGCTTCTGCGCTACGAGACGCCGGAGCTGGCGGCCTACGCGCCCGAGTTCCTCAGCCAGCCGCCGGGCTACTGGACGACCTACTGCGTCAACCTGGGCGCGCTCATGTACGACACCCGCACCGTGTCGCCGGCGGACGCGCCGAAGACCTGGATGGATCTGCTGGACCCGCGCTGGAAAGACCAGATCGGCTTCCAGAATGCCGCCGCCGGCACCCAGTACGGCTGGTGGTACGTGCTGCGCTCGGTGCTGCCGCCCAGCTTCTGGACCGGCCTCGCCGCGCAGAAGCCGCGGGCCTACGCCTCGTCCACGCAGATCCTCTCCTCCCTGCAGAACGGAAGCCTGAAGATCGGCGGCAAGGTCAGCGCCTATCAATATGTGAAGGCCGCGCGCGAGAAGCAGAGCATCGCCGTCGTCTATCCGTCCGAAGGAACGCCGGCGACCAACCACGTGGCCGGGATCATCGCCGCCACCAAGCGGCCCAATGCGGCAAAGGTGTTCATCGACTTTCTCCTGTCCAAGGACGGCCAGTACGTCTTCAACGACATCCAGGGCTCGCCGTCGGCGCGCAAGGACGTGGTCATCCCCGGGGTCGCCTCCATTTCGGACATCAAGGTTCTCGTTCCGACGAACTTTGAAGACTTCAAGTCGAACGCTCGCCACGCGGAGTTTGTCGCACTATGGAACAAGATCACGGGCTTCTGACCCTCGGCGGGGCGGGGCGGACCCATCGCGCCGCGTCGCTGCGGCCGCCGATGGGGGCGGAGATCGTCATCCTGCTCGGCGCGCTCAGCCCCATCCTGGGGTTTCCCATCTTCCTGATCGTCGCCACGGCGTTCAACGTGGGCGATCCGCAGGCGCTGCCCGCCACCGACTACGGCATCGGCAACCTCATCGCCCTGGCGGACCATCTCGACTGGATCGCCAACACCCTCCTTCTCGCCGTGGGCGGGACGGCGATCGCCATCGCCATCGCCATCGCGGCGAGCTGGATCCTCTACCGCACCACCATGCCGGGGCGGCGCGTGTTCGAGATGCTCATCGCCCTGCCCTACCCGCTCGGGCCGCTGCTGGGCGCCCTCGCCTGGAGCGAGCTCGCCTCGCCCCGCAGCGGCCTGATCAACCAGGCTTATTGGTCGCTGGTCGGGGCCGGGGCACCGCTGGTTGACGCCTCCAGCCTCGGCGGCATCATGTTCGTCATGGCCATCTTCGAGGCTCCGGTGGCGGTCTTCATCATCGGCGCGGCGATGCAGCGGATGGATCCCTCCCTCGAGGAATGCTCGTCCACCCTCGGCGCCAGCTCCCTGGGCACCGCGCTGCGCGTGACGCTGCCGCTGATGCTGCCGGCGATCCTCAGCGCCGCCCTGTTCCTGCTGACATCCATGATGGGCGCCTTCGCCATCCCGGCCATCCTCGGCGCGGAATCGCGGCTCTACGTGGTGACGACGGCGATCTACATCCTGTTCCAGGGATTCCCGCCCAACTACCCGCTGGCGAGCGCGCTGGGGCTCGTGCTCATCGTGGCCACCGCCTCGGCGGTGTGGCTGCACGGCCGGCTGCTGCGCAACCGCTCCTTCGTCGTGGTGTCGGGCAAGAGCTATCGGCCCCGGCTCATCAACATGCGCGGCTGGACGCCGGTGCTGTTCGCCTTCCTCGTGCTCTACGTGGCGGTGGCGCTGGTGCTGCCCCTGTGCGTGCTTTTGTTCGCCGCCCTGCAACGGAGTAACGACTTCTCCCTCGCCGCCGACGCGTTCACCCTGGCCAACTTCAGGTACGTGCTGTGGGACTATCCGACGGCGCGCCTCGCCATCGGCAACAGCCTGCTGCTCGGCCTCGGCACGGGGCTGATCGGCACCCTGCTGACGGCGCTGCTGGCCTGGGTCATCCACCGCTCCCGCGGGCGTGGGCGGATGCTGCTGGAGCAGGTGATCATGCTGCCCCAGTCGGTACCGCACCTCATCTTCGCCTTCGGCTTCATGTGGGCGGTGCTGGTCCTGCCGTTCAAGATCTACGGCACCTTGTGGGCGGTACTGCTGGCCTATGTGGTGATCTTCCTGCCGCTGGGCTACCGCAGCATGAGCGGGGTGGTGGTGCAGATCGACAAGGCGCTGGAGGAGGCCGGGCGGGTGTTCGGAGCGGGGCGGCTGCGCATCCTCGCCGGCGTCACCCTGCCTCTGCTGTCCACCGGCCTCACCGCCACCTTCGCTTTGCTGTTCATGGTGTCGGTGCGCGAGGTGAGCGCCTCCATCTTCCTGTCCAGCGCAGCGAACCCGGTGCTCGGGCCCGCCATCCTCAGCTTCTGGGATTCCGGCGGCCTGCCGCAGGTGAGCGCCCTCGTCATCGTCCAGACGGTGATCCTGCTCACCACCCTGCTGGTCGTGCGCAAGGCCACCGGGGGCGGTGTCGGCGTGTGAATGAAAAAAGGGCCGAAGCGCCCGCGGCAAGACAATCTGGAGGAATGATGGACGCTCAGATCAACACACCCGCCGCGCCGCACGCCTATGCCGCCGATGCGGCGTTTGCCGCCGGGGAGCAGAGGCCGGCGGCCGCGCCCGCGCCGTTCATCGAGGTGCGCGGGCTCGTCGCCGCCTATGAGGGCAAGATCGCGGTGCATGGGGTGTCGCTGTCGGTGCCGGCGGGCGCGCACCTCTCCCTGCTCGGCCCCTCGGGCTGCGGCAAGTCCACCATGCTGCGCTCCATCGCCGGCCTGGAGACGCCGCTCGAAGGCGAGATCATCGTCGACGGGCGGACCGTGTTCTCCTCCGCCCGGCGCATCAACGTGCCGGCGGAGAAGCGGCGGCTCTCCATGGTGTTCCAGTCCTACGCCATCTGGCCGCACATGAGCGTAAAGGAGAACGTGGGCTACGGCCTGCGCCTGCAGGGCGTGCGCGGGCAGGAGCTGCACAGCCGGGTGCTCTCCGCGCTCGACATGGTGGGCATGGCCGCCTACATCGACCGGCCGGCGACCGACCTCAGCGGCGGCCAGCAGCAACGGGTCGCCCTCGCCCGCGCCTATGCCTTCTCGCCGAAGGCGGTGCTGCTGGACGAGCCGCTGTCCAACCTAGACGCCCGGCTGCGCGCCCGCATGCGCACCGAGCTCAAGGACCTGCAGAACCGCCTCGGCCTCACCACCATCTACGTGACGCATGACCAGGAAGAGGCCATGGCCATGTCCGACCAGATCATCATCATGCGCGAAGGGCGGATCGAGCAGGCCGGACGGCCGCTCGACATCTACGACACCCCACGCAGCCGCTTCGTCGCCGATTTCGTCGGCGCGGCGAACATTCTGGAAGCCGAGGTCACGGGCCGCGACGGCTCCGGGCATATCCTGGCGCAGGTGGGCGGCGCGCACATGCGGTGCGCGCCGCGCGAGAACCTGCCGAAGGTCACCACCGGCGGCCGCCAGCTCATCGCCGTCCGCACCGTCTACCCGCAGATTTCCACGCCGGCCGCGACCCCTGGCGAGAGCCACCTTCCGGAGAATACCTGGCCGGCGCGGATCGAGCGGCGCGAGATCCTCGGCGACGTCATCGTCTATACCGTGGGCTGGCCCGGCGGCTCGATCAGGGCCCATGCCTTCCCCTCCCACTTGCTCGAGGAGGGCCGGCCGGTCACTCTGCACATCCCGCCGGAACGCGCGATCCTCGTGGCGGCGGACGAGTGAGCGCCGAGCCATGGACCAGGTGGAATGCATCGTCGTCGGGGCCGGGGTCGTCGGCCTCGCGGTGGCCCGCGCGCTGGCGCTGTCGGGGCGGGAGGTGGTGGTTCTGGAGGCGGCGGAGGCCATCGGAACCGGCATCTCCTCGCGCAATTCCGAGGTGATCCATGCCGGCATCTATTACGAGCCAGGAAGCCTCAAGGCCGAATTGTGCGTGAAGGGCCGCGACGCCCTTTATGCGTTCTGCGCCAGCCACGGCGTCGGCCACGCCCGGCTCGGCAAGCTGATCGTCGCCGCCAGCGCGGAGGAGGTGGGCTACCTTGAGAGGCTGGCGGAGCGCGGGGCGGCGAACGGAGTGGATGACCTGCGGCTGCTGGATGCGGGCGAGGCGCGCCGGCTCGAACCGGCGCTCGGCGTGCACGCGGCCCTGCTCTCGCCGTCCACCGGCATCGTCGATACCCATGGGCTGATGCTCGCGATCCAGGGAGACATGGAGGCCGCCGGCGGAATGCTCGCCCTCCAGGCGCCCTTCGAGGCGGCGGAGCCCGGGACGGGCGGCCTGGTTGTGCGCACCGGCGGCGCCAGCCCCATGATGCTCGGCTGCCGCCTGCTGGTGAACAGCGCCGGCCTCGACGCGCCCGGCGTCGCCAGCCGCATCTCAGGCATGCCCGAAGCGCGCGTGCCGGCCCAGGCCATGGCCAAGGGCAATTATTTCACCTGCGGCCGCAAGGTGCCGTTCCGCCATCTCATCTATCCGGTGCCGGAGCCCGGCGGGCTCGGAACCCACCTGACGCTGGACCTCGGCGGACAGGGGCGCTTCGGGCCGGACGTGGAATGGGTGAGCGAGCGGGACTATCGGGTGGACCCGACCCGCAAGGCCGGCATGCTGGGCTCCATCCGCCGCTACTGGCCGCAGGTGCGGGACGAGGACCTGGAGCCCGGCTATGCCGGGATCAGGCCGAAGATCGAGGTGAGCGGCGGCGCGTCCGCGGACTTCCTGATCCAGGGGCCGGCAATGCACGGCCTGCCGGGGCTGCTGAACCTGTTCGGCATCGAATCGCCCGGTCTCACCAGCGCGCTGGCGATTGCCGGGCGCGTGGTCGAGATGGCCCCCTAACTCCAACGCCCATAAAAAAGCCCCGGCTTCCCGCCGGGGCTTCTTCGTCCTGATCCCGGTGCGGGACGATCTACGCCTCAGATGGCGCCGTTGATCCACTGCACCAGTTTCGCCTTGGGGGCGGCGCCCACCTGGCGGGAGGCGATCTTGCCGTCCTTGAACAGCAGCAGGGTGGGGATGGACATGATGCCGTACTTGGAAGCGGTCTGCGGATTCTCGTCCACGTTCAGCTTCACGATGCGCACCTTCTCGCCCATCTCGCCGGACACTTCCTCGAGGATCGGGCCCACCATGCGGCAGGGGCCGCACCACTCGGCCCAGAAGTCCACGATCACCGGAGCGCTCGAATTGATCACGTCCTGCTCGAAACTCTGATCCGATACCTTCTCGACCGACATAGCAGACCTCGTAGGGGAGATTTGGGGGAACCACTGAATCTTGGGCCTGAACGTAGGGAGCCCCTCCCCTTCCCGTCAAGGCGCGTCACGCCGAGGTGACCTTCGGGGATGACACGCCGAGCCCGTCCAGCGCGGCGGCGAGCCGCTGTGCATCAAGGGAAAAGACACGCGGGCCGGCTGTGTAAATGAGCCGCGCCTCGAACGGCAGGCCGCCGAACGACGCCGACAGCAGCGCCCCATAGACGGCAAGCTGCGCCACATAGGCCTCGGTCACCTCGCCCGGCTGCTCCGGCGGGGTCCGGTCGGTCTTGAAATCGGCCACGAGGATTCGCCCGCCCTGGACGGCGAGGCGGTCCACCCGTCCGGAAATATGGAACGGATTACCATCCAATGCGGGCAGGCGGCCGACCACCGGCACCTCCGCCCGGCTGCCGGCGCCGAACAGGTCCGCGAGCGGCGCATGGCCCAGCACCCCCAACGCTTCCTCCAGCACCTCCCGGTGCAGCCCATCGGCGACGCCGTCGGCGGCGTGGCGCAGCAGGCGCAGCCCGGCGGCCTCACGCTCGGCCGCGGGAACGTCCGGCAGGCCGGCCAGCAGGCGATGCACCAGGTCACCGCGCACCAGGGGAGAGAGCCCGGGAAGCCCCCCCGCCACGACCGACGGCGTGCGCAGTGGCGCGGGTCCCGGCGCCTCGGCCCTGGACGGGCGCAGGACGCGCAAGGCGGCCTCGGCGGGCGCAGGATGGGGAAAGGCGGCCACGGGCCCGCCGGCCGCGGCGGGCAGCGGCGCGGCCGGGCCGGCGACGGCAAGACCCGGCCCCTTGCTCCAGCGCAGCACCGTGCCCTCGAAACCGAGGGCGGGGCATTCCTGCGCATCGTCCTCGAGCGCGGCGCGCACCAGGTCGTACCAGCAGCCCTCCGGGCGGGCGTGGGGCTTGTCCTTGCCCGCTTCGCGGGTCTCGGCGCCGCAGACGATCACCGCATCCTCGGCCCGCGTGAGCGCCACGTAGAGCAGGCGCCGGTGCTCCTCCAGCTCGCGCGCGGCGGCGGCGGCGCGGGCCGCGGCAAGCCGTGCCGGGTCCTCCGCCTTGCGGGGCGCCAGAACCGGCACCTCGCCATCCGGCCCCGGCACGCAGATGAGGCCGCCGGAGGTGCGGGTGCGGGGCATGTCCACCGTGTCGGCGAGGATGACGAGCGGCGCCTCCAGCCCCTTGGCGCCGTGCACGGTCATCACCCGCACCTCGTCGCGCCCGCTCTCCATGTCGCGCTTGGTCTCCGCCCCGCCGCAGCGCAGGAAGGCGAGGAAGCCGGCGAGGCTCGGCGGCTCGCTCGCCTCATAGGCGCGCGCCAGCGCCATGAACTCGTCGAGCACGTCCGCCGCCTCCGGCCCGAGGCGCGCCAGCATGGCCCGCCGCCCGCCGTCGCGGCCGAGCACGCGGGCGTAGAAGTCGAACGGCCGCAGCGCCAGCCCCTGCCGGCGCCATCCCTCCAGCCGGGCCTTCACCGCGACGGCCCGGCCGTCGCCCGCCTCCGCCAGCGCATCGGCGAGGCGGCCGGGGCGGCCGGGGCAGAGCGCCATGAGGTCGTCGTCGGTGAAGCCGAACAGCGGGCTCTTGAGCAGGGCGGCCAGCGCTAGGTCATCGTCGGGGGACACGAGCACGTCGCCCAGCGCCATCAGGTCCAAGGCGGCGATGTGCTCGGCCACCACCAGGCGGTCGGCGCCGGCCACCTGCACCCGCGCATCCTTCAGCTCCTTGAGGGCGCGGATGACCGCCTCGAAGATGCGCCCGCGCCTTCGCACCAGCACCAGCACGTCGCCCGCCTTCATCGGACGGCCCTGGCGCGAGGGGATGGCGAGGCCGGTGGCGATGGCGTCGCGGATGAAGCCGGCGATGCGCGCGGCGAGCCGGCTGACCGGATCGTCCCCCGCCACCTCGTCGAGGGGACGGCGCCAGTTGTCCGGCTGTGGCCTGGGGTCGGGCACGGTGGTGGGCCACACCTCCACCAGCGCCGGGGCATCGGCGCGGATGGCGGCGTGCACCGGGGCGACGGCGTCGAGGGTGAGGCCGGCATGGGCCTCGGCGCGGGCGAAGATGGTGTCCACCGCCTCCAGCACGCCGGGGGCGGAGCGGAAGGAATGGGGCAGCTCCACCCGGCGGAAGGCGCTCTTGCCGGCCTTCTGCTCGAAGGTCGAGCGCATGCCGCCGAAGGCGCGCGGGTCCGCGCCCTGGAAGGAGAAGATGGACTGCTTCTCGTCGCCGACGACGAAGATGGTGCGCTTCACCCCGGGGCGGGCGCCCTCGCCGGAGAAGAAGTCGGTGGCGAGCCCCTCCACCACGCGCCACTGCTCCGGGCTCGTGTCCTGCGCCTCGTCCACCAGGATGTGGTCGATGCCCTGGTCCAGCTTGTACTGGACGAAGGTGGGCTGCGTGCCGAGGAGATGGGCGGCCTTGGTGATGAGGTCGTCGAAATCCAGCAGCCCCCGCGCCGCCTTCTCCGCCTCGTAGCGGCGGCCCGCCTCGGCGGCGAGGGTGAGGGCCGCCTCGGTGCGCTCCAGCGTGCGGGCAGCGCGCAGGTCGTCGTCGAGGGCGGCGAGGCGGTCGCGCTCGGCCCTGAGCGCGTCGGCAAGGACCGGAAGGCGGTCGGCGAGGCCCTTGGTGAGCAGGTTCCGGTCCGAGCGCGGCCCCTCGCTGCCGAAGAAGACGCGGCGGTAGGAGGCGCGGGCCGCGGCCTCCTCCTGCGCCTCGGCGGCAGCCCTGAGGTCGGCGGCGCGCTCCTGGTCCGTCTTCTTGTCCGATTGGGCCATCTCCGCGGCGAAGGCGGGCCATTCGGAGCGCGGCAGCACGTCGCCCGCGAGCATATGGGCCTCGATGTCCGCCGGCCGCGTGCCGGGGGGAAGGCCCAGAGCCCGTGCCGCCGCCGCCCGCCGCGCCCCGGCGGTGCCGCCCAGCGGCAGGATGCGGGCGCGCAGGGCGATGGCCGCGTCCAGCAGGCCGGCGAGGCCCTGGTCGGACAGGTCCTCCGTCAGCCGCCCGAGGGCCTCGCCCAGCGGCGACGCCGGATCGGCGGTGGCGTCGATGACGAGGCCGGCGCGGATGCGGGCCATGAGGTCGAGCCGGCCCACCTCGTCCAATTCGCGGAAGCCCGCCGCCGCGTCCGCCTCGAACGGGAAACGGTGCAGGAGGCCGCCGCAAAAGGCATGGATGGTCTGGATCTTGAGGCCGCCCGGCGTCTCCAGGGCGGCGGCGAACAGGCGGCGGGCGCGGGCGCGCAAGGCGGCGTCCGGCGCCGCGCCCACGGTCTCGGCAATGGCGGCGTCGAGTTCCGCATCCGGCAGCCGCACCCAGCGGCCGAGGATGGCGAGCACCCGGTTGGCCATGTTGGCCGCCGCCGCCTTGGTATAGGTCAGGCACAGGATGCGCCCCGGCGGCGTGCCGGCCAGCAGCAGGCGGATGACCCGCCGGGCCAGCACATGGGTCTTGCCCGAGCCGGCATTGGCCGAGACCCAGGCGGAAAATTCCGGATGGGAAGCCTCCGACTGCCGCCGCGTGGCCTCCGCCTTGGGGTCCTGGGCGCGCGCGGTCCCGGTCATTCGCCCTCCTCCCCGCCCAGCGCCCATTCGCGCACGCGGGCGAGATGGTCATAGTCGCCGAAGCGTCCCGACCATTGCGGCGCGGCCAGGGAGCGATAGCCCTGCGCCTCGTTCTCGAACGCCTTCAGCAGGCTCTCCAGGCCGGCGAGCGCGGCGTCGGCGAGGTCCATGGTGGAACGGTCCTTCAGGCGGACGGGCTTTTCCTCGCCGCCGGCCGCCCCGCCCTTCAGCTCCACATAAGCAAGGTCCTCCACGTCCGCCGGCGGCACGCCGGGGAAGGCGCCGCGCCGGGCCATGGCGGCTTCCAGCGGCAGCTGGGGCGAGAGGGAGGCGGCCTGCCGGGCGGTGGGCGCCGTGCCGGTCTTGTAGTCGAGGATGTTGAGGCGCCCGTCCTGGCGGACCTCGATGCGGTCCGCCCGGCCGGTGAGGAGGAAAGTGGCGCCGCCGAGGGGAATCTCCAGCCGCCCTCCGGCCTCCGCCACCACCCGGTCGAGCCCGATGCGGCGCGTCTGCTCAAAGGCGACGAGGAAGGCCGCCGCCCGCTCGAACCGCACCCACCACAAGGCATGCTCGGCCGGAAAGGCGGCCAGCGGTGCGAAGGCGCGCCGGCCCTCCTCCAGCAGCCGGTCCAGCGCGTCCGGCGGCAGCGCCTGCGGAAAGGCGGTGGTGAAGCGGCCGATGGCCTCGTGCAGGGCCGATCCCCGCTCCGCCCCGCCCGGCGCGGTGTCCAAAGGTTCCAGCGGCACGAGGCCAAGCACATGGCGGGCATAGATGGAATAGGGGTCGCGCAGCAGCGTCTCGATCTGCGTCACCGAGAGCCGGCGCGGGCGCAGGGCCAGCGGCGGCGCCGGCGCCGGGCGGGTGGCGCGGGGCACGGCCGGCGCGTCGTCGAGCCGACGCGCCGCCTCCACCCAGCGGGCGCCGCGCCCCACGGCGGCCTGCCATGCCTGCGGGCCCGCCACCGTCTTCAGTCGCTGCAGGAAGCGCGAGGGCACGCTCTGGGTGCCGCCGACCTTGGCGGCGAAGGAGAGCACCACCTCCGGCGCGCCCATGGCCTGGGCGAAATCGTGCGCGGCCAGGCCGATGCGCCGCTCCGGCAGGTCGAGCCCCAGCTGCGTGCGCATGGGGCGACTGAGCCAAGGGTCGGTCTCGGCGATGTGCGGCCACGTCCCCTCCACCAGGGCCCCCAGCACCATGCGATCCACCTGGACCAGGCGCGCCTCCAGCGGCCCGAGGATGCGGATGCGCGCATGCGGCTCGGCGGCGGGACGCACCATGGCGTCGGCGAACAGGGCGCCGGCGGCGTCCGCATAGTCCGGCAGGTCGAGGCCGGGGCCATCCCCGGCCGCGTCCGCCAGCGTCTCGAAGGTGCGGGCGAGCGCCGCCTCGGCCGCATCGTCGGCCTCGGGATCCAGCGGCCCGGCGATGGCTTCTAAGGCACCGCGATGGGCGGCGACGAGGTCCGCGAGGGGCGCCGCCGCGCGCCGCGCGCCGAGCGCGAGCAGCGGGCCGAGGGCACCGTCCAGCCGCTCCACCAGGTCCCGCGCGCGGGCGAGCGCCGCGGCGTCGATGCGCTGGCGCGGATCGCCACCACGGAAGCCGTCGCGATCGAATACCGCGATGGCCTGCCGCAGCCCGTCGATGCCGGCGCGCGGGCGCGGGCCGCGCAGGGCCACCAGTTCCAGCACCGCGACGGCCTCCGCCTTGCGCTCGGGCGCAAGCCCCAGCCCCGCGAGGGGATGGGTGAGCAGCGCGAACAGGGGCACCGGGGCCAGAGCCTCGGCCGTCGCCTGGAGGATCAGCCGCGCCAGCCGACCGGCAGGGCTGTCGGCCAGCGGCGTGCCGGCGGAATCGTCCAGCACCACGCCGAAGCGGGCCATCTCCGCCGCCACCCGCCGCGCAAGGTCGCGGTCCGGAGTGACAAGCGCTGCCGTCTCGCCGGGCCGCTCCAGGCTATCGCGCAGCAGGAAGGCGATGGCGAGGGCCTCGGCGCGCGGGTCGTCGGCCTCCACCACGCTCACCCCGGCCATGGCGCGGGCCAGCGCCTCCGGCGGCAGACGGTCGGACAGGCTCGCCCACAGGTCCGAGGTCTCGGCCTGGCGCAAGCTCTCGCTCATCAGCCGCTCGCGGCCGTGGGGCTCCGGCGCCACGAGGGGGCCACCTCCTCGCGCTCCACGCCGAGGCGGGGCAGGAGGCGGGCGAGGCCGTATTGCGGGTGGTCCGGCGCGCTATCGCGATCGTCGGTGATGCGGGCGAAGGAGGCGGCGTCCAGGTCCTGGTCGAGGCCGGGCAGCACCACGGCCCCCTTCGGCAGGCGGGCGATGGCCGCCAGCAGGCGGGCGGTGGCCGGCATGGAGCCGGTGGAGCCCGCCGCGATCACCGGCCCCGCCTCCGGACCGAGGGCGGCAAGGCGTCGCGCCTCCGCATCCACCAGCGCGTCGCGCCGCGCCGCCGGCTCCACCAGCCCCGCGGCGTCCAGATAGGCGGTGAAGGCCCGCCGGGCGATGCGGACGAAATCCAGCCCCACCTTGAAGTAGCGGTCGAGCTCGTCGGGCACGAGGCCGTCGAGCCGGTCCACCGTCAGGCCGGCGGTGGTGAGGTCGTCGAACAAGGCGCCGAGGGCATCGGCGAGGGCGAAGGTGGCGGCGGTGCCGGCGGCCACCGCCTCCCGCTCCACCGCCCTGGAAAGGGTGTCGCGCCAGTGGCCGACGAGGCGGGCGAGCACGAGGCGGCGATGCACCGGGGCGATGGCATGGGGCGCGGCGAGCACCGGCGCATCCTCGGAGAAGGCGAGCGCATCCTCGTCCACGTCGCCCAGCGGTACGATCTTCGGCAGCAGCAGCGCCGCGCCGCCGGAGGCCTCCAGCAGCGCCTGCGCGAACAGGCGCCCGGCGCGCCGCGTGGGCAGGAACACGGTGGCGCCGGCGAGCGCCAGAGGATCACGGCGCGGGGCGAAGCCCTCCACCAGCGCCCCGTCGAGGAGGGCGCGGGCCAGCGTCGGCAGAAAGGGGGCCGACGGCGGGATGGTGAGCACGCGTGGCAAGATCCCCCTCCCTTCCCTCGTCCGCCGGCCGTCCAGGAGCATGCGCATCCTCCGCCGGCGATCGACACCGGCCGCGCCCGTTCGATGGGCCCGGCCGCGCCCGAAATCTAACGGATTATCCCGGTCCCCGCCCGCTTTCAGTCGCTGGAGCGGTGGATCGCATCCTCGGCGAGGGCGATGGCATCGGGCGTGCCCACATGCATCCAGATCCCGTCGAGGCGCAGGCCGAAGAGGCGGCCGGCCGCAGCCGCGCGGTCGAACACGCGATTGAGGGAGAAGGCGCCCTCCGGCGTGTCGGCGAACAGGCCGGGCTTGAGGATGGAGGCCCCGGCGAAGACGAAGGGCGCCACCAGCCGCTCCCCGCGCCGGCTGAGCCGGCCGAGCGGGTCCATCTGGAAATCGCCCATGCCGTCATAGCCGATGGAATGGGCGGCGGAGGCGACGAGCAGCAGCGCATCCATCCGCTCGGGATCGAAATGATCGATCAGCCGCACCAGGTTCGGCCGCATGCCCTCGATCCAGATGGTGTCTGAATTGATCGCGAGAAAAGGCTCCGGCCCCAGCAAGGGCAGCGCCTTGCGCACGCCGCCTCCGGTTTCCAGCAACACGTCCCGCTCGTCCGACAGCACGATGCGCGGCGGCCCGCGGCGGGCCTTGAGGTGGGCTTCCAGCATGTCGGCATGGTGGTGCAGGTTCACCACCGCCTCCGGGATGCCGGCATCCGCCACGCGGTCGAGCACGTGGTCCACGAGGGCGCGGCCATAGACCTCCACCAGCGGCTTGGGCCGCGTGTCGGTGAGCGGGCGCATGCGCGTGCCGAGCCCCGCCGCCAGTACCATGGCGGTGCGGACCCTGGCGCCATGAACCTGCGCCTTCTTTTCGACCTCGGCCATGCCCGTCTGCGTCACGCGGCGAAATCCTTGGCTGGCAGCACCGATTCGTACCAGGTCCGCAGCGCCCCGAGGTCCTGGTGGCCGAGGCAGCGGGCGAGGTAGCGCCGGATGCGCGGCAGGTGGCGCAGGTAATGCGGCTTGCCGTCCCGTTCGTTGAGGCGGGTGAAGATGCCGAGGATCTTGCTGTTGCGCTGGGCGCCGAGCAGGGCATAGGAGCGCGCGAAGCCCTTGGCGTCGAAGGTCGGGTCCGCTTCGCGCCGGAGCTTCACGTAATGGCCGAAGAGGTTCAGCTCCAGCTCCTGCGGCACGTCCACCCGCGCATCCTGGCCCAGGGAGACGAGATCATAGGCCGCCGGCCCCATGACCGCGTCCTGGAAGTCGATGAGGCCGACCTTGCGCAGGCCCTCCCGCCCCTCCAGCCAGATGAGGTTGGGCGAGTGAAAGTCGCGCAGCACCCAGGTGGGAGGTTCCGCCAGCACAGAATTCAGCGCCCCGCGCCACAAGAGGTGGAACTCCTCCCGGACCACGCCGTCGAGCCTTATGCCGCGCGACGGCAGGTACCAGTCGAGCATCAGGTCGATCTCGGTGAGCATGGCCGCCACGTCGTAGCGCGGCAGCACCCGCTCGACCCGCGGGGCCACATGCAGCGTCTGCGGCAGGTTGCGGGTGTGGAGGGCGGCGAGCACCTCCACCGCCGCCCGATAGCGGTCGGGAACCGGCGCCGGGGGATCGCCCGCCAGCACCCCGCCGCCGCCCAGGTCCTCCAGCACCAGGAGGCCCGCCTCCAGGTCCGCCGAATGGATCAGCGGCGCCGAGAAGCCCTGCGCCAGAAGCGCCCGGTCCATGGCGACGAAGGGCTTCACGTCCTCCGCCAGATGCACCAGCTGGCTGTAGGGCAGGCCGCGCCGGATGGGTGGCCCGTCCGGCTGGCGCGGCGCGTTCATGAGGATGGCGGAGCGGTTGGGCAGGACGAGCCGCGTATAGGAGCGGCTGGAGGCGTCGCCCTGGAGGAAGACGCGGGCCGCCTCGGCGAAGCCGCTGGCCTCGATCAGCCCCTCGGCGAGCTGGAACCGGTCGAGCCGCGCCCCCACCCGCCCGAAGCCGGTGAGGATGGCAATGCGGGCGTCCGGCCCCAGGCCCTTCCCCTCGGGGGTGCCGGCGGCGATGTAGAGCGACACGTCCAGCCGGTCGGGCGGCAGGCGGTCCTCGGCGCGGTCCGCCCACTCCACCAGCACCAGCGCGTTCTCCCGCAGCTCGTCCCAGCCGAGCTCGTCCAGCTCCTCCGGGTCGACGATCCGGTAGAGGTCGGCGTGCACCACCTGGCCGCGCGGGAAGTCGTAGGAAATGAGGATCGGGAAGGTGGGGCTCGGCACGTCCACCGCCGGGCCGTCGGCGAAGGCGCGGATGAGCGCGCGGGCGAACTCCGTCTTGCCGGAGCCCAGATCGCCGGTGAGGGTGATGGTGTCCTTTGGGCCGAACCAGGTGGCGAGCAGCGCGCCGAGGCGCGCCGTGGCGGCAAGGTCGGGCAGGATCACGCGGCAGGCCACGGGCGCACCCGCGAGACGCTCGATGAGCAGGCTCATTCCGCCGCCTCCCGCCGCCCTTCGCCGCTGAGCGGGAAGATGCAGGTGGCGAGCGTCCCCCTGCCCTCGGTGCTTCTGCCCTCGGTGCCGCGCCCGGCGGGCACCACGGTGACCGAGCCGCCATGCAGCTCCATGAAGGAGCGCGCGATGGCGAGGCCCAGCCCGACGCCGCGATGCCGCGGGCCGGCGCTGCGGCTCTCGAACCGGTCGAACAGGGTGCCCGCCACCTCGGCCGGCACGCCGGGCCCCTCGTCGCGCACCGTGAACACCAGGGCTCCCTCCCGCCGCACCGCGCCGAGGCGCACCGTGCCGCCCGCCGGCGACACGGCGATGGCATTGGACAGGAGGTTGAAGAGGATCTGCCGCACCCGGCGCGCATCGGCCACGAAGCGCCCGGCGTCCGGATCGATGCTGACCGCCAGGTTCAGCCCCGCCTCCACCACCGGATCGCGCACCGCATCCGCCACGGCGAGCACTGTCTCGCGCACGTCCACCTCCGAAAGGTCGAGCTCCATGGCCCCCGCGTCGATGGTGGCGAGGTCGAGGATGTCGTCGATGAGCGCGCGCAGCAGGTCCGAGGACTGGCGCATATGCTCCAGATAGTCCCGCTGGCGGGCGTTGAGCGGGCCGGCGAGGCCCTCGCGCAGCATGTCCGCATAGCCCATCAGCGTGTTGAGGGGCGTGCGCAGGTGGTAGGAGACATGGCCGACGAAGGCGTTCTTCAGCCTGTCCGCCGCCTCCAGCGCCTCGGCCCGCTCCTCCAGCACCCGCTGCACCTTCACGCTGTCGGTCACGTCACGGAAGGTCACCATGGTGCCGCCGTCCGGCAACGGCTGGGCCGCGCCGTCCAGCACCCGCCCGTCGGGGCGGTCGAGGCGCAGCGTCACCGCCTCGCGCGGGCCGATGGAGGTCACCGCCTGGCGGATGCGGGCGAAGGCGGAATTGTCCCCGTAGAGCGGCCGGCACATGGCCGCCACCGCGTCCACGTGCGGCTTGTCCCCCAAAGCGTGGGCATCCAGCGACCAGAGGGAGAGGAAGGCGTGGTTGTAGAGGTTCAGCCGTCCGTCGCTGCCGAACACCGCCACCGCCTCGGCCAGCCCGTCCAGGGTCTCGCCCTGGATGCGGATGAGGCTGTTGTAGCGGCTCTCCAGCGCCACGTGCTCGGAGAGGTCGTCGAACAGGTAGGTGACGCCGCCCTCGGCATTGGGGGTGATGACCACGCGCAGCATCTGCCCGCCGGGCAGGTGCCACCAGTCGTTCACCGGCTCGATGGCGCGGTAGGCCTCGCGCAGCTTGGCGCGCCAGGCGCGGAAGTCCGCCTGCTCGGGCACCTTGCGGCGGGTGCGCAGGTCTTCCAGGATCTCGCCGTCCGCCGGGCGCTGGTCGAGCAGGCTCGGGGACAGGTCGAACAGGCGCTCATAGGCGGCATTGTGGAAGACCAGCCGCTCGTCGGCGCCGAAGATGGCCACCGCCGTGGTGAGCTGGTCGAGGGTGCGGCGATGGGCGGCCACCGCGTGGCCGATCTCGGCGCGGGCCGCCTCCTCCTCGGTGACGTCGATGGCGAGGCCGGCAATGCCGAAATCCCCCGCCACCTCCACCACTTCCATCTGCCGGCGCTGGCCCTTGGTCACCGCGCGCACGCGCTGGTGGAAGGCCCCGCCCGCCTTTTCCGCGCTCGACGCGGCGGCGCGGGTGCGGCCGTCGAAGAGATCAAGCCCCTGGGCGCGGGCGGCCTCGGCGGAGGCGGCACCCACGGCCGCCACGAAGGCCGGATTGACATAGGTCAGGGCGCCATCCGGCCCGCGCAGCCAGGCCGGCGCCGGGGTGGCGTCGAGCACGGCGGCAAGGCCCGCGCCCAGCGTCGGCGCCAACTGCCCAGGCCCCTGTTCAGTCTCCTGCCCCTCGACCGACGTGGGATGCAGCAGCAGCACGCCGGCGCCGTTGAGGCTGCGTCCTTCCACGCGGAACCGGACGCCGCCGGCCCCGTCGAGCCGCGCGGCATATGCGCCGTCCTCGGCCCGCAGCCGGGCGATGGCCGTCTCGACCTGCGCGTGGGAGGAGCCCAGCGCCTGGCGCAGCTCGGCCTCGGCCCGGCCGTAGACTTCAAGGCCGGCATCGCGCGACGGCCACAGCAGCACGGCCGGCGCATCGGCGCCGAGCAGGGCCTTGAAGGCGTGGGCCTGCGCGCGGGCGCGGGATGCGGCGGCGGCGGCATCGGCCGTCGCGCGCTCCGCGGCTTCGGCCTTCCGGCGCTGCGCGGCGGCGTCCCGATGCCCCCGCAGCGCGGCAAGCCCGGTGACGGCGGCGAGGGTGAGCGCCAGGACGGGCCAGAGGGCACCGGCGGCGGACGCAGCCACGCCCCAGTCGCCGGCGGACGCGGGGGAGGACAGGGCTGTCGCCCCCAG
Source organism: Xanthobacter dioxanivorans (assembly GCF_016807805.1). Lineage (NCBI taxonomy): Bacteria > Pseudomonadati > Pseudomonadota > Alphaproteobacteria > Hyphomicrobiales > Xanthobacteraceae > Xanthobacter > Xanthobacter dioxanivorans. The sequence goes on along the minus strand of NZ_CP063362.1, from coordinate 2,786,643 downwards.
GAGCACGGGCACGGAGAGCACAGGCACGGAGAGCACGGGACCCGAGGGCACGACAGGGAGCACCGGCACGGCCGGCGCGCGGCCGGCGCCTGTGCGACGCGGAAGCGGACGCGCATGACGCGACCCCTGCGCCGGACCCCGGACGCCGCTCCTCCGGATGCGCTCCGCCATTCGCCCCGGTGTCCTTCCCCTGGCCAGCGGGCGCCGCAGCCTCTCGCCGGCGCCTCGCGAATCATCCGGCAACTCTACCGGACGGTGCGGGACCATTGAAGAGCCGCGGTGTCCCGGCCCACAGGGGCGGCGGGGCGCCCCGGCTCAGGCGAGCAGCTCGCGCAGGGACAAAGCGATGACCAGGGTCGCCGTATCGAGGTCGGAGAGCAGTAGGTTCTCGTCCGCCCGGTGGCCGTTCGCCTCTTCGATGGTGTGGGGGCCGGCGCCGTAGAGCACCACGGGCACGCCCGCCTCGGCATAGAGCCGGGCATCGGTGTAGAGCGGCACGCCGGTCTCCTGCACCTCTTCGCCGGTGACGGCGGAGGCGTTGCGGCAGATGACGGCGGCGAGCGTCTTCGCCCCCTCCCCCGGCACCAGCGGGCGGGCGATGAGGATGCGCCGCACCTCGGCCCGCGCCTTCGGCCGCTCCGCCAGCGCGGCGGCGATCACCTGGCGCACCTCCGCCTCCACCGCTTCCGGGCTCTCGCCGGGCACGATGCGCCGATCGAGGCGGAAGGTGACGCGGTCCGGCACCACATTGGTGTTGATGCCGCCGGAGATGAGGCCGACCGTGAGCTGCGGCGCGCCGATGCCCTTCACCTCCGAGACGCGGTCCTTGAGCGTGTCGCGATAGGCATAGAGCGCGGTGAGCACGTGGGTCGCCGCCTCCAGCGCGTCGATGCCGGTGAAGGGCAGCGCGGCGTGCGCCGACTTGCCGATGACTTCCACCTCAAGGTGCAGGCAGCCATTGTGCGCCACCACCACCGCGTAGGAGAAGCCGGCGGAGACGGCGAGGTCGGGCTTGGTCAGCCCCTGCTCCAGGATCCAGCCCGGGCCCACCTCGCCGCCGATCTCCTCGTCATAGGTGAAGTGCAGCTCTACCGTGCCGTTCAGCTTCAGGCCGGAGCGCTTCAGCGCGTCGAGGGCGAAGGCGTAGGTGGAGAAATCGGACTTGGAGACGGCGACGCCGCGCCCGTACATGCGACCACTCACCACCTCGGCGCCATAAGGGTCTTTCGTCCAGCCCTCGCCGGGGGGCACCACGTCGCCATGGGCGTTGAGGGCGATGACGGGACCGTCGCCGAAGCGGTGGCGGATGATGAGGTTGGTCACCGAGATCATCCCCGCCGCCTTCACCCGGTCGGCCGGCACCGGATGGCGCTCGACCTCGTAGCCGAGCGCCTCCAGCAGCACGGCGGCCCGCTCGGCATGGGGGGCGCAGTCCCCGGGGGGTTGTCGGAAGGCACCTTCACCAGCTCGGCCAGGAACTGGCGCTGCGCGTCGGCGCGCTCGGCGATCAGGTGGCGGAGGGTGTCGGTGTCGGGGGTGGTCATGGCATGTTCCTTCGGATCAAGGTCTTGCTTATCAGTCTGCACATGGCAGGAAAACGCCGCGCCCGGCACGATGCCCGGCATGGCGCTGGAGGATCGAGCCGGAATGGCCGGGCCTTCAGCCTTCCGGAAGGCCGCCCCCACTATTTGCCCAGGCCCCAGGCCTTCAGCACCGCCCGGTCCTCCTCCGAGATCTCGGTGATGTTGTTGGGCGGCATGGCGTGAGTGAGGCCGGCCTGGACCAGGATGAGCGGCCGGTTGCGGGCGATGGCCTCCGGCGTGTCCAGCAGCACGCCGCGCGGGGCGATGGTGATGCCCTCGTAGAGCGGTTCGGCGGCGTGGCACATGGAGCAGCGGCCCATGACGATGTTCTGCACCTCGTCCGGCACCACCACCGGCGGCCCGCTTTTGGCGAAGGCGGGCGTGACGAGCGGCGGCAGGCCCAGGGCGACGCGGCCAGCCGGGGTCGTGGTGGCGCTGATGAAGATGGCGATCACCACGCACAGGGCTGCCACCAGCCAGCACCAGGCCTTGTCGCCGCGCCCGGAATGCCGCTCGTTGTAGAAATAGCGGATCACCGTTCCAGCCACGAGGGCGAGGGCCACGATCACGAAGGCGTAGGGCGTGGAATAGGTGAGCGGATAGTGGTTGGAGATCATCAGGAAGACGACGGGCAAGGTGAAATAGTTGTTGTGCGACGACCGCAGCTTGGCGGTCTTGCCGTAATAGGGGTCCGGCACCTCGCCCGCCTTCAGCGCCGCCACCACCTTGTGCTGGTTGGGGATGATGACGAAGAAGACGTTGCCGCTCATGATGGTGGCCATGAGCGCGCCGGTATGGATGAAGGCGGCGCGGGCCGAGAACACCTGCTGGAACAGGTAGGCCGCCAGCACCACGCCGACGAAGACGATGGCGCCCACCGCGGTGGGATTGTCGCCCAGCTTCGAGCGGCAGAGCTGGTCATAGGCGATCCAGCCGGCGGCGAGCCCCCCCATGCCGATGGCGAAGGCGGCGAACGGCTTCAGGTTCATCACCGCCGGGTCGATCAGGTAGATCGACGACTGGTAGTAATAGATCCAGATCAGCAGGAAGAATCCGGTGATCCAGGTGGCGTAGGACTGCCATTTGTGCCAGGCGAGGTCCTCGGGCAGGAAGGCGGGGGCCACCAGGTACTTCTTGACCTGGTAGAAGCCGCCGCCATGGACTTCCCACGCCTCGCCGCCCTTTCCCGGCGGGATATCGGGGCAGGCCTTCAGGCTGGCGTCGAGATGCATGAAATAAAACGACGCGCCGACCCACGCCATGCCGGCGATGATGTGCGTCCAGCGCAGCAGCAGGCTGCCCCATTCGTGCAGGATAGGTTCCATGTCCGTTCAGTTCCCGTATCTGGAAGGCGACGGGGCATTTCCCTTAGGGCACGCGCCGACCGGCCTGCATCGCGAGCTGGTCGGATAACGCGTTCTCTTTCTTATAGGTAGAGGGCGGCGCCATTGGCCCCGCCGTTCCGCTTGCGTATCGTTGAGGATCGCAAGGTCAAGAGGCGCAGCATCGTGCTGGAGAATATGAAGGCGTTCGTCGCCTCGGTGGAGAGCGAGAGCTTCTCCGAGGCCGCCCGGCGGCTGCGCCTGTCGGCCAACGTGGTCAGCCACCGCATCCAGACGCTGGAGAAGCACCTGGGCTGCCGGCTGTTGAACCGCACCACCCGGCGCATGAGCCTCACCGAGCAGGGCCGCGTCTATTACGAGGCGATCACGGAAGCGCTGCGCCTCATCGATGCGGCGGAGAGCAACGTCTCCGAGCTCGGCGCCCTGCCGCGCGGGGCGCTGCGGGTCACCGCCCCGCTGCACCTCGGCCGCCGGCTGGTGGCGCAGGTGGCGGCGCGCTACCAGGAGCAGCACCCCGAGATCGACGTGCGCCTGCGCCTCTCCGAGCACACCCTCGACCTCATCGCCGAATCCATCGACGTGGCGCTGCGCCTCGCCACGTTCGAGGATTCCAGCATGATCATGCGCAAGGTGGCGCAGGTGGAACGCATCCTCTGCGCCTCGCCCGCCTATCTGGAGCGGGCGGGGATGCCGCGCCGCCCGCAGGACCTGCTCTCCCACCACTGCCTGCTCCTGCGTTTCGCCAGCCTTCGGGAACTGCGCTGGATGCTGACCGACGAAGGCCGCGACCTCGCGGTCCCGGTCACCGGCCACCTGGAGGCCGACGATGGAGACGTGCTCACCGTCTGGGCCCTGGAAGGGCGGGGCATCGTGGTGAAGCCCCGCTTCGAGGTGGCGGACGCCCTCGCGGACAGCCGCCTCGTGCCGGTGCTCCAGGCGCATCCGCCCAAGCCCGCCACCCTGGCTGTGCTCTACCCCGCCCGCCAGCTGGTGCCGCTAAAGGTGAAGGCCTTCGCCGACATGCTGGTGGACCAGGGCCGCCGCTACATCGCCCAGGAACTGGGAAAGATCGGGGAGCGGCTGTCCGCCTGAGCGAACCGCCGCTCCCGTCCCTTCCCGTACGCCCTGACCGGGCTAGTGCGCCTCGGCCTGCTTGGCCGCGGCGACGATCTCGTCGGTGGAGGCCTGCTTCACGCCGTTGAAGAAGACGTTCATCAGCACCGCCACGATGGCGCACAGGAGGATGCCGCTCTCCAGCAGCGGATGCAGCTCGTGCGGCAGGTTCTTGAAGAAGTTGGGCGAGACCAGCGGGATCATGCCGAAGCCCACCGACACCGCGACGATGAACAGGTTGAAGCGGTTGGTGCGGAAGTCGACGCCGGTGAGGATGCGCGCGCCGGTGGCCGCCACCATGCCGAACATCACCAGGCCCGCGCCGCCCAGCACCACCTGCGGCACCGCCTCCACCAGCGCCGCCATCTTCGGCAGAAGGCCGAGGCCGAGCATGATGAGGCCGCCCGTCACCGTCACCCAGCGCGAGCGCACGCCGGTGATGCCGACGAGGCCGACATTCTGCGAGAAGGAGGTGTAGGGGAAGGTGTTGAAGATGCCGCCGATCAGGGTGCCGACGCCGTCGGCACGCAGGCCCCTGGTCAGCGCCTTCTGGTCCACCGGCTTGCCGGTGATGTCCGAGAGGGCGAGAAACATGCCGGTGGACTCGATCATCACCACCACCATCACGATGCACATGGTGACGATGGGCACGAGGTGGAACGTGGGCATGCCGAAATGAAAGGGCACGATCACGTCGAACCACGACGCCGCCGCCACCTTGTCGAAGTGCATGAGGCCGAGGGCGCTGGCCAGCACCGCGCCGGCGATGATGCCGAGCAGCACCGCCACGTTGGCGAGGAAGCCCTGGCCCCACCTGATGAGGCCGAGGATCACCAGCAGCACGAACAAGGCGATGCCGAGGCCCTGGAGCTGCCCGTAGTTCGGGTTGGCCACCTGCACCGACTGGCCGTTGATGGTCTGGGTGAAGAACGGCAGGCCGCCGCCCGCCCAGTTGATGCCCACCCGCATCAGCGAGATGCCGATGATGAGGATGATGGTTCCCGTCACCACCGGCGGGAACAGGGGCAGGAGGCGGGAGACGAACGGGGCGACGACGATGCCGAAGATGCCCGCCGCGATCACCGAGCCGTAGATGCCGAGGAGGCCGATCTGCGGGTCCTGTCCCATGGCGACCATGGGACCTACCGAGGCGAAGGTGACACCCATCATCACCGGCAGGCGGATGCCGACGCCGAGGAAGCCCAGGCACTGGGCGAGGGTGGCGAGGCCGCAGGCGAACAGGTCGGCGGAAATCAGGAATGCCACCTGTTCCGGCGGCAGCTTCAGGGCGCGGCCGATGATCAGCGGCACCGCCACCGCGCCCGCATACATAACGAGGACGTGCTGGAGGCCGAGGATGGCGAGTTTTGGTACCGGAAGTATTTCGTCAACGGGATGAACGGCTTCAGACATGGATTTCCCCTGCAAAAGGCGGTCGGGTCTGGGCGGGAGGGCGTTCTGATTATTGGCGCCGCCATCGCATGCGGCACGGTACCGGCCCGGAGCAATTGCCCAACGCAGCGGCATGCCCAATGAAAGATCAAATCGTGCATACTGAAAACGGTTGGTTAATCGGAAGATCTTCCGATTTTTTCGGAAAATGGAGTGGCCTGGCCCGGGTTATGCTGCCATGCAGCGGAGCGTTTGCCCGCCTGGTTCGCGAGGGAAAGATGGGGCGCCTGTCCACGCATGTTCTCGACACCGTCTCGGGCGGCCCGGCGGCGAATGTGGCGGTTGAACTTTACCGCCTGGAACCCGACGGAACGCGCACGCTGGTCACCGAGCGCCGCACCAATGCGGATGGGCGCACCGACACACCGCTGCTGGCGGGCGCGGATTTCAGGAGCGGCACCTACGAGCTCCTCTTCCATATCGGCGACCATTTCCGCGCCACCGGCGCGCCCATCGCCGATCCCGCCTTCCTCGACGTGGTGCCGCTGCGCTTTTCCCTCGCGGCGGACGGGCACTATCATGTGCCGCTCCTGTGCTCCCCGTGGAGCTACTCCACCTACCGGGGGTCGTAAGCCGTGGCATCTTCCCCCGCCCCCTTCACCGGCGTCACCCGCGATCCGGTCACCGGCAAGCCCTATCCGCGCGACCTGATCGGCTACGGGCAAAATCCGCCCCACCCGCACTGGCCGGGGGAGGCCCGCATCGCGGTGCAGTTCGTGGTGAATTACGAGGAGGGGGGAGAGAACTCCATCCTCCACGGCGACAACGCCTCGGAAGCCTTCCTGTCCGAGATCATCGGCGCCCAGCCCTGGCCCCGCCAGCGGCACATGAACATGGAGTCCATCTACGAATACGGCGCGCGCGCCGGCATCTGGCGGCTCCTGCGCCTGTTCACCGAGCGCTCCATGCCGGTGACGGTCTATGGCGTCGCCACGGCGCTGGCCCGCAATCCGGATGCCGTCGCCGCCATGCAGGAGGCCGGCTGGGAGCTTGCGAGCCACGGCTACAAATGGCTCGAATACAAGGACTTCACCCGCGAGGACGAGCGCGAGCACATTCTCGAGGCGGTGCGCCTGCACACGCAGGTGACGGGCGAGCGGCCGCTGGGCTTCTACCAGGGCCGGTCCGCCGAGCACACCGTGCCGCTGGTGATGGAGGAAGGCGGCTTCCTCTATGCCGCCGACAGCTACGCCGACGACCTGCCCTACTGGATCTTCGGCCCCAAGGGCCCGCAGCTGGTGGTGCCCTACACGCTGGACGCCAACGACATGCGCTTCTCGGTGGCCGCCGGGTTCGGCTCTGGGACCGAGTTCTACGACTATCTGAAGGACAGCTTCGACTGCCTCTACGCCGAGGGGGAGCGCGCGCCGAAGATGCTCTCCATCGGCCTCCACCCCCGCCTCGCCGGCCGGCCGGGACGGGCGGCGGCGCTCGCCCGCTTCCTCGACTATGTCGCCGGGCACGAGAAGGTGTGGGTGGCGCGGCGCGTCGACATCGCCCGCCACTGGATCGCCCACCACCCGCCCGCGGGCGGCTACCGCCCCACCTACATGCCGCGCGGCCTGTTCGTGGAAAGGTTCGGCGGCGTCTACGAGCATTCCCCCTGGATCGCCGAGACCGCCTACGACCGGGGCCTCACCGCCAGCGAGGACACGGCCGAGGGCCTGAATGCCGCCTTCGCCGCCGTCCTGCGCGAAGCGCCCGTCGAGCGGCAGATGGCGGTCATCCACGCCCATCCGGACCTCGCCGGCAAGCTGGCCCAGGCCAGGCTCCTCACCGCCGATTCCACCGCCGAGCAGGCCTCCGCCGGCCTTGACCGGCTCACCGCCGAGGAGAAGGCGCGCTTCACGGCGCTGAACGACGCCTATACCGCTAAGTTCGGCTTCGTGTTCATCATGGCCATTCGCGGCCGCGCCAAGGCGGAGATCCTGGACGCCTTCGAGCGCCGCCTGCGGAACGACCCGGAAGCCGAGGTCGCCGAAGCTCTCAGCCAGATCGAGCGCATCGCCCTGCTCCGGCTGGCGCAGATGCTCCCGGAGGCCTGACGCCGTGAACAAGGTGTTTCCCGTGCCGCAAGCTGCCCCTGCCCCCACCCTCGCTCCGCTCGACGGCGACCTCATCACCGCCCGGCTGAAGGAGCTCGCCGCCTTCACCGACGTGCCGGGCGAGCTCACCCGCCTCACCCTCACCCCCGCCCACAAGCGCGCCGCCGCCCAGGTCTCCTTCTGGATGCGGGAGGCCGGCCTCACCCAGGTCCACATGGACGCCACCGGCTCCATCGTCGGGCGCTACGCGGCGGACCGGGCCAATGCCAGGACCCTGCTCATCGGCTCGCACATCGACACGGTGCGCAATGCCGGCATCTATGACGGCAATCTCGGGGTGATGACCGCCATCGCCGCCGTGGAGGCGCTGAACGCGCAGGGCCTCCGCCTGCCCTTCGCCATCGAGGTGGCGGCCTTCGCCGACGAGGAAGGCGTGCGCTTCCTGTCCACCCTCACCTCGTCCAAGGCCATGGCCGGGATCTTCGATGCAAAAAGCCTCGAGGATGTGGACGGCCAGGGCATTTCCCGCGCCGAGGCGCTGCGCTCCTTCGGCGCCCCGGCCGACCGCATCGGGGAATGCCGGCGCGATCCCGACGACATGCTGGGCTATGTGGAGGTGCACATCGAGCAGGGGCCGGTGCTGGAAGCCGCCGGCGCGCCGCTCGGCATCGTCACCGGCATCGCCGGCGCCTCGCGCGGGCACGTGCGGGTGCGCGGGGAAGCCGGTCATTCGGGCACCCTGCCCATGGCCATGCGCCACGACGCCCTGGCCGCCGCCGCCGAGATGATCCTCGCGGTGGAGGCGCGCGGCCGGGCGAACGGCGACAGCCTCGTCGCCACCGTGGGCACCCTGATCATCGCCGGCAGCGCGGTGAACGTGGTGCCCGGCGAGGTGCAGTTCTCCCTCGACGTGCGCACCCTTTCCGACGACCTGCGCCTCAGGGCGGTGACGGACATCCGCGCGGCTGTGGGCGAGATCGCGGCGCGGCGGGGCGTGCGGGCGAGCGTCGACATCGGCCACGAGGTGCCGGCGGCGCCCTGCCACGGGCCGCTGAAGGAGCGCATGGCGCAGGTGGTGGAGAGCCTCGGCCTGCCGGTGGTGCGCCTGCCCTCGGGCGCCGGACACGACGCCATGGTGTTCCGCGGCGTGATGCCCATGGCCATGCTGTTCGTGCGGTCGCAGAACGGCAGCCACAACCCGCGCGAATACGCCGCGCCCGCCGACATCGGCCGCGCTGCGGAGGCGCTGCACGCATTCCTGCTGAAGACCGCCGCGGAGATGTGAGGAAGGCAAGCAAACCTCCCGCTCTCTATTTCGCGCCGTTCATCTCGCGAGCCGTGTCACGGATAAAGGCGAAAAGGACGTCGGGACGACTCCCCCCTTCGCCAGGACGGATATAATAGCCGTCGCAGTGATCATTCCAGACGCGCATCAACTCCGCCGGCGCAAGATCGAGTGCAAGGACGGAATCGAGAAAGCCCGCCACTGCACTGCGCTCGTCTTCGGTCAACCCTTTGAGGGCCTTGCTGACCCAAGCCCATGTGTCCGACGCCCGCTCACGGCTGCCCTACCAGAGGCGGCACAGAAATCGCTTCCACTCATCGGGAACCTCCATTGTTAATCCCCCTTCTGTTGGTATGAATTCTTCGGATACGCCGTAATGACGGTATAGCCGCGCGATGAGCGACGATCCCGAGCGATAAGAACGCCGACGTCATATGTCGGGCTTATGTAAGGATCAGCGTCGGAACGCCTCCTTACCAGTCGGATACCCCAAGCGGGCTTCCATCCATTCTTCATTGGATTCGCCGCTCACGACGCGATCGATTTGATCGGGATGGGTTTCCAGGACGCGATTGACGAAGTTGTTCGCTGATTCCAGGAAATCAAACGTTCCCTGAGCGGCTTTACCCTCACTAAAGATGAAGCCCCGGTAGGTTTGAGCTCCCAGCGTCTCAGACAATTCCGCATCGGTTTTTCCAACATGCGTCCTGATGGCATGTCCGCCGCGAGCCTCCTCCTCCGGCAGGGAGACCCGATAGTGGTCCGCCCCACCCGCCTGGGCGACCTGTGTGCCTCATCCGGCACCGACCCAACGCCGTGATCGTCGCGAGGCTGGTCAGGATTGAACCCCGCCTTGAGCAGGAGCAGCAGGCGCAGGCCACGAACCAGCATCTGCAGGTGCGCAAGGTCCGCCTTCATTTTGAGGAGCAGAGGCTCAACTCTCTGCGGTCGGCTGAAATCCCTGGACGGGGGCATGAGGCACTCTCGCTTTCGAAAGCAATCGTGCTTCATTTTGCAGCCATACGGCCGCACGAGGATTTGCGATCACGGACAGTGTGCCTCGCCACATACCCCGGAGCCGGACCCGCGCCTCTTCGGTGCACGGCAAGGGGTTGCATTCCATAAGGAAATGTCAGCCGGGCAGGCCGGTGCGAAAACCACGGCCTGCCGCGGGACAGGGGTATCCGTCTCGAATCCATCCCCACCGCCGGGCAGCCGCGGAGATGCCGGGCCTTCAGCCGTCCGTGCGCCCGCCCAGGATTTCCTCGGCGCTGAACTTGTAAGTGCGGCCGCAGAACTCGCAGGTGACGCTGACCTTGCCGTCGTCCTGGATCATGCCGCGCCGGTCCTCGCCCGAGAAGGCGGCGAGCACGCCCGACACCCGCTCACGCGAGCAGGAGCAGTGCGCCATCATCGCCAGCGGATCGAACACCCGCACCCCGCGCTCGTGGAACAGGCGGAAGAGCAGCCGCTCGCTGGAAAGCTCGCGGTCGATCAGCTCCACGTCCTCCAGCGTGCCCACCAGGGAGCGCGCCTCCACCCAGGCGTCGTCCTCATCCGTGGCGTGGGTCGCCATGCCCTCGGGTGCATCGCCCGGCCCGAGGTCCGCCATGCGGGAGCGGGAGGCATCCTGCGGCAGGAACTGGGCGAGCAGACCGCCCGCGCGCCAGCTGGAGGCGGCGCCGCCGGCCTTCATCTCCTCGCCCACGGCGAGGCGCACGCGGGTCGGGATCTGCTCCGACTGCTGGAAATATTCGTGCGCCGCCGCCTCCAGCCCGGTCCCGTCCAGCGCCACCACCCCCTGGTAGCGGTTGGTGGAAATGCCCTGGTCGATGGTCATGGCGAGGTGCCCACGCCCGAGCAGCGCCGCCGGAGAGGTCTCGTTGCGCCGCTCGGCCTCGGCGAGGCGCTCGGCGTCGAAGCGGGCATAGGCGCGGATCTTGTCGGGGCTGACGAAGTCGGCCACCACCATGTCCACCGGACCGTCGGTCTGCGTCTGCAGGATGAAGCGGCCGTCGAACTTCAGCGACGAGCCGAGCAGCACGGCGAGGGTCACCGCCTCGCCCACCACGCGCTTCACCGACGCCGGGTAATCGTGATGCGCGAGCACGGCGTCAAGGGTCGACCCCAGCCGCACCGTGCGCCCGCGCAGGTCCAGGGCATCCACCTGGAAGGCGGTGACGATGTCGTCCTGCGCCGCCGCCCCGGCCGCCGGCCGCTTCGTGCCGCGGGCTGTCTCGCCGCTCATAGGCTCTCCTCGGAACGATCGGCCGGGCGATCCGCCCGGGCCAAGGTGACAGGAACCGCGGGAGCGGGGCGCATGGGCACCACCTTCCCCCGGGACCTGTCCTGAGGCCACAGACATATACACGGTCCGGCTTGTTTCAACCCGGCCCGCCTTCGCCCGATGCTTCCCGGCGGATGCGACCCGCCGGGACCGCCTCACGCCCCGGCGGCGTTGAAGCACCAGGCGAGGATGCCCTTCTGGGCATGCAGCCGGTTCTCGGCCTCGTCGAACACCACCGATTGCGGCCCGTCCATCACCTCGTCGGTCACCTCCTCGCCCCGGTGGGCGGGAAGGCAGTGCATGAAGATGGCGTCTTTGTCGGCGCGGGCCATGAGGGCGGCGTTCACCTGGTAGGGCTTCAGCAAATTGTGGCGGCGCTCCGCCTCCTTGTCACCCATGGAGACCCAGGTGTCGGTGATGATGCAGTCGACGCCATCCACCGCCTCCTCCGGGTCGCGCATGAACTTCACCTTCGCCTTGGTGCGCTTGACGAAGTCCTTCAGCGCCTGGCGCGGCGCCAGCTCCTTCGGGGTCGCGACCCGCATGGAGAAATCGAAGCGCTGGGCCGCATGCACCCAGGAGGCGAGCACGTTGTTGGCATCCCCGGTCCAGGCCACGGAGCGGCCCTGGATCGATCCCTTGTGCTCCTCGAAGGTCAGCACGTCCGCCATCACCTGGCAGGGATGGGAGATGCGCGTCAGCCCGTTGATCACCGGCACGGTGGCGTAGTGGGCGAGCTCGGTGAGGTCGTCATGGTCCAGGATGCGGATCATGATGGCATCGACGAAGCGCGAGAGGACACGGGCGGTGTCGGCGATGGTCTCGCCGCGCCCGAGCTGCATCTCCTGGCCGGTGAGCATGATGGTCTCCCCGCCCAGCTGCCGCATGGCGAGGTCGAACGACACGCGGGTGCGCGTGGATGGCTTGTCGAACACCATGGCCAGCGTCTTGCCGGCGAGCGGCCGGTCCACCTCGCCGGCCTTGCGCCGGGCCTTGAGGTCCTTGGAAAAATCCAGAACCCGGCGCAGTTCTTCGGCCGGGATCTCGGACAAGTCGAGAAAGTGGCGCACGCCGTTCCCCTTCATTCCGCCGCCCCCTTCACCGGAGCGGCGACGAGGCCCTCCTCGATGCGCCGGCAGGCGGCTTCGATCTTCTCCACGGCGATGCCCACGTCTTCCTCGCTCACGATGAGCGGCGGCAGGAGCCGCACCACGTTGTCGCTGGCTCCGGGCGCGAGCATCCCCTCCTCGCGCAGGGCCGCGATCAGGTCGCCCGCCGGCACGTGGGCCTTGATGCCGAGCAGGAGCCCCTGGCCGCGCACGTCGGCGACCACCGCCGGATGGCGGTCCTTGATCTCGGCGAGGCGCTGGAGAAGGCGGGTGGACATGGCGTTCACATGATCGAGGAAGCCGTCCTCGAGCACGATGTCGAGCACCGCATTGCCCACCGCCATGGCCAGCGGGTTGCCGCCATAGGTGGAGCCGTGGGTGCCAAGCGTCATGCCCTTGGCCGCGTCCTCGGTGGCGAGGCAGGCGCCCATGGGGAAGCCGCCGCCGATGCCCTTGGCCACTGCCATGATGTCCGGTGTGATGCCGACCCATTCGTGGGCGAACAGCTTGCCGGTGCGGCCCACGCCGGACTGCACCTCGTCGAGCACCAGCAGCAGGCCCTTGTCGTCACAGAGCGCGCGCAGGCCCTTGAGGAAGCCGGACGGCGGCACCCGCACGCCGCCTTCGCCCTGCACCGGCTCCACCAGGATGGCGCCGGTCTGCGGCGTGATCGCCGCCTTGACCGCGTCGAGGTCGCCGAACGGCACCTGGTCGAAGCCGGGCATTTCCGGACCGAACCCCTCCAGGTACTTGGCGTTGCCGCCGGCGGCGATGGTCGCCAGCGTGCGGCCGTGGAAGGCGCCCTCGAAGGTGATGATGCGGTTCTTCTCCGGATGGCCGCTCACATACTGGTATTTGCGGGCCATCTTGATGGCGCATTCCAGCGCTTCCGCACCGGAATTGGTGAAGAACATGGTGTCGGCGAACGTGACGGCCTTCAGCCGCTCGGCGAGGCGCTCGCCGCCGGGAATGCGGAACAGGTTCGAGGTGTGCCACAGCTTCTTCGCCTGCTCGGACAGCGCCTCGGCGAGATAGGGGTGGGCATGGCCCAGCACGTTCACGGCGATGCCGCCGGTGAAGTCGAGGAAACGTCGCCCGTCCGTCGTGACGAGCCAGCAGCCCTCTCCCCGCTCGAATTCGAGGTCGATGCGCGCATAGGTCGGCAGAACGGCGGTAATCACGATATTCCTCCTGAAAGGGTATGCCTGCCCTTCGAGGTGACACGGGTTGACGAACGAAACGCGACACCGGCCCCGAATGGGGACCTGCGCCGCAAACTAAAAAAGGCCGCCCAAGCGGGGGCGGCCCGACGCCGGGATTCTAATGATCACGCGCCCGAGGTCAACTGATGCGCCGCTTTCGACCGCGGCATCCGCCCGCGCGCAGCGGCCGACACGGCGGCGTGGTTTTAACGAAGCCTTAAGGAGCTGGGGAAAACGGCCTTGACGCCGTCGGCGACTCTATATTGCGCACCAGCCATATTGTAGGTTCTACCTCGTGAGCCACGACATGTCGTGCTCCAGAGACGTCAGGGACGATTTCCAGGGACTTGAGCCGGGCCCCACCCGCGCGCATGGAGCGTGCGGGAGCGTTGGGGGAGTCCGGCGGCGAGCACCATCCGCGTAGAGCGCGTGCGGAGCCCGGCCCCTTGTATCGCGTTGCTTCGGCATTCGGCACGGCGGGTGCGGCCCGGCGGCTCCGGATCACGCCACGGCGACGGCGAGGCGACCGCCCGGCGCCGGTAGGAAACCGGTGTCGGCGGCATCAGATGCGGCAAATGGAGAAAGAGCGATGAGCTGGAACGACGAGCGCGTCGAACTCTTGAAGAAGCTCTGGAGCGAAGGCCTCTCCGCGAGCCAGATTGCAAGTGAGCTCGGCGAGGTCACCCGCAATGCGGTGATCGGCAAGGTGCACCGGCTCGGCCTGTCCGGACGGGCCAAGACCGCCCCCGCGCCGACCCGCCCCCGCGCCAAGACCGGCCGGCCCGAGGGGCAGGAGGCGCGCCCGCAGCGGCCCGCCACCATCGGCAACACGGCGCTGGCGCAGGACCTGGAGGAGGCACCGGAAGAGGCACCGGCGCCCGCCCCCCAGGTGACGGACAACGTGCTGCCCATGGCGCAGCGCTGCACCATCATGAACCTGACGGAATCCACCTGCCGCTGGCCTCTGGGCGAGCCGGGCACGGACTCGTTCCATTTCTGCGGCGGCAAGAGCAATCCGGGCATGCCCTATTGCGCGGCCCACGCCCGCATCGCCTACCAGCCGGTGCAGGACCGCCGGCGCGACCGGCGCCTCGCTTATCTCTGAGAGGCGGTCGGGAAAGGGTCGACGCAGGGTCGATACGGGGTCATGGCCATCCCGCCGTCATGGCCGGGCTTGTCCCGGGCATGACGGGCCTGTGGCCAACGGGATCGGGATCGCTGTCCGGATGGTCTCCGGGGGCGTGCCGGGCGCATGCCGCTCGGCAACGAGAGGCGGAAAGTCGCCCGTCAGTCCGCGAGCCCGAGGGTCGGGACGGCGCGGCGCTCCAGAACGTCGCGAATGGCGGCGACCAGATCTTCTTCCTTCACCGCGAACTGGGCCGGGCGGGCGGCGCGGTATTCCGCATTGTCGGCGATGGAGGCCGCGATCTTCGCCCCCTCCACCAGATCCTTGATCTGCACCTCGCCGGCGAGCTTCTCGTTGGACCCCTGGATGATGACCGCCGGCGCCCCACGCTTGTCGGCGTATTTCATCTGCGCCTTCATGCCGGCGCCGCCGAGATACATCTCGGCCCGGATGCCGTTGGCGCGCAGGTCCGCCACCATCTTCATGTAGTCGGCGATGCGGGCGGGCTCCTTGTCCATGGCCAGCACCACCACCGGACCCAGCTCCGCCTCGGCATCCATCTTGCCGAGGAAGGCCAGCGCAGCCAGCAGGCGCGAGACCCCGATGGAGAAGCCGGTGGCCGGCACCTTCTCGCCGCGGAAGCGGGCCACCAGGCCATCATACCGGCCGCCGCCCGCCACCGAGCCGAAGCGCACCGGGCGGCCGTCCTCATCCTTGATTTCAAACGTCAATTCGGCCTCGTAGACCGGGCCGGTGTAATATTCGAGGCCGCGCACCACGGATGGGTCGATCCTCACCCGGTCTTGGTAGCCGGCGGCCGCGACCAGGGCGGCGATGTCGCGCAGCTCCGCCATGCCTTCGAGGAAGGCGGCGTTGGAGACGAGCGCCGCCGCCAGCTCCACGTCGCCGTCGAGCTCCACCCGCACCCCGTCGGCGTCGGCGGTGAGACCCGCGCCGGTGAGCATGGCCAGCACCACCGCGCTCTGGCGCGGATCCAGCCCCGCCCCCTTGGTGAAATCACCGCTCTCGTCGCGCCGGCCGGCCCCGAGCAGGAGCGCGACGCCCTCCACCCCGAACTTGTCGAACTTGTCGACGGCCCGCAGCACGGTGAGGCGACGGCCGAAATTCTCCTCGCCGCCGAGGCCGATGGCCTCCATCACCCCGTCCAGAACCTTGCGGTTGTTGACGCGGATCACATAGGAGCCGCGCGGTACTCCCACCGCCTCCAGCGTGTCGGCCGCCATCATGCAGATCTCCGCGTCGGCGGCCACCGAAGGGGCGCCCACCGTGTCGGCGTCGAACTGCATGAACTGGCGGAAGCGGCCGGGGCCGGGCTTCTCGTTGCGGAACACGGTGCCCGCCCGATACGAGCGGTAGGGCTTGGGCAAGGCGTCGAAATGCTCGGCGACGTAGCGGGCGAGGGGCGCCGTCAGGTCGTAGCGCAGGGACAGCCACTGCTCATCGTCGTCCTGGAAGGAGAAGACGCCCTCGTTGGGCCGGTCCAGGTCGGGCAGGAACTTGCCCAGCGCATCGGTATATTCGAACGCCGGGGTCTCCAGCGCCTCGAAGCCGTAGAGCTCGTAGACGGCGCGGATCTTCTCCAGCATGGCGCGGGTGGCGGAAAGCTCCGCGCCGGTGCGATCGGCAAGGCCGCGGGGAAGCCGCGCCTTCGGCTTGAAGTCTTTCGCCATGGAAATGTGTGCGCCCGTTTCGGTCTGAAATGGAATGGCGCGTCTTAGAGGACGGGGGCGGCAACGGCAAGGATGAGGGCCGCGGCGGCTGCCCTCTCGGCCCCCCTCGGCCGCCGGGCGGACGAGGAGAAACCTCGGCCGTGCCGGGGGCACCCCGCCCCCGTGACCTCAGCCCTTCACGTAGACCCGGGTGCCCAGCGGCACGCGCTCGTAGAGGTCGATGATGTCCTGGTTGAGCAGGCGGATGCAGCCGGAGGACACCTGCTGGCCGATGCTCCACGGCTCGATGGTGCCGTGGATGCGGAACATGGTGTCGCGGTCGCCGTCATACAGATAGAGGGCGCGCGGGCCGAGCGGGTTGGTCTCACCGCCCGGCAGGCCGGCGGCGACGGGCCCGTAGCGGGCCGGCTGCAGGCGGACCATGTTGGCGGTGGGCGTCCAGTGGGGCCACTTTTCCTTGCGCTTGATGGTGGCCCAGCCCTTGAAGGAATAGCCCTGCTTGCCGACGCCGACGCCATAGCGGATGGCCTTGCCGTCGCGCCCGATGAGATAGAGGAAGCGCTCGTTGATATCGACGACGATGGTGCCAGGCGCAGTGCCGGACGGCGCCGGGACTTCCTGGCGCAGGAAGCGCGGATCGACCTCCGAGAGGTCCACCTCGTCCACCGGGAAGGGCTCGCCGTCCACCGGGCCGTACATCAAAGCCGCGCGGCCGAGCGGCGCCGGGGGGGCGTTGGTGACGCAGGCCGCGAGCGCCAGCGGCGCGCCGAGGACGAACAGGCGCCGGGCGACGAGGGGGCCGTCAGACGCGGCGGCCGCCCGGGCAGCCTTGTTGAACACGTTGGGAAACAACACCTTCGGGAACATCGGGGCCATGTTCTGTCCACTCGGAACGATACGATTACCGACGCGTATCAACGCCCGGCACGGGGCGACGGTTTCGTCCCGCGGTCTGGCGCATTCAATCGTGATCAGGTGGCGTTAAGGTTAACGCCGCGCCGCCGGTGTCGATCGGAACCTCGGCCGGCAGCGCGACTGCAAGAGCCGTCTACCACCGATGCTGCACTGCGGGGGTGGCCTTTGCGCCACACGGCTCCGCAGATCGACATCGCGAAAATGTGAAAGGAGCGCTCCCGGTCCGCCGCCGATGCGCTTGCCTGCGGCACTCGCGGGGTGACCCGGCTTCCGCGCCGGGATGGGGCGGCATATTGTCATATGCCGCTGGCTGGACCTGGCATCGGCCGGCGGCGCGGCCGGAGCCGGCGCGAGCGCCCGCCTTGCCTGCATCCGCGCCCGAACCTGGAGATCGCCGTGGCTGGATCCGCCGAGTTGCTTCTGTCCGGCCCGCTCCTTGCCGACGGTGCCATCGAGACCCGCCTGATCTACGAGTTCGGCCTGCCGACGCCGGATTTCGCCGCCTTCGTCCATCTCTTCTCCGACACCGGCCGGGCCACGCTCGCCTCGATCTATCGGGGCTACCTGGAGATCGCCGCGGAGAGCGGCCTGCCCATGCAGGTGGGCACGCCGACCTGGCGGGCGCATCCCGATGGCCTGGCGCGGCAGGGCTTTTGCGCGCCGGGCGACCTCGCCTGCGTCAACGCCGCCGCCTTCGAGCTGCTTGCAGGGCTGCGGGCCGAACTGGGCCTCGAAGGGCGCGTGCTCATCGCCGGCGTCATCGGCCCGCGCCGCGACGGCTACGACCCGGCCGGCGCGCCGGATACGGCGGAGGCGGAGGCCTATCACGGGGCGCAGGCGCGCACCCTCGCCGCCCTCGGGGTGGACCTGCTCTATGCGCCGACCTTCGCCAGCGCGCCGGAGCTGGAGGGCGTCGCCCGCGCCTGCGCCGCCACCGCCCTGCCCTACGCCCTCGCCCCGGTGGTGGACGAGGCCGGCCGGATGCCCGACGGGACCGCCCTCGCCGACGCCGTGGCGCGGGTGGATGAAGGGGTGACCCCGCCGCCGCGGCATTTCCTGCTCGGCTGCGTCCATCCCGCGCGGGTGGACCAGGTGGCCGGCGCCGGGGCCCTGCCCGGCCATCACCGCGTCGCCGGGGTGAAGGCCAATGCCGCCGACCTGCCGGCGGAGGAGCTGAACCGGCTCGACCGGCTGGCGGGCGACCCGCCGGAGGCGTTCGCCCGCGCCATGCTGGGCCTGCGGCGGCACGGGCTCACGATCTTCGGGGGCTGCTGCGGCACCACCGACGCCCATATCCGCGCCCTCGCCCACGGCATGAAGGCCGAGGGCTGGGCCACGGGCGAAGCTCCGGCCTGACCCTGGCGAAATCCCGACGGCGCCGGGATCGGTCTCAGATCCCCTCGCCGAGATTGACGAAATCGGCGATCAGCCGCGCATCCGGCCGATGGGGCGCGAGCGAGGCGCGCGACAGGTGCTCCACCAGGCGGTGCACCTGCGCGGAAATCTCCGGCACCGCGGTCACCTCCCAGAAGGCCGGCCGGGTGAGCGGGCCGAGGGCGTACAGCCAGTCGGACGCCTGGCCGTAGCGGTCGAGCACCGCCGCGCCGCGCGTCTCGAGGCCGAGGCCCAGGGCGTCGGGGACCACCCGGCCGGCCTCCCTGAGCCCGGCAAGCGGCGCCACGGCAAGGCCGGCGAGGTCCGAGCGGGGCCCGGTGCAGTTGACCACCCGCGCCACCTCCAGGCCGAGGGCGCGGGCGCTGCCGCGCCGGCGCACGCTCACCGCCACCCCGCCCGGCACCCGTTCCAGCCCGGCGATGCGCCCGGCGACCACGCTGAGCTGGCCCGACGCGGCGAGCGCGCCGAGACGGTCGGCGAGCCGCGGCGCCATGCGGTGGCGGTGGATGTCCCAATAGGTGCGTCCGTGGCGCAGGAACCGCTCCCGCGCGCGCTGCGGCCAGGCACTCCACACCAGGGCGATGGAGGGGCGCACCGCATCCATCACCCGCTGCCACGGCACCCCTTGCTCCGCCGCCCGCGCCACCGCCGCCCGGATGAGGCGCAGGGCGGCGACGGGATCGGAGGCCTCCGCCGGATCGAGGAACGGCTCGAAGGTGCCGCCCTTGACGTGGGCGTGGGGCAGGAGGCCATGGCGGGAGACCGCGTACAGCGGTCCCTTGTGCCCGTGCCCGGCGAGCCTCAGCGCCACGTCCACCATGGTGAGGCCGGAGCCGATGAGCAGGATGGGCGCGTCCGCGGGGAGCGCGGGGAGATCCTCCCAGCGCCATGGGTCGGGCACGAACAGCGGGCTGTCGTAGATGCCGCCGTCGCGGCAGCGGGGTGGCTTCGGCGGAAGGTTGCCGGTGGCGAGAACCACGTGGCTGCCCTCGATCCGGCGCCCGTCCGCCAGCACCACCGAGGGCACCGGGCGGTCGAGCACCGTCATCACCTCGCCGCGCACCCGGCGCAGCCGACCGCCGCTGGTGGCCAGGGCATCGTCGAGCCGCGCCGCGAGGTAGGCGCCGAACAGGGCCCGGGGCACGAAGGCCTGGGCGAGATCGCCGCCGGCCTCGGCGAGCGCCTCGGACAGATCGGCGCCGCTGCCGGCGAGCCACTGGGCGAAGGTGGGCTTCAGGCCCACTTCCATGCGCGCCACGGGCACGTTGAGCAGGTGGCAGGGATCGCACGCGCCGTAGGCGAGGCCCGGCCCCGCCACCCGCTCGCGCTCCACCAGCACCACGTCGAACCCCGGCGCGGCGGACGCGGCGAGGGCGAACAGGGTTCCCGAGAAACCGCCGCCCACCACGATGATGGACTTGCGCCCGTCCCACACGTTCAGCATGTCGGGTCCTCCTCGCCGGCCGGGCCTCAGGACGCCGAGGCCCGGCGTTCCTGCGGAACAATGGTGTTGCCGATGATTTCGCCGAACGGCCCGCGATGGTTGGTCACCGCCTTCGGGCTGCGGGTGCCCGGCGCCAGCGGCAGCAGGGGCAGCACGCTCTCGGCGAAGCGGTAGGCCTCCTCCAGATGCGGATAGCCGGACAGCACGAACGTGTCGATGCCGAGGGCCATGTATTCCTTCATGCGCTCCGCCACCGTCTGCGGGTCGCCGACGAGGGCGGTGCCGGCGCCGCCGCGCACCAGGCCGACGCCGGCCCACAGGTTCGGTGCCACCTCCAGCTTGTCGCGGCGCCCGCCGTGCAGGGCGCTCATGCGGCGCTGGCCTTCCGAATCCATGCGCGCGAATACCGTCTGCGCCTCGGCGATGGTGGCGTCGTCGATGTAGCGGATGAGGTCGTCCGCCGCCGCCCAGGCTTCGCGCGCCGTGTCGCGGACGATCACGTGCAGGCGGATGCCGAACGTCACCTCGCGGCCCACCGCGGCGGCACGGGCGCGGATGTCCCTGATCTTCTCCGCCACCTGCGCGGGGGCTCGCCCCAGGTGAGATACTTCTGTACCTGCCGGGCCGCCACCTCGTGCGCCGGGGCCGAGGAGCCGCCGAAGAACAGCGGCGGGTGGGGCTGCTGCACCGGCGGATAGAGCAGCCTGCCGCCCTCCACCTGCAGGTGCTTGCCGGTGGAGGTAACCTCCTCGCCCTTGAGCAGGCGGGTATAGATGTCGAGGAACTCGCGGGTGATCTCATAGCGCTCGGCATGGTCGGCGAAGAAGCCGTCGCCCTTGTTCTCCACCGGGTCGCCGCCGGTCACCACGTTGATGAGGGCGCGCCCGCCCGAGATCCGGTCCAGCGTCGCCGTCATGCGCGCGGCCACTGCCGGGGAGAGCAGGCCCGGCCGCACCGCCACCAGCAGGCGCAGGCGCTCGGTGAGACCGGCGAGGGCGGAAGCGACGATCCAGCTGTCCTCGCAGGAGCGCCCGGTGGGGATGAGCACGCCGTAATAGCCGAGCTGGTCCGCCGCCTGGGCGACCTGCTTCAGATACGGCAGGCTCACCTCGCGCGCGCCGTGCGACGAGCCGAGATAATGCCCATCGCCATGGGTGGGCAGGAACCACAGCACGTTGGCTTCGCTGGCGGCGGGCAGGGGCGGATTGGCGGCGATCACGGACATGGAGAGGCTCCGGCTCTGGGGATGTCGGCGTGGCGGGAGAAGGCGGCACCGTAGTTAGTCAATAATTTTGATAGAAGTTATTGATTATTTTCCGCCGGCCTGTCTATCCTTTTCTCCGATCCGCCGCCTCCGGAGTGTCCCGGAGGTCTCCCCAGGCCCGCGCGATGCCTCCTGCCGGCACCAGCGTTCCGCCCCGCGAAGGCTCCCCGATGAACGCACACGCTTCCCTCACCGCCGCCGTCCGCGCATCCGAGCTGCCGGACGGCGCGCTCGCCTTCCGCGCCGCCATGCGCAAGCTCGCCGGGGCGGTGAGCGTGCTGACCGTCGGCCAGGGCGAGGCGCGCACAGGGCTGACCGCCACCTCGGTCACCTCGCTCTCGGTGGAGCCGCCGACGCTCCTCATCTGCGTGAACCGCGCGGCCTCCTCGGCGGCGCCGCTGCTGAAGGAGCGGGCCTTCGCCATCAACGTGCTGCGGCCGCACCACCAGGATGTCGCCGACCGCTTCGCCGGCAAGGGCGGGCTGAAGGGGCCGGAGCGCTACCAGGGCGCGGACTGGACCCGGCTGGAGACCGGCGCGCCGGTGCTGGCCGACGCCCTCGCCGCCTTCGACTGCGAGCTGGAGGACGCCATCGAGCGGCACTCCCACCTGATCGTCATCGGCCGGGTGGTCGCCTCCCGCATCACCGAGAGCGCCGAGCCGCTTCTCTACTGGGCCGGCGACTATCGCGGCCTCGCCCTCTGATCCCGCCCGCACTCCCAGCGAAGGACCCGCTTCCCATGTCTTCCGGACTTTCCCGCCGCAGCCTCGCCCGCCGCAGCTTCGCCCTCCTCGCCGCCGGCCTCGCCACGGCCCTCGCCGCCGCTCCGGCGCTGGCCCAGGAGAAGGTGGTGCGCATCGGCTACCAGAAGTACGGCACCCTCATCCTGCTCAAGAACAAGGGCTTGCTGGAGGCGAGGCTGAAGCCGCTGGGCTACACGGTGAAGTGGGCCGAGTTCCCCGCCGGCCCGCAGCTTCTGGAGGCGCTCAATGCCGGCGCCATCGACTTCGGCAACACCGGCGAGGCGCCGCCCATCTTCGCCCAAGCGGCCGGCGCGCCGCTCGTCTATGTGGGCTTTGAACCCGCCGCGCCGCAGGGCGAGGCCATCCTCGTGCCCAAGGACAGCCCGCTGAAGACGGTCGCCGACCTGAAGGGCAAGACGGTGGCGCTGAACAAGGGCTCCAACGTCCACTATCTGCTGGTGAAGGCCCTGGAGAAGGCGGGCGTCGCCTACGCCGACATCAAGCCCGCCTTCCTCACCCCGGCCGATGCCCGCGCCGCCTTCGAGCGCGGCGCGGTGGACGCCTGGGCCATCTGGGATCCCTTCCAGGCGGCGGCGGAGAAGACCATCGAGGCACGCCAGCTGGCGGACGGCACCGGCATCGTCTCCAACTACCAGTTCTATTTCTCCACCAAGGCATTCGTGGACCAGGCGCCGCAGGTGGTGGACGCGGTGCTCGCCGGCGTCGCCGAGGTCGGGGCCTGGGTGAAGGCCAATCCGAAGGCCGCCGCCGCCGAGTTCTCCCCCCTCATCGGCATTCCCGCGCCGATCCTGGAGGTCGCCCTCGCCCGCCAGCAGTATGACGTGAAGCCGCTGACCCCCGACGTGGCGGCCCAGCAGCAGCAGGTGGCGGACGCCTTCGCCGCCCTCGGCCTGATCCCGAAGCCGGTGCGCATCGCCGACGCCCTGCGCGCGCCGAAGTCCTGAGCGCGGTCCGCCATGAGCCCGTCCGCCCCCACTGACGCCATCGCCCTGACGCAGGGCGCCATTCCGCCCCACGCCGTGCCGCAGCTGGCGCTTCAGGATGCCCCACCCGCCGTCCCGGCGCCGGAGCGCCTGAAGGCAGTGGGGCGCGGGCTCCTGAAGGCGCTCATCCCCTGGGCGCTGCCGCTCGGCGTGCTCGCACTGTGGCAGGCCGCGGCAAGCCTCGGCTTCCTGTCCTCGCGGGTGCTGCCGGCGCCGAGCGACGTGGCGCTCGCCTTCTGGCGGACGCTGGGGGACGGCTCGCTGATCGCCAACATCTCGGTCTCCACCGGGCGCGCCCTCACCGGGCTCGCCATCGGCGGCGGCATCGGCTTCGCCCTCGGCGTGCTCAACGCCGTGTGGCGGCCGGCCGAGACCGCCTTCGATTCCACCCTGCAGATGCTGCGCAACGTGCCGCATCTCGCCATCATCCCCCTCGTCATCCTGTGGTTCGGCATCGGCGAGGAGGCGAAGATCTTCCTGGTCGCGGTGGGGGTGGCCTTTCCCATCTACCTCAACACTTTCCACGGCATCCGCACGGTGGACCGCGGGCTCATCGAGATGGCGCGGGTGTACGGGCTGTCCCCGGCCGCACGGTTCGCTCGCATCGTGCTCCCCGGCGCCCTGCCCTCGGTGCTGGTGGGCCTGCGCTACGCCCTCGGCATCATGTGGCTCACCCTGATCGTGGCCGAGACCATCTCCTCCACCGAAGGCATCGGCTACATGACCATGAACGCCCGCGAGTTCCTGCAGACCGACGTGGTGGTGCTGGGCGTGCTCGCCTACGCCCTGCTCGGCAAGCTCGCCGACAGCCTGACGCGGGCCATCGAGCAGCGCGCGCTCGCCTGGCACCCGGCCTACCAGCCCGGCGCGCAAGGCGTAGCCTGATGGAGATCTTCGCCGCCACCGACGCCGATGTGGCCGCCGCCGTGCGCGCCACCGACATCCGCGCCACCTTCGGCGCCCCGCAGCCGCCGGAGGCGGCGGACCCGAGGCCGAGGCCGCAGGGCGAGCGCATCAGCCTGCGCGGCGTGGTGAAGAGCTTCGGGGCCCGCCCGGTGCTCCGCCGCCTCGACCTCGACGTGCCCGCTGGCCAGTTCCTCGCCGTGGTCGGCCGATCGGGGGGTGGCAAGACCACCCTCATGCGCCTCATCTGCGGCCTCGATGCCGCCACCTCCGGGGAGGTGCGCATCGGCGAGACCCCGGTCACCGGCCTCATGCCCCAGGCGCGGCTGCTGTTCCAGGACGCCCGTCTCGCGCCGTGGCAGCGGGTGCTCGGCAACGTGGGCATCGCCCGCGGGCCCGGCTGGCGGGAAAAGGCCCACGCGGCCTTGCGGGACGTGGGCCTCGCAGACCGGGGCCGGGAGTGGCCTTTCGTCCTCTCCGGCGGGCAGCGGCAGCGCGTGGCCCTCGCCCGCGCCCTCGTCTCCCGCCCCGGCGTGCTGCTGCTGGACGAGCCGTTCGGCGCCCTCGACGCCCTGACCCGGGTGGAGATGCACCGCCTCACCGAGCGCATCTGGACCGAGCACGGCTTCACCGTCGTCCTCATCACCCACGACGTGGCCGAGGCGGTCTCCCTCGCCGACCGGGTGGTGGTGCTGCGCCAGGGCGAGATCGCCCTCGACGTGCAGGTGGACCCGGCGGGGGAACTGCCGCGCGGCCGGCGTTCCGGCGCCGCGGCGGCTGCGCTCCACGAGCGCATCCTCGCCGCCGTCTGAGCCGCGCAGGCCTCACCGCCTGTCGGTGCCTGTCTGTGCCGGCGGCATTCGCGCCATTCGATTGACACCCGGCCCGCCGCGATGGCGGCCGGGCATTTCGCCTTTCGCTCCGCCCACCACGGCCGGAACCCGCATGCGATCAGCGCTGCAGGCCCCAGCGGCGGACCGTGCGCTGCTCCACCACGCGGAACAGCCCCTCCACCATCAGGCCGATGAGGATGACCGTCACCAGGCCGGCGAAGACCTTGTCGGTGAGCAGTTCGTTGCGGTTGCGATAGATGTACCAGCCGAGGCCGCCGGAGCGGGAGGAGACGCCGAACACCAGCTCCGCCGCGATCAGCGTGCGCCAGGCGAAGGCCCAGGCGATCTTGAGGCCCGACAGCAGGGACGGAAGCGCCGCCGGAATCAGGATGAGGGCGATGTAGGAGATGCCCCGCAGCCCGTAGTTTCGCCCCACGAGGCGCTGGGTTTCCGGCACCTGCTCGAAGCCGGTGAGCGCGGCGAGGGCGAACGGCCACAACACCGCATGCACCATCACCAGCAGCAGGCTCGCCTCACCGAGGCCGAGCCACAGCATGGCCAGCGGCAGGAGGGCAATGGCCGGCAGCGGGTTGAACATGGCGGTGAGCGTGAGCAGCACCTCCTTCACGAACGGCACCGCGATGGCCACCGAAACGAACACCAGCGCCAGCGCGATCGCCAGAACATAGCCCTTCAGCAGCACGGTGATCGAGGCGACGGATGCCGGGAAAAGGTCCTCGTGGCGCAGCCCCTCGGCCAGCGCCGAGATGGTATCGGTGAAGGTGGGGAAAAGCAGCGGATTGTTCTGCCAGAGCGCGGCCACCTGCCAGAGGGCGGCGAGGCTTGCCAGCACCACCGCACGCCGCACCAGCGTGACCTGCCACAGGGCCGCGAGCGCCGCCGAAGGCTGGAAGCGACGCCCCGATACGCCCGGCGCGCCGGCAACGAGCCGGTCGGCGCGGGCGAGGTCAGCATCAGACATGGTGGCCTCCATCGGCGAACAGCAGGTCGTGAACGTCCCGCACCACCTGCTCGAAGGGCGGGGAGCCGCGCTCGGCAAGGCCGAGGCCCGCGGTCTCGAAGGTGGCGATGGTCCGGCCCGGATGGGCTGCGAGCAGGTGAAGCCGGGTGCCCACCAGCACTGCCTCGTCGATGGCGTGGGTAACGAACACCAGGGTGAAGCCCTGCTCCTCGGCGAGCTTGAGCAGGTCCTCCTGCAGCGTCCGGCGGGTTAGAGCGTCGAGCGCGGCGAAGGGCTCGTCCATCAGCAGCACGTCGGGCTCGGCCGCGAGCGCACGGGCGATGGCCGCCCGCTGCTTCATGCCGCCGGAGAGGGTGTGCGGATAGGCATCGAGGGCACGGGCGAGCCCGACCTTCACCAGCGCCGCGTCCGCCCGCTCGCGCGCCTCCCTGAGCGGCACCTTGCGGGCGACGCGCAGCGGGAAGGCGACGTTGTCGCGCACGCTCTTCCACGGCAGCAACTGGTCGAACTCCTGAAACACGACGATGCGCTCCGGCCCGGGTCCCCTGATGGCCCGGCCGCGGATGTGCACGGTCCCTGCGGCGGGCTTCAGGAAGCCCGCCAGCGCCTTGAGGATGGAGGACTTGCCGCAGCCCGAAGGCCCAAGCAGCACCAGCCGCTCCCCGGCCGCGACATCGAAGCTCACGTCCTCCACCGCGCGGTGCCGCCCGGCGGCGCCCGCATAGTCGAGGGTGAGGCCGCGCGCCTCCAGCACCGGCACGGCGCTGCGGATTTCGGCGGGCGGGATCACGGGCAGGGCCGTCATGCGCCCCTCCTCAGCTGCCGGATGCCGAATGCAGGTCTTCGAAGGTGAAGTCCCTGAAGCTCGCCGGCTTCGCCTTGATGGCGCCGATGCGGTTCATGAAGTCCGCGAACTTCAAGGTGCCGAGGGGCACCAGGGTATATTGAGTATCGGGATCGGAAAGCACTTCGGTGATGAAGGCCGGGTCGAGCCTGGACTGCTCCACCTTCACATAGATCTCCGCTGCCTCCCTGCGGTTCTGGTCCACCCATCTCGTCGCCTCCTCGAAGGCATCGAGGAAGGCCTTGTAGGTCTTGGGATTGTCCTTGCGGAATGTCGCCTTCGCATAGGCCACGGTGGGCGTCACCGGGCCACCGAAGATCTCGTAGGAGGAGAAGACCTTGCGGATCTTCGGGTCCTTCAGCGCATGGTTCTGGAAGGGTGCGTTGGAGAGATAGCCGGTGATCTCGGTGGAGCCGGAGAGGAGGGCGGCGGTGGCGTCCGGATGCGGCAGCGTCACCATCAGCTGATCCAGCGTCTTCGCATGGCCGGGGCCGAAGGTCTGCTCGGCCGCGAGCTGCAGGATGCGGGCCTGCACCGACACCCCCGCGACCGGCATGGCGATGCGGTCCTTGTCGGTGAAGTCCTTGATGGTCTTCACGTTGGGATTGTTGGTGAGCAGGAAGTTCGGCTGCGCACCGAACGCGCCCACGATCTTCACCTCGTTGGCCGTGCCGCGCGTCTTGTCCCACAAGGTGAGGAACGGCCCGATGCCGGCGGAGGCGATGTCGATGGTGTCGGCGAGCAGCGCATCGTTCACCGCCGAGCCGCCGGACAGGCGCGTCCAGTCCACGGTGATGTCGATGCCGAGCGCCTTGCCGTGCTTCTCGATCAGCCCCTTTTCCTTCATCACATGGAAGGGCGTGTAGAGGGTGCCGAACTGCTGGGCGATGCGCAGCGTGCCCTCGGCCCGGGCGGGGAGCGCGGCGAAGGCCGGCGCGAGGGCGAGGGCTGCGAGGCGAAGGAACCTGCGGCGACTGGTCATGAATCTGTCCTCTCGATCGCGGTCAGGAGATGGCGGCAAGGCGCCGTTCCGCGCTGTGGGAGCCCACGGCGAACTCATTGACGATATTTTCGGAAACCTTGCGGCGGCGGCCGTCGATGCCGAGCTCGGGGAACAACAGCTCGGCCACCCTGTAGGCTTCCTCCAGGTGCGGATAGCCGGAGCCGATGAAGGTCTCGATACCGATCTCCTGGTATTCGCGGATGCGCGCGGCCACGCTCTTCGGGTCGCCCACCAGCGCCGTGCCGGCGCCGCGCCGCACCATGCCGATGCCGGCCCACAGATTGGGCGCGATCTCGAGCTTGTTGCGGTCGCCCGGCTGGAGCGCTGCCATGCGGGCCTGGCCGACGGAATCCATCTCGACCTTGAAGCGCTTCTGCGCATTCTCGATCTGCTCGTCGGAAACACGGGAGATGAGCCTGTCGGCCGCCGCCCAGGCCTCCGCCTCGGTCTCGCGGACGATGAAGTGGATGCGCAGGCCGAACTTCAGCTTGCGCCCGCGCTTTGCCGCCCGGGCCTGCACGTCCGCCAGCTTGTCCTTCAGGATATGGGGCGGTTCGCCCCAGGAGAGATAGACGCTGGCGTGCTCGGCGGCCACCTCGTGGCCGGCGTCCGAGGAGCCGCCGAACCACAGCGGCGGATGGGGCTGCTGCACCACCGGGAAGTCGAGCCGGCCGTGCTCCACCCGGTAATACTTGCCGGTGAAGTCCACCGTCTTGCCGGCGACGAGATCGCGCCAGATGGTCAGGAACTCATCGGCCTGCCGGTAGCGTGCGTCATGGTCGAGGAAGATGCCGTCGGCGGCGAGCTCGGCCGGATGGCCGCCCACCACCACGTTGAGCAGCAGCCGCCCGTCGCTGAGGCGGTCGAGCGCCGCCGCCTGACGCGCGGCGAAGGCGGGGGAGGTGACGCCGGGGCGCAGGGCCACGAGGAAGCGCAGCCGCTCGGTGACGGTGGCAAGGCCGGCGGCGGTGATCCAGCTGTCCTCGCAGCTCTGGCCCGTGGGCAGCAGGACACCCTTGAATCCGAGCCGGTCCACCGCCTGCGCGACCTCACGGAAATAAGCGAACTCCGGCGGGCGCTGCCGCGTCTCCGAGCCGAGATAGGCGCCGTCCCCGTGGGTCGGAATGAACCAGAGGAAGTCTGGGCCGGCAGCCGCCGCGTGAAGCGCATTCATCAGGAGCCTCCGTCATCTCCATGAAAATGACGGAATAAATTATATAATGTCAATTGATTTAATATTATAAATGCCTGCCCTTGGAGCCCCCACATAATATTTTTTGATTTCAATAAGATAAGCGTTGCCCCGTCGCCTTTGCGGCGCAAGGCGATGCCGGAATTCCCCATAGGATGGGGTTGACGATGTAACTTATAAGTTTATTAATCGATTTTATTAAACTAGGGCACAGATCGCATTCATGCTGAAGCAGGCGGAAGATGGGACACCGGGAGCGGAGGTGTGCCGGAGTACCGCGATTTCGGACGCGACGTTCTACCGCTGCGTTCTACCGCTGCGCCAGCTGGAGGATGAGAACACCAAGCTGAAGCGGTTCGCCGGGAGGGGTTTGTGATGCGCGATGCACGGGCCTGGTGGCAGCCGTGGAGCTTGGCCCCATCGGCGAGGCCCGCGTGGATGTGCGTGGCGGCCTGAACGAAGGCGATGTCATCCTGGCGCAGCCCGAGGGCGCGTTCACCGGCACGAAGATCGCCGGTCCATCGGGGAGCCGGGGCTGGCGTCCCTGCAGCGATCTAAGGCCGGTGGCCGGATCGCGAGCGGTCACTCGGTGTGGCAGTCTAGCGGCTCTGCGCTCAGATGACGAAGTGACTGCGCGCTTCGTGCCCGTTTGTCGGCATACATAAGCTTATCGGCTAGCTTGAGCGCGGTGCGCAGCGAACTCACGGACGGATCGACGCTGACAATGCCAAAGCTTGCGCCTGAATAGTCGAAACTGCACCCGGAAATAGCATAGGTGCCGATCAGCAGCGGCGCCAGCCGGCGGCGCATCGCGTCGACTGCCTCGTCCGGATCATCAGGGCCGGGCGGCGCCACCAATCCGATCACGATGAATTCGTCACCGCCGAACCGCCCTAACATATCGCTCGCACGTAGTCCGACCGACAGGCGCTGTCCGACCTCGACCAGAAATTTGTCGCCGACCGCGTGTCCATACGTGTCGTTAATCGTCTTGAACTCATCCAGATCGACAAACGCCACGAGAACCCATTGCTGCGTCCGTTTCGCTAGCGCGAACAACCGATCCAGCTCCGTCAACACCGCGCGCCGGTTCGGCAGATCGGTCAGCGCATCATAGTTAGCCGCATATCGTTCATCCTGGCGGCGCATCATCATCTGCCTGGTCGCCTGGCCAGCGAGCAGGATAAGGACGAGGCCGAACACCGCCACGAGTCCTGCGGCCCAAAAGTGCTGCCAGCGCATGGGCGCCAACTGTTCCAGCGAGGCCAGGGTGAACAATTGGTACGGGGTACCGGCCAGCGGCTGACGCCGCAGCAGGTAGGGCTGGCCGTCGATGAGCCATTGATCGGCATGAGCAGAGCCGGCCATCGCGCGGATGTCCAAGGGCTCGCCCGGCTCTTCTTCGCCGTCCGGCGGCAGTAGCGTGCCGGGCGGCAGAAGTGCTGCCACATTGCGGAGCATGAAGGGTTCGGACGACGTGGTGATCACGCGCCCCTGACGGTTCACGATCAGCGCGATATGCCGCCCTGTCAGGTAAGTTGCCACATCGGGCGCGTCGAACTTCACCGTGACAGAACCGAGCGGCACGTCGTTCGCGTCATCAATGCGGCTGGCCACGAAATAGGACGGGGTTTTGAGCAGGCGGGCGATGCCGAACGACGAACCCTTACCATTACGCAACGCGTCGATGAGATAGGGCCGACCTGAGTAGATCATGCCCACGATGCTGTCAGACTCGGCCCAGTTGCTGGCCGTCACGGTGTCGTCGGATGTGTTGTTCATGTAAATGCGGGCATAGCGCAGGTCACTCGCCAGCGCGTTCATGAAGTCGCCGACCTTGCGCACCAGGGGGTCGCGCGTCAACTCCGCGGCGCGCTGCTGGCGCGTCAACTCGGCAAAGCCGGGCGGATCTGCGCGATAGCGGGTGGCAAGCTGGATCACCTGGGTCTGGCCCGCCACCATATTGGCCACGCTGACCATCTCGGTGAACAAGCGGTCCATGACGCGCGCGGTGGTGACGACCTCATATTCGGCGCTGGCCGCCAAGCTGTCCAGATGCGCTGTCACGATCAGCTGCGACATCCACCAACCCAGGCCGGTCACCAACGCCAGCCAGGCCGTGGCCAGGCACAGTGTCATCCGCCGCACGATGGGCAGCTTCCGCCGCCCGCCCGCGCCTTGCTGCGACAGCGCGTCGCTCACGCCGTTCCCGCCAGAAAGGCAAGAGTCCAAAACACCTTCATTTAGTCTCCGCTTCCGTCTTGCACCTGCTCTGCCGTCCTTACGGCAGAAGAATTTAAGACAACAAAGCTCAGAGATACATTGGCCGAAGGATTACTGTTGCGTAAAGTCCTCCCTGTTGCGGCAGCCAGCCCTCCCACCCATGTCTTCGGAGCGGAGCCCGGCGCCGCCACTGGCTCAACTTTTTGCCCCATACGCCCGCAACCGCTATGGGATTTGCATTACCACAGCGACCTATCAGATGGAATACAGCGACGGCGATGAGTGGTCCGTAGCAAAGCACATCCGCCTCCGCCGCGGCATCTCTCTGCCCTTTTAATCTTCGTTGTTCGGCCGCACCGACCTCGATACGGACGGCAAGGCCGCCCTCTCCCGATACGACCTTCTCGCCTGCCAGAGGGAAGGCCCGCCCACCCGCCGCGGACGGCAGGATCAGGACGGCGCCGCCCCTCAGCTGGCGGCGAAGCCGAGCGGGATCTCGGTGGTGGACTTCAGCTCCTCCATGGCGAACATGGAGGTGACGTCCGACAGCTCGATCTTCGATATGAGCTTGCGGTAGACCTGATCATAGGCCGCGATATCCGGCACCAGCGCCTTGAGGAGGTAATCGATCTCGCCGCTCATGCGGTAGAAATCGACGATCTCGGGAATGTCGCGCACGGCGCGGGCGAACTGCTCCAGCCAATCGGCGGAATGCTTGTTCGTGCGCACGGCGATGAACACGGTGACGTTGGCGTTCAGCAGCTTACGGTCGAGCAGCGCCACGCGGCGGCGAATGACGCCGGCGCTCTCCAGCTTGTGGATGCGCCGCCAGCAGGGCGTCGGCGACAGGCCGACCTGCTCGGCGAGATCGGCGAGGGGCAGGTTCGCGTCAGCCTGGAGAATCCGCAGCAAGCGCAGGTCGACGGCATCCAGCTTCAGAATCGGCGGACGAGGCAATGCATTCTCCATGCTGGCTCATTGCCGCGATATGATTTTTGAATGGACGTTATCGAGAGAAAATTATTCCTCGTTTTAGAGCAAACAGCGCAAAGTTTGCAATCTCGTTCCCGGCTGCGGCGCCTATCCTTTTTTCGCTCCTGCGAGAAGGATGTGAGATGAACGCACTGCACCACAGCCACGACGCGGACCTCCTTTCCCGCCTCGGCGCCGCCAGCCGCAGCATCGCCGAGACCTATCTTGAGGCTGCCCACGCCACCCTCGCCGAGCTCGTCGCGCGGCCCGGCCTGTTGGATGGCATCTCCCTCGCCCGCAAGCCCGGCAACTATGCCCGCAACCTCGTCTATGGCGACGAGGACATCAGCGTGTGGGCGATGGTGTGGGACGTGGGGGCGCGCACGTCCATCCACGACCATCACTGCTCCTGCTGCTTCGCCGTGCTGAAAGGCACCATCGAGGAAAGCTGCTTCTCGGCCATCGACACCAAGCGCGCGGTCCTGAAGTCCACCGTGACCCACGGACCCGGCTTCGTCGCCTGCATGCTGCCCACGGGTCCCAACCTGCACCAGATGGCCTCCCTCGGCCCGGAGGAAGCCATCTCGCTGCACGTCTACGGCTTCGACCACCGCCGGCACGCGAACTCGGTCGAGCGTGAGTACCAGCTCGCCGCCGTTTGACCCGGCCGCGCGCCGCCCCTTCAAAAACAAAACCTTCCAGAACAAGCGCCATGAGCAGCTTCAACACAGAAGCCGTTCCGTCCGTCCGCCACTGGACCAACATCCTGTTCAGCTTCTCGACCACGCGTGATCCCGCATTCCGCTTCGCCAGCGGGCAGTTCAAGATGATCGCCCAGCAGCGGGCGGGCCCACGGACCTCGCGGCTCCAGCACCTGAAGCAGGGCGACCGCATCCTCGCCGGCCGCAAGCCGACCGGCACGCCGGTGCACGATGCGCTGCTGCCGGGCGCGCGGCGCGAGCCGTCCGCCAACGCGGGCCGCATCACGGGCGCGTTCGCCTCCGGCCGCCGCCGGGCGATCTTGAGCGGCCCAGGATCGGCGCAGCCAATGACTGTTTCATGCTTTGCGGCAGCCGGCCATGCTCGCCGACATGACCCGGAGGTTCGATGCCCAGGGCCTTGAAGAAGGCAGGAACGCCAACCCCGGTCACGATGTGATCGGGAAGGCGTTCATGGAGCGTTAGAGGCTGGCACGCCGCCTGCATCGCCGTGCCTGATAGTGAGAAATTACAGGTAAAAAGTAGGTAAGATGGATGGAAGGAATGCAGGACGGCTCCGGGGCTGCCGGCGATCTCCACGTTCAAAAACTTATAAATAAAGCCAAAAATCCAGCCGCCTACGATTTGGACAGAAGGATGGAATCTTGATCGATTCAGATTTCGAACCGGCTTGCAGCGCGGCCGCCACGGGAGGCTGGGATATGAAGGGTTCCAAGCGCAGGCCGGCCGATGCGGCCATCTACGATCCCATCGTCTCGTCGGCGCATCTGGCGGCCGGCGGGTCTCCGGCGCTGTCGGAGACCGAGTTCGGCCTCATCCTCGCGGTCCACGCCTTCGAGCGCTGGATCGTGCGCTGCATGGCGGCCGCCGGCACGCCCAACCTGTCGCCGCTCGAGGTGCTCATCCTGCACATCGTGCGACATCGGGATCGGCCGAAATCCTTCTCGGACGTCTCCCTCATCCTCGACATCGAGGAGACGCACGTCGCCACCTACGCGCTGCGCAAGCTCGAGAGCGCCGGCCTCGTGAAGACCCGGCGTATGGGCAAGGAAAAGGTGGTGGAGGCGACCCCCACCGGCATCGCCGCGTGCACGCGCTACGCCGCCATCCGCGAGCAACTGCTGGTGAAGCCGCTGCGTTCGTCCGGCGGCCCGTCCGAGGAGATCCTCTCCGAGGTCGGCGAGGTGCTGCGCGCCGTCTCCGGATACTACAACCAGGCGGCCCGCTCCGCGGCCACGGTCTGACGCAGGGCCGATCTCGAAGAAAGGCATGACAGTGGCAATGGATGTGGTCCAACTCGAAACCGACGTGCTGGTGATTGGCTCCGGCGCCGCCGGCATGATGGCGGCGCTGGAGGCCGGCAAGGAAGGCGCCGGCGTCATCCTCGCCGACCGCAGCCTCATCGGGCGCAGCGGCGCCACCATCATGGCGCAGATGACCGTGGCGGTGGCGCTCGGCTCCCAGACACCCGACAGCTGGGAGCATCACCTCGCCGATACTCTCGCCGCCGGCCGCGAGCTGTGCGACGCCTCCCTCTCCCAGCTGGTGTGCGAGGAAGGTCCCCGCGACATCCTCCAGCTCGACGAGTGGAAAGTGGGCTGGGCGCGCAACGACGACGGCTCCATCCGCCAAGCGCTGGCCCCGGGGCACGACCGGCCGCGCTGCGTCTACGTGGACTTCCTCTCCACCGGCCCGGCGGTGGCCAAGACCCTGCGCGGCCGCGTGCTGCGCCAGAAGGAGGTCGCCCGCATCGGCGACCTCTACATCACCGACGTCCTGGTGACCGACGGCGTCGCCACCGGTGCCGCGGGCTTCTCGCTGGCCGACGGGCGGCCGGTGATGGTGAAGGCCAAGGCGGTGGTGATCGCCACCGGCGGCCTCACCCGGCTTTACCAGCGCAACAGCGCCTCCGCCAACATGGGCGGCGACGGTTATGCCCTCGCCCTGCGCGCCGGCGCCGAGCTGACGGACATGGAGTTCGTCCAGTTTTTCCCCATCGGCCACCTCGCGCCCCGCCTTGTGGGCATGGACCCCATCATGTGGGACCCCTTCCGCTACAAGCTCGGCGGGCGCCTGCTCAACGCCGAGATGCGCGAGTTCGTGAACGACTACGGCAACGAGGAGGCCGGCACCTATAACGTGACGCGCGACCGCGCCACCTTCGCCATCCTCTCCGAGGTAAAGGCGGGCCGCGGCTCGCCGGCGGGCGGCGCCTACCTCTCCTTCCAGCACATCCCGGCGGAGACGCTGCGCGCCTCCTTCGGGCCAGTGATCGACCGGCTCGCCGCCAACGGCATCGATCTCACCCGGATGCCCATCGAGGTGGCTCCCATCGCCCACTACCACATGGGCGGGGTGAAGGTGGACGCCCGGATGCGCACCAGCGTGCCGGGCCTGTTTTCCTGCGGCGAGGCCAACGGTGGCTCCAACGGCGCCAACCGCCTCTCGGGCAATGCCATCACCGAAGCCTTCGTGTTCGGCCGCACTGCGGGCCGCACCGCGGCGCTCCATGCCCGAGCCGCCGGCAATGCCGATGCCCCGGTGCCGGCCGGCGCCCTCGACCTCGTCTCGGCGGTGGCGCCGGAGCACGGGGAGAACCACGCCGGCCTCATCGCCGAGCTGCAGCAGGTCATGTCCGTCGACGTGGGGCCGTTCCGCACCGAGGACGGCCTCAACAAGGCGCTCGCCGCCATCGCCGTCCTCAAAACGCGCGTCGGTGCGCTGCCGCCCGGCGCGCCCGGCCCCTACAACATGGCGCGCCTGGACTGGTTCGACCTGCGCACCATGCTGCTCGTTGCGGAAGCGGTGACGCGCTCCGCGCTCGCCCGCAAGGAGAGCCGCGGCGCCCACCAGCGCGACGACTTCCCCGCCATGGATCCCGCCTTCGTGCTGCACCATACGGTGAAGCTGGCGGGCGACGACATCGTGCTCGGCCGCGCCCCGGTCGAGGGACACACCCTCTGCGAGGTCGCCTGATGCGTGAGACCGCCACCCTGATTGTTCGCCGCGGCAATGCCGGCGAGGACGCCCCCACCTCGTCCTACGAGGTGCCCTACACCCCCGGCCAGTCGGTGCTGGACGGGCTGCGCTTCGTACGCGCCCATCTCGATGCCACGCTGTCCATCCGTCACTCCTGCATCAGCGCCAACACCTGCAAGGAGTGCATGATCATCGTCGACGGCAAGGTGGACTATGCCTGCACGGCCCGCCTGGAGCCGCGCGAGATGGTGCTGGAGCCGCTGGGCAACAAGGCACACCTGCGCGACCTCGTGACCGAGATCACGCCTCCGGACGAGCGCATGGAGCATGCGCTCAAGTCCGGCCTCGGCAAGGTCGTGGCGGGTGCCTGAGCATGACCATCGCATCAGGTTTCCATGCCGATTGACACCGGAGGGGGCGCCTCGCTCCCTCCGGGGGCGTTTCACCGGTACAGGGCCATGGGCGCCAACGTCAGCGCCGGGACATAGGTCAGCAGCATCAGGATCATGAGGTAGATCACGAAGAACGGCACCACCCCGCGATAAAGACGCGGCAGGGGCGTGCCGAAGATGGCGTGCGCGGCGAACAGGTTCAGGCCGAAGGGCGGCATGAACATGCCGACGGCAAGGTTCACCGTCACGATGATGCCGAAGTGCAGCGGATTGAGGCCCGCCTGATGGGCGATCGGGGTGAGCAGCGGCGCCATAACGAGGATGGCGGCGGGCGGCTCCAGAACGCTGCCGACGCACAGCAGGATCAGGTTGATGGCCAGCAGCAGCATCCAGGTTTCCAGTTGCAGGCTGGCGATGCCCTCCACCAGCCGGGCGGGGAAGCCGCTGGTGGTGATAAGCCAGGAATAGGCGCCTGCGGCCGCGACGATGATCATAATCTGCGCCACCAGGACACAGGACTCGAGCGTGACCTGCCAGACCTGCGCCAGCGTCATCTCGCGGTATAAAAATACCGAGACGACGATGGCGTAGACGCAGGCGACGCCTGCCGCCTCGGTGGGCGTGAACACGCCGCCATAGATGCCGCCGAGCACGATCGCCGGCGCAAGCACGGCCCAGATCGCGCCGCGCGCAGCCACCCGGATCTGCGACCAGCGCGGGCGCGCGCCGATGGCGATGTTGTGCCAGCGGGCATGCAGATAGACATAGCCCGCCAGCGCCGCCGCCACGACAAGGCCCGGCACGATGCCGGCCAGAAACAGTTCGGAGGCCGACTGCTGTGCGGCGATCGCGTAGATGATCATCGGGATCGAGGGCGGGATGATCACGTCGATGACGCCGGTGGCGGTGATCAGGCTGACCGAGAAGATGCGGGTGTAGCCCCCCTTCTCCAGCGCGGGGATGGTCAGCTTGCCGATGGCCGCCACGCAGGCCACGCTCGAACCGGACATGGCGCCGAACGCCGCCGCCGAGGCGACGGTGGCCATGGGCATGGAGCCGCGCACGCCGCCGATCATGGCGAGGATCAGTTCGATGAGCCGGCGTGCGATGCCGCCCCGCGCCATGATGTCACCGGCAAGGATGAACAGCGGGATGGCAAGCAGCGAGAAGACGTCCAAACTGCCGAAGATGGCGGTGTGGACGGCCCGCAGCGGAATGTCGCCGATGAACAGCATGCCGGCGCAGGTCGCGATCAGCAGGACGACGAAGATCGGCGCGCCGAGCCCGAGCAGGCCGAGGGGCAGGACACCAAAAACCAGGGCCCCCATGACGGGCCTCCCTCTTTCGAATCCTCAGTCGAGGCGGCGCTCCGGTTCGTCGAGCCGATAGGCCAGAAGGCGCAGCACGGTGAGCGCACCCGCAAGCACCAGCCCGACCAGAATGCAGCCCTGCGGAATCCAGATCGGCATTTCCAGGGCGTCGCTGCGCTGGTCGAAGGCGTGCAGCATCGAGACCACCTCGTAGCTGGATGAGGCGACGAGAAGGCATGTGGCGACGGTGAGCACGATGACCAGCAGGCGCGCGGCCTTTCGCGCCGCCGCCGGCATGAGGTCCGCCACCAGCTCGATGGAAATGTGCCGCCCTTGCCACGTCACCGTGGCCATGGCGCTGAAGACCAGCAGGACCATCAGATACAGCATCGCCTCTTCCGCCCAGCCGATGGGGGCGGCAAAGAAATAGCGTCCGACGACGTTGGCACAGTTGATGGCGACGATGGCGAGAAGCGCCACGCCGGCAATCCGCACCGCCACCGCCGCAATCGCATGTCCGGCGCAAGTGGCGACCGCCGACAAGGTGTCCCTGGACGGCGGGACGACCCGTTCGGCCTGCGCGCTCATGCCTTGGTGGCCGCGGTCTTGACCAGCAGGTCAAACAGCGCCTTCGCCTGCGGGTTGCGTGCCGAAACCTCCGCGCCGATTGGGCGCAGCATCGTCATGAACTCGGCTTCCTCAGCCGATGGCAGCTTGGTCAGCACACCGCCGGCAGCGGTCCACGCTTCGCGCTGCTGGCGGGCGAAATTGACCGCCCACGGGGCGACTTCGACACTCGCGACCGCGCCCGCCTCGGCCACCGCCGTCTGCAGATCGCCCGGCAGCTTGTCGAACCAGATCTTGCTGACCACCGAAACGACGGTGACCATGGCCTGGTCTGTCTCGATGATATATTTGGCGGCATCGTAGAAGCGCATGGCGGTGAGCACCGGCAGCACGCTCATCAGGCCGTCGATGGTGCCTTGCTGGAGCGCAGGCAGGACCTCGCCCAGCGACATGGGTACCGCAGTCGCCCCGAGCTTCCTGATCTGCTCGGTCTGGATGGGCGACGCGAAGACCCGAAGCTTCTGCCCCGCGAAATCCTTCAGGTGCTCGACCCTGGAGCGCGTGTTGAAGATGGCCGGCGCATTGACGAAAATGCCGATGCCCTTCAGCCCCTTGTTGGCGCCGATGGACAGAAACTCCCGGTTGAACGCGGGGTCCTGAATAGTGGCGGTCGCCTGCGCGACATCTCTGAATACGCCGGGGGCGCCGATGATCTCGAAGCGTGTATCCACGCCGCTGAGGAATTCCGGCGGCGCAACCACCGCCTGGATGGAGCCGAACTGCGTGCCCTCCACCATGCGGGGGATCGAGCCGAGTTGGCTGGAGGGATAGATCTCCACCTTGATCCGGCCCTTGGCCTGCGCGTCGACGAGGCGAGCGAAGATCTTCATCCACTCGTGCTGCGCATCGTTGAGCGTGGCGGTGCCGATCTTCATGGTGATCGGGGCCTGCGCGCGGACGATTGGGGGCGCGGCGAGAAGCGCAGAGCCGCAAGCGGCGCCGCGCAGAAGCGAACGTCGGGAAATCTGGTGCCGGAAGGTCATTGTGATCCTCACTTTGTGTGAGTGAATACGCGCCGTCTCATCTGCGCCCGCCGCTGGATGGCGGGTCGTTGGACCGGCTCAATGAGCCTGACCGGAATAGTCCTGAAGGATGCGGTTCTGGGCGACGCGCACCGTGCGGGTCGTCGCCGGGGTGTTGCGGCTGCGGCCCACAAAACGCGGAATGCCTGCCGTGAGGACCGCGCCGACCGCCGGAATATCGCCGTTGCGCAGCGCGCACATGGCATCGTCCTGCGAGCCGCCGGCGCAGGCGTCGATCACCACCAGATCGGCTGCGCGACCGGGAGCGAGAACGCCACTGTCGAGCCCATAGACGCGGGCGTTGCTGCCGGTGGCGGCGGCGATGGCCACTTCGGGTTCCATGCCGCCGAGCGCGACGAGATGGCTGATGGTGTAGAGCAGGCCGAGGGGCATGATGCCGCTGCCGGTTGGCGTATCGGTGGCGATGAGCAGGCGCTCCATCTGCCCGGCATCCGCCAGCAGCTTCGCCACAAGAAGCGTGGTGCGAAGGTTGCCGGCGGTGCAGACCTGAAGCGCCATGCCGCTCTCGTTCACCAGCCGCGGGAAGTCGGCATCGGGGATCGCCACCGGGCCGCCGTTCACGTGATAGGACACGTCCGGCTGCATGGCGAGCAGATGGTCCGCCCAGATGCCGGACGAGCCTGGAATGGACGAACCGCCGGTGTGAACCATGGAGATCATGCCGAGCTTGCGCGCCTCATGCACCAGCGGGGCATATTCATAGGGCGTGGCGAAATCGCCGAAGCCGGCCTTGACCATCCACACGCCGAGGGCGCGCACATCGGCGAGATCCTGCGGCGTGAGCCCCGGCTCCAGAATGAGGTTGCCGGCATAGACCCGCATGCCGCCGGGCCGGTAGGTCGCGAAGCAGCGCTGGGCGGCCACCGCGAGCGCCTTCACCCCTTCCGGATCGCGCGGGCGCCCCGGCACATGCACCTCGGACGCGCTGATGGCGGAGGTGACCCCGCCATGCAGGTAGCTTTCCAGAAAGCCGACGGTCTTCTGCCGGGGCGTATAGTCGCCGAAGGTGATGTGGACGTGGGAATCGATCAGCCCCGGCATCACCATGGCGCCATCGGCGTCGATCACCACGTCGCAATCCGCCACGGCGGCGGCGGACAGAGTGCCGATTTCAGCGATCTTGCCTTCGACACAGAGCACGCCATCCGCCGCGATGACCGGCTGATCGAGGTCGCCCGTGATGACCTTCGAGAGGTTGACAATCGCCGTCTTCATCCCCGCAGCTCCTACGCTTGCGCGCCCTTCGGCCGCGCGGCAACCTCTTCATGGGTGAGACCGCCCACGCGGGCATTCAGCCGGCCGATGCTGGCCATGCAGAAGATGACCGCGATCTCGTCCGGCATCGGTCCGTCGGGCAGCACCAGCGACATGCCGTCATAGTGCGAGCGCACGTAGACATCGTCCTTGTGGTTCATGGGAATGTCGATCAGCGCACCGGGGGCGGCCACCTTGGTCATGGACGAAATCCACGCTTCGCCTCCGCCGATCATGGAACGGAAGGGCGTGGCGAAGGCGGTGGTCAGCAGGGCATTGGCATGCTCCTGCTCGCCGGAGAGACCGACGATGCCGCCCTTGCCATAGCTCTGCACGCCGCGCCCGCCGAGCGCCTCGCGAGCCAGTTCAGCCATGGTCTCGCCGAGCGGGACGCTGGCGGAAACCAGCTCGCTCAGGTCGTCGACATAGCCACCGAGATAGGGATTCTTGACGATGGCCACCACCGCCACCTTGCGCTGGGGCACCGGACTGACACGGCCGGCTTCTTCGTTCTTGTCGCCAATGATGACGCAGGTGCGCCTTATGGTGAGCTGCATTTCCAACCCTCAAGCCTTGACACTCTGCCTGAATCGACTATCAGATCGTCTGACATTATGTCAATCGGGGAGCATGGCGATGGCGGGCAAGGGCAAGTCGACGCTGTTCTCGGAGATGACGCCCGGCGCGGACTTCGAGGCAAGGTTCAACGCCTGGTATGACACCGAGCACATCCCCATCCGCATGGATTGCCCAGGCTTCGTCAGCGGCCAGCGCTACCGCCGGCACGACGGCCCCGGCTATCTGGCGGTTTATGAAATGGACACTCTCGGAGCCATGTCCACCGAGGCCTATACCAAGGTAAAGACCCAGCCGTCCGAAGAGACCGCCTGGATGCTCAAGAACGTCACCGGCTTCACCCGCTATCTGGCGGACGAGACTTCGGTTCGGGCGAACATCGATCCGCAGGAGGCGCTGGACGCCCCCTTCCTCTATGCCGTGTCCTTCACCGTGCCGGCCGAGGCCACCGCCGATTTCGACGACTGGTACGAGCAAGACCACGTGCCGCTGCTGTTGAAGGAGCCGAAATGGCTCATGGTCCGCCGCATGCGCGTTGCAGACGGTGTTCCCGAGACCTATACCCACCTAGCATTGCATTATCTCGCGGATGCAGACGCATTGCAGTCGCCCGCCCGCGACGCGGCGCGGGCGACCCCCTGGCGGGCGCGTCTCGCCAAAGAGCCATGGTTCAAGGGTTCGTATACAGTCTTCAGCCGCCACGGGCAGCGCCACTTTGCAAGAGTGTGAATTGTGATCGAGATGAATCTCCGGGTCTCACCCCGTACCGTGCAGGGCCAGGCGGTCGAGAAACTGCGTTCGGCGATCCTCGCCGGCATGTTCAAGCCGGGCGATCGCTTGATCGAAGCAGATCTTTGCGAACTGCTCGGCGTCAGCCGGCCGTCCGTGCGCGAGGCGCTGCGCAGCCTGGAAGCGGAGCGGCTGATCGCGATCATCCCGAACCGCGGGCCGCAGATTCCCATCCTGTCGTGGCAGGAAGCACAGGAAATCTACCAGGTGCGCAGCCTGCTCGAAGGCGAGGCGGCCGCCCTCTCCGCCCTGAGGTCGCGCCCGGAGGACCACAAGCGCATGCGCGAGGCCCTCGCCAAATTCGGCAAGGCCACCCGGCAGGGCGAAAAAGTCCTGCAGATCACCTCCACCGGTGAACTGTATGACGTGATCCTCAACACCTGCGGCAATCGTATCATCGAGGAAATCCTCCGCGGCCTCCTGGCCCGCATCAACTTCCTGCGGGAACGCTCCATGTCCCTGCCCGGCCGGGCGAAATTCAGCCTCAAGGAAATGACCGGGCTGTGCGATGCGATCGAGCGCGGCGACGCGGACGCGGCCCGCGCCGCTGCCATCCATCACGTCGAGCAGGCCTGCGCCGCCGCGCGGGAAGCCTACGACCGGGACGCGCGCAGAGACTGACGGCCCCTGCCGCGAAATGCGGGAAAGGGCCGAAGCACGATTGACATAATCGTCTTACAATCTTAACATCTGATCATGAGGCGCCAACCTCATGATCTGGCAGGCGAGAACGCAACGCCCCGCAGGGCACGCGAGCCTCGCACGGCATG
Organism: Xanthobacter dioxanivorans; assembly: GCF_016807805.1. Lineage (NCBI taxonomy): Bacteria > Pseudomonadati > Pseudomonadota > Alphaproteobacteria > Hyphomicrobiales > Xanthobacteraceae > Xanthobacter > Xanthobacter dioxanivorans. Next base: position 2,744,231 of record NZ_CP063362.1, on the reverse strand, counting down.
TTCGGCCCCGCATCGGGCCAGCCCCGCCCACGAAGCCGGCCGGCGACGCGATCGTCACCAAGGCCGCACGCCCTCGACATGGTTTTGCCCGGCGCAACGCCGCCGACCGGCGCCCGTGGCCATTCGTTGATCGCATCTCCCGTCACTCAAGCGAAGAGCAGAAGGAATGAGCGGATCCGACAAAATCGTGGTCGAGGCAATCTCCAAGTCGTTTGATGAAATGCGTGCGCTTGACGAGGTCAACCTGACCGCGAAGGAAGGGGAGTTCGTCTCCATCGTCGGTCCCTCGGGCTGTGGAAAGAGCACCCTGCTCTACATCATCGGTGGCTTTGTGCAGCCGACGCACGGCGTGGTGCGCGCGGGCGGCAAGGTTGTGAAGGCGCCCGGGCTGGACCGCGGCGTGGTCTTCCAGGAATATGCGCTGTTCCCGTGGCTGACCGTCTCGCAGAACATCTCCTATCCGCTGGATCGCATCGGCATGCCGGCTGCCAGGCAGCGCGAGATCGTCGAGCGCTATCTGGAGCTGATGGGGCTTACCCAGTTCGCCAACGCTTTCCCGCGCATGCTTTCCGGCGGCATGAAGCAGCGCGTGGCACTGGCGCGCACCTTCGCCTACGACCCGGACATCCTGTTGCTGGACGAGCCGTTCGGCGCGCTCGATGCACAGACCCGCGAGGTGATGCAGGACGAATTGCTGCGGCTGTGGCGCACCAACCGCAAGACGGTGATCATGATCACCCACGACGTGGACGAGGCGGTCTATCTCGCCAACCGCATCTGCGTCATGTCCCAGCGTCCCGGCCGTTTCGTCGCCGAGTTCGACATCGCCCACGACACCAGCCTCACCCGCGAGCAGGTGGTGCTGTCCGATTCCTATCGCAAATGGCGCAATGCTGTGTGGCTGAGCGTGCGCGAGCAGGTGACCGGACTGAAGGTGTGAGATGAGCACGGCATCCCGCACCGCCCCTTTGGTCGCCATCCTCAGCTATGTCGGCTCGCTGGCCGCCTGCGTTCTCGCGTGGGATCTGGTCGTCCGCCTCGGCCTCGTCGATCGCTCACTTCTTCCCCTGCCCGGTGACGTAGCGGTCGAGCTTGTGACCCTGATGGGCACGGCTTCATTCCGGACAGACCTTGAGCAAACCGTCATCCGCAGCATGCTCGGCCTGCTGCTCGGCACCTCGATCGCGGTTCCGCTCGGCGCCACGATGGCGCTTTCCAGGCATGTCCGCGGCTTCTTCGAGCCGATCGTCAAGGTCACATACACCCTCCCCAAGACCTCGTTGATCCCGCTGTTCATCCTCTGGTTCGGCATCGGCACCGTGACCAACGTGCTGGCTGTGATGCTGTCCACCCTGCTGCCAGTGCTCGTCTACACCTATCACGGGGTGGAGGGCGTGCCCCGCGTGCTGGTGTGGAGTGGCCGGGCCATGGGCACCGGTCCCGTCGGCATCCTGTTCCGCATCCAGCTGCCCGCCGCGCTGCCCGCCATCCTCATCGGCGTCCGGGTGGCGCTCGGCTTCTCCTTCGTGGTGGCCATCGCGGCGGAAATGATCGCCTCCAGCTATGGCATCGGGAAGCTGATCTTCATGTACGGCGAGAACGGCGCCTACGTGCCCATGTTCGCTGCGGTCACCGCCATCGTCATCGTCGCCGCGACGATTGATTTCCTGTTCGCGCGCGTGTCGGCCTACGCCCTGCGCTGGAGCGACACCTACAGCGCGCAACGCTGATCGAGAGGCGATTTCGGACATGGCAAGGGTCGTTTCCCTCTACCCTCTGGTGCTTCTCGCCGCGGTCTGGGAGGTGGTCGCCCGCACCGGGCTCACGCCGCCCATTTTCCTGCCGGCCTTTTCGCACGTGGTCGCGGACCTGTTCACGCAATTGCTGGCCGGCCAGTTCTTCGGCCCCATGCTGGTGAGCCTTTACCGGGCCTTCGCCGGCTTTGCGATTGCCATGGTCATCGGCGTCACGACCGGCATCGCCATGGCGCAGTTCACATGGCTGAACCGTTTCATGACGCCGATCATCTCCACCGGCTTCCCCGCACCCAAGATCGCCCTTTTGCCCATCTTCATCCTGTGGTTCGGCATCGATCACATGTCGAAGATCCTGCTGGTTGCCTTCGTCTGCGTCTTCCCCTTCATCGTCGCCGCCTATGGTGCCGCCTCGACCGTGCCCCGCGCGCAGATCTGGGCGGCGCAGGCGATGGCAACAACGCGCGCCGGCATGATCTTCCGGGTCGTGCTGCCGGCCTCCCTCCCCTCGCTGCTGAGCGGCGTGCGGGTCGCCATCCCGCAGGCGCTGGTCAGCGCGTTCACGGCGGAGATGATCGCCGGCGGTGGCGGGCTGGGCGGTGAACTGGTCTACGCCCAGCGTTTCTTCGAGACGACGACGGTGTTCGAGATCCTCATCCTGATGCTCGCCATCGGCTACGTGATCGACACCCTGTTCCTCAAGCTTCGCATCCACACCCTGCGCTGGCACGAGCAGACCGCCAGCAAGGACTGAGCCTTCCGGCGGACAAGCAGGCCCGCCTGCCTACCCCCGTAGGAGGCGGCAGCGCGCCGACCGCCCGCAAGGGCAAACGAGCCCGGCAAAAGAAACGGGCCGCATCCATCCTTCCACCAGCGTCTTGTTCGCAAGAGGGGATATTGAGCATGGGCATCAAGTTCGGGATTTCCAGACGTACGGCCCTCATGGGCATGGGCGCCACCGCGCTCGCGGCGAGTACCGGAACGCCGCTGCGCGCACAGACGCCCCCGACCCTGCGCTACGCCACGGGCGGCGGGTTCGGCCCGAACGAAATCGACACCGTCTTCTTCACCGACTTCATGAAGAAGAACATCCTGAAGCGCTACGGCAAGGACTATCTTCTGGACGTGACCTATACGCGCGGCACCCCGGAAGCGACAGCGCTGATGGCCGCCGGGCGCATCGACCTGGCCGCCCAGTCCTGCGCCAGCTTCGTCTCCGCTCTTGCCAAGGACGCCGTGCCCGGCGGCATGAAGGTGATCGCCGACGAGCATGACGTCCGCGCCGGCTATTCCGCCCAGTCCTTCTATGTGCTGGAGGGCAGCCCGATCACCGACCCCAAGCAGCTCAAGGGCAAGATCATCGCGGTCAACGCCTTCGGCACCGGCGTCGATCTGCTGCTGCGCGTCGTGCTGAAGAAGAACGGCCTCGATCCGCGACGCGACGTGCGCATCGTGGAAATCTCTTTCCCGAGCATCGGCATGGCCCTGCGCGAGGGCCGCGTGGACTGCGGCGTTCTCCCCCTCCCCTTCGGCGCCACCGAACTGGCCAAGGGGGGCATCCGCGAACTGTTCAACGGAACCGCGGCCTACCCGGCCTATTCGGTGATCTTCCAGGCCGCAACCAACCAGATCCTGACCACCCAGCCCGCCGCCGTGCGCGCCTGGCTGGCGGATTATGTGGACGGCCTGCACTGGCTGCACGATCCGGCCAACCGCAAGGAGGCGGTGGCCGTGGTCGCCGAAGTGGCCAAGTCCACGCCGGAGGTGGTGGACACGTACTTCGCCACCAAGAGCGATTATTATCGCGATCTCAACGGCTGCCTGAGCTCCGACCTGCTTCAGTCGCAGGTGGACGCCATGGTGGACCAGGGCTTCCTGGCCAAGCGCATCGAGATCAAGAATTACGTGGACATGAGCTACCTGCCGCACCCCTGCGCGGGGTGACGGCGGACATGCGCATGCGCAAGACGCACGTGGCGCCGGACTTTCGGCACCACGTCACGCGCGCGGGCTTCCTCGCGATTGACAGTTTTGTCTTACAATCTTAATGTCTGAATATTCAGACGCCTATTGCCGAAGCAGAGGCGGGCAATGGACACGAGCGCCGACATCTTCACCAATGATGAGATCGTCACCCGCGCCCGCGCGCGGCTGGCCCCGGCGGTGTGGGACTATCTGACCGGCGGCGCGGAATCCGAGCGCGCGCTGTGCGGCAACCGCCTGGCGCTGGATAGCCTCGCCTTTCTGCCGCGGGTGCTGCGCGATGTGGCGGAGCGCTCCACCGCCACATCGCTTTTCGGCCGCTCCATGGCCCTGCCCGCCTTTCTCGCCCCCATCGGCTCGCTCTCCCTGTTCGACAAGGAGGGCGCGCTCGCCAGCGCGGCGGCGGCGCGGGCGGCGGGCGTGCCCTGCTTCATCAGCATCATGTCCCAGCCTGCGCTGGAAGAGGTGGCGCGGGCCGAGCCGGATGCCGTCCTGATCCTCCAGATCTATGTGCGCGGCGACCGCGACTGGCTGCGGCAGGTGGTGGGGCGCGCCGAGGCCGCGGGCTGCGCCGCCATCTGCCTGACCGTTGATTCCGCGGTCTACGGCCGGCGCGAACGCGACCTGCGCAACCGTTTTTCCTCCGCCGCGGCGGTGGATCGGGTGAATTTCGACGACCGCAAATCGGTGCAGATCACCACCGAGCAGGCCGCGCTGTCGTGGGATGACGTGGCCTTCCTGCGCAGCCTCACGCGGCTGCCGCTGATCCTCAAGGGCATCCTTCACCCCGAGGATGCCCGCCTCGCCGCCGAGCACGGAGCCGACGCGGTCTATCTCTCCAACCACGGCGGGCGGCAGCTGGACCATTGCGTGCCGGCCCTCGATCAGATCGAGGCTGCGCGCGCCGCCATCGGCGCCGACAAGCCGGTGCTCGTGGACGGCGGCTTCCTGCGCGGCACCGACATCGCCAAGGCGTTGGCGCTCGGCGCGACGGCTGCGGGGCTCGGCAAGCTGCAAGGGCTCGCGCTGGCGGCCGGCGGGCGGGCCGGGGTGGAAACCATGCTCTCCCTTCTCAAGGCCGAGCTTTCCAACGCGCTGGCGCTGCTGGGCTGCCGCACCGTTGCGCAACTCGATGCGGCGCTGCTGCGCCGGACCCAGCCCGGACTTTCATCCAGCGTCCTGTCCACCTTCATCGGCCAGCGCCAGCCACAGACCTGACGCCCGAAATCCTCTCCCGGACGCCCGCACGGGGCCTCATCCCACCATCGAAAGCCTACGGAAACTGGTGCAATGAAGAATATCGAACGTCCCGAGGTCACGCTTTCCGAAACGGTGGAATGGGGCAGCGACATCGCCGCCCGCATGCTGCGTGCTCTCGACATTCCCTACATCGCCCTCAATCCGGGGGCGAGCTATCGCGGCTTCCACGACAGCCTCGTCAACCACCTGGGCAATGAGCGGCCCCAGATGCTGCTGTGCCTCAACGAGGACCATGTGGTGTCCATCGCCCACGGCTATGCCAAGGCCACCGACAAGGCCATGGCCGCGGTGCTGCATTCCAACGTCGGCCTGCTGCACGGCGCCATGGGGCTGTTCAACGCCTGGTGCGACCGCGCGCCGATGATCGTGGTCGGCGCCACCGGCCCCGTCGCCCCCGAGAAGCGTCGCCCGTGGATCGACTGGATCCACACCTCAAAGGATCAGGGTGCGCTGGTGCGCGACTACACCAAGTGGGATGACGAGCCGCGCTCACCCCACGGCATCGTGGAAGCCTTCCTGCGCGGCGCGCAGCTTACCGAGAGCCAGCCCTGCGCCCCCGTGTACATCTGCCTCGATGCCGGCCTGCAGGAGCAGAAGCTCGATCAGCCACTCGCCATCCCCTCGGTGGAACGCTTCAAACCTGCCCCTGCGCCCCGCGCCGGTGCCGCAGAGGTGGAAGCCATCGCCGAGATGCTGGCGCGCGCCAAGACTCCTCTCATCCTGTTTGGCCGTGGCTCGCGTGATCCGGAGGCCTGGGCGCGGCGCGTGCGGCTGGCGGAACTCTCCGGCGCCTCGGTCATGACCTCCGTTCGCGAGCGCTCGGTGTTTCCCACCGACCACGGCCTGCACATCGTGCCGCCCTTCTATTGGCTGAGTCCCGCCGCCAAGGAGAAGGTGCGCGCGGCGGACGTGATCGTCAGCTTCGACTGGGTGGACCTCAACGGCTTCCTGCTCCAGCTCACCCGCACCACCGAGACCTATCCGGCCAGGATCGCCCATGTCTCGCTGGACAGCATCCTGCATCGCGGCTGGAGCATGGACTATTTCGCCCTGCCGCCGGTGGACGTGCCGGTCATGGCGGGCGCCGACGGCGCGGTGGAGGACGTGCTCGCCGTGCTGGAGCAGAAGCTCGCCGGCCAGGCGCGCTGGGACGGCAAGAGCCGCAACACCCATCCCGTTCCCGCCTATTCCGACAATGCCTCGAAGGAAATGGCGCCGCGCGACATTGAGGTGGCGCTGGCCAAGGTGCGTGGCGAGGAGACCTTCACCCTCGCCCATGTCACCATCGGCTGGGCGGGCAACGCCTATCACTTCCGCGATCCGCTGGACTTCATGGGCCATGACGGCGGCGCCGGCCTTGCCGCCGGCCCGGGCCTCACCATCGGCGTGGCGCTGGCCCTCAAGGACTCCGGCCGCCCTGTGGTCTCGGTGCTGGGCGACGGCGATTTCATGCAGGGCGTCTCCGCCCTCTGGACCGCCGCCCATTACGGCATCCCGGCGCTGTTCATCGTCTCCAACAACCGCTCCAACTTCAACGACGAGATTCATCAGGAAGCGGTGGCGAAGATGCGCGGCCGCCCCGCGCAGAACCGCTGGATCGGCCAGCGCATCGCCGATCCCGAACTCGACCTCGCCGCCATGGCGCGCGCGCAGGGCGTGGAAGCGGAAGGCCCGGTGCAGACCATCGAGGAGCTGGAGGCGGCCATCCGGCGCGGCCTTGAAGTGGTGCGCTCCGGCAAGCCCTATTTCATCGACGCCCATGTGACGCCCGGCTACGCCAACCCGCCCCTGTCCCGCGGCGAGTGACACCAGAACCGACAGGCCGCCTGCCCGCACAGGCGGCCTCTCCGGCCTTCCATGCAAGGACCATGGCGATGAGCAACACCACGAAATTCTACATCGACGGCGCCTGGGTCGAGCCCATCGCCGGCACCCCGTTCGATGTCATCAATCCGGCCAACGAGGAGGTGGCCGGCACCATCAGCCTTGGCAGCGCGGCCGATGTGGATCGCGCGGTGAAGGCCGCCCGTGCGGCCTTCGGGAGCTGGTCGACAAGCAGCAAGGCGGAACGCCTTGAGCTGCTGGCCAGCATCATTGCCGCCTACGAGCGGCGCTTCGACGAGCTGGCCGCCGTCATCACGGCGGAGATGGGCTCACCCCTCTGGTTCGCCAAGGACGTGCAGACCAACACCACGCTGGACCACTTCAAGGAAGCGCGGCGCGTGCTGAAGGATTACGACTTCGGCCACATGCTGGGCGACACCACGCACATCGTGCGCGAGCCCATCGGCGTCGTGGGCATGATCACGCCATGGAACTGGCCGGTGAACCAGATCGCCGCCAAGTTCGCCGCCGCGCTTGCCGCCGGCTGTACCGCCGTGGTGAAGCCCAGCGAGGTGGCTCCGCTCAGCGGCATCGTGCTCGCCGAGATCCTGCACGAGGCCGGCGTGCCCAAGGGCGTTTTCAACCTCGTGAATGGCGACGGGCCAACGGTCGGCGAGGCGATTTCCGCGCATCCCGACATTGACATGGTCTCCTTCACCGGCTCCACCCGCGCCGGCGTGCTCGTGGCCAAGTCGGCGGCGGAGACAGTCAAGCGCGTCCATCAGGAACTGGGTGGCAAGTCCGCCAACATCATCCTGCCCGGCGCAGACCTCGCCAAGGCGGTGCCGGCCGGGGTGCTGCGCTGCTTCACCAATACGGGGCAATCCTGCCAGGCACCCACGCGCATGCTCGTCCATCGGGACCAGTTGGGCGAGGTGGTGGAGATCGCCCGGCGGACGGCAGAAGCGGTCGTCGTCGGCGATCCGCTGGCTGAGGGCACCCGTCTCGGCCCGCTGGTCAGCAAGGCGCAATTCGACCGCGTGCAGCACCTGATCGGCGTCGGGATCGCCGAAGGCGCAACGCTGGTGATTGGCGGCCAAGGGCGTCCGGCCGACCTCAACCGCGGCTATTACGTGCGCCCGACCATCTTCTCGGATGTGCGCCCGGACATGACCATCGCCCAGCAGGAAATCTTCGGTCCCGTGCTCTCCATCCTCTCCTATAAGGACGAGGACGACGCCATCGAGATCGCCAACGGCACACTCTATGGCCTCTCGGGCTATGTCTGGGCGGGGTCGCTGGAGCACGCCCGCGCCATCGGCCTGCGCATGCGCGCCGGACGCATCTATCTGAACGGCGCCCCGCACGGAAAGCTTCAGGATGTGGAGGCCCCGTTCGGCGGCTACAAGCAGTCGGGCAATGGCCGCGAGGCCGGCATCTACGGGCTGGAGGACTTCCTGGAGATCAAGGCCATCCTCGGATACGAGGTGGCCTGACCGAGGTTCCCGGCCCGTACCCGCGCGGGTGCGGGTCGAACTGCCCGGACCGAAACGGGAGAAAAGGCCTTTTTTTTTCGGAAGAGGCCTTTTCCGTCTGTCGCCCCCTCTTGCCCACGGAACACGGGCCCCTCCTCGCGGAGAGGCCCCCAATCCGGCCGCCGGAAGGGCTCACTCCACCGGCGGCAGGCTCAAGGCCGCATCCACCAGCGCGCCGGCGCGCTTGAAGTCGTAGTCGCGGAAGACGTTCATCTTCACCAGAAAGGACGCGCCGCCGTAGAATTTCTCGTACTGCTGGTGGCGATTGCCCAGCTCCGAGCCGATGAAATCCCAGGCAAGGCGCATCAGCGCCACGCGCTCGCGGGCATTGAGCACGGGCGTACCGAAGAAGCGCTCCAGATCGGGACGGGACTCGGGGTTCTCGAAATCCTTCACCGAGGACGGCAGCGTAATCATCGCCGCCCCGGTCAGCCCGCGCACGATGTCGATCATGCGCGGGTTGATCTCCGACTGAAGCGCCATCACCGAATACAGAATGGTCTTGGAGGGCCACAGCACGCCCTCCTCGTCATAGGAGGCCATCACCTCCTGCGCCTGAAGCATGCCGTCGACGATAGACGCGAGCGCGGCCAGTTCACCCATCTGCACCTGCACCGGCGGCACACCATCATTGCCCACGGCCTCGTTCATGCGCTTGGCGAGGCCGAGCAGGAAGCGCAGCTTGGTGGCGAAGCGGGCCTGCGCCTGGTGGTTGCCGTAAAGATGGGAGGGCGTCTTCCACCACTGGTCTCGGCACAGCTCGATGTCGCGATAGATGAAGACGCGCTCCCAGGGCACGAACACATTGTCCAACACCACGAAGCAGTCGCTCTCGTCGAACCGGCTGGTGAGCGGATGATCCTCCGCATTGTCCGCCTGCTGGGCGAACGGACGGCGGGAATAAAGCCGCAGGCCCTCCGCGTCGGCAGGGATGGCAACGCTGATGGCGTAGTTCTCGTCACCCGGCTGCAACGGATGGATGCAGCTGACCTGAATATAGTCGGCATAGACCGCGCCGGTTGCCAGCTGCTGGCCGCCGGACACATAGATCCCCTCCGCCGTCTCCTTCACCGCGCCGGCGTAGAGGTGCGGATCGGCCTGCTTGTGGGCGGGCTTGGAACGGTCGATCTGCGGCGGCACGATCGCGTAGGACACATAAAGGTGGTTGTCGCGGATGTATTTGTAGAAATTGACCACGTTCTCCGCATAGCGCGCGCCGGATTTGGCGAAGACCGAGGGCTTGGCTGCATATCCGGTGAAGAAATTGGCCACATGGTCCGGCGTGCGGCCCATCAGGCCGAAAGTCTGCTCGGCCCACTTCTCGGCGGCAATGCGCTTGGCTTTCAGGTCGGCATGGGTTTTCGGGATCTGGAAGCAGCGCCAGGCGCGCTTTCCGGTCTCCTCCACCTCGAAGGTCATGGTTTCCAGATTTTCGGGCGCAGCCGCAAAATCGAACAGGCGCGCCATGGACTTCGCCCCCTCGCGGAAGGCCGGGTGCGAGGTGGGATCGCTGACCTTCTGCCCATCGACGAAGATGCAGCGCTTGCTGGCCTTGAGGTCGGCGAGAAATGCGGCCCCCGTGCGCAGGCCGGCGGCAGCGGAAGTGACCGGGGTCTGGATGGTCATGACAAATGCCTTCTGGAAGGGGGCGCCGGGTTCACGCCATTCGTGTTCGACCCGTCCTCGGACGGCGCTGCCGCACGGGCGGCAGATGCAGCTGAGCAAGTAACTACATTTTGTAGTTATTTTTGTAGCTGTCAACGTACCTTTCCGGTTTGTGATGCCGGCCCGCCGTGGCATCCTCGGCCATGACGCGCTGCCGGCAGGCACGCCCGGGCACCGACACGAAGAGACGACCGCAGATGCCTCCCCGCCGAACAGCTTCCCCGGCTTTCATTCCGCCCATCACGATTTCGCGGCCCGACTTCCTCAATGCGGGCAGCGACCGGGACTTCCGCGACAGCATCTTCTCCATGGTGCGGGCGCTCGACGGGCTGCAGGCCTGCCGCGAGGTGTTCGCGCAGGAGCTCGGCCTGACCGGCAGCCAGTTCGCCGTGCTCATAGGCACGGCCTATCGCGAGGGCACGGACGGCGTGACCATCCGCGACCTTGCGGAGCACGTGCGCCTCGCGGCCCCGCACGTGACCACGGAGGTCGGGCGACTTGTCCGCAAGGGGCTGATGACGAAACGCCCCCATCTCACCGACCGCAGGAGCGTGCTGGTATCGCTCACGCCGGAGGGCGAGGCCGAGGTGCGCCGGGTGGCCCCGCTGGTCCGGCGGATCAACGACATTCTTTTCGAATCCATCTCGCGCGCCGATCTCGATGCACTGACGCGGGCGATGAAGGCCCTGATCGTCAATTCGGAGCGGGCTCTCGCGGAAGTCCGCTGGGGCGACATGCTGAAGGATGCCCGGGCCGAGGGCACTCCAGCCGAGGCCGGAGACCGCCGCCGCGCCACCGCCAGGACCATCGGCTAAACCGCGCCCGGAGGGGGCCCTACCAAGGATCCAGAGGCATGAAGATCGTTGCGTGCCATGCCGCCGCTTCCCGGCCGCCGCTCATCGTCGGCACGGACAATGACGCTTGCGCGGCTGCTGCCGCCCGCCTGAAAGGCATTGCGCCATGAGCAACGCCCGTGCCTTCCGCGAGACCCTCGGCCTGTTTCCCACCGGCGTCGCCATCGTCACCACCTGCGGCACGGACGGCGAGCGGATCGGCGCCACCGTCAGTTCCTTCAACTCGGTGTCGCTGGACCCGCCGCTGATCTTGTTCTCCATCGCTCGGAACACCAGGGCCTATGCCGCGTGGGCAGCGGCGGACCACTATGCGGTGAACGTCCTGCCGGAGCGCGAGAGTGAGCTCTCCACACGCTTCGCCCGATCGCTGTCCGACAAATGGGAGGGCCTCGCGCCCGAAGCGGGGCGAGGCGGCGTACCGCTGCTGCGGGAAGCCCTGGCATGGTTCGAGTGCCGGCACCATGCCCGCTACGACGGCGGCGACCACCTCATCCTCGTCGGCGAAGTGATCGCCCATACGGCGCGCAGCTCAACGCAAGGGCGCCCGCTGGTCTTCTTCAAGGGCAAGTATCGGAAGCTGGACGAGGATTCGCCACGTCCGACGCCATCCGGCATCGAGCACCTGCTCCACGGCTGGTAGCCGCCGAATCGAAAGCCTTTTGCAGGGCACAGCAGCGACCTTCTACCAGTTCGTCCATCTGGCGCGCGAACGGGCATGACGATGGCTGCGCGATGCATCGCGAGAAGCGCCTTGCGTGACCGGATCAGACCGGATCCCAGGTAAAGACGTCCGACGACACGTCGAGGCGATGGAAGCTGGCGGCGAGCGCCGGCATGGCGTGATCGGCAATCCGTTCCGGCGTCCAGCCGTCGTCGCGCTGAACCGATCGCACCGGCCGCGGCTGGCTGAAGAGGAAGATCTCGTTGTTGCGTACGCTGAAGATCTGTCCGCTCACGTCCGAGGCCCTGTCGGAGAGGAGGTAGACAGCCAGCGGCGCGACCTTGGCCGGGGTCATCTGCTGCAGGCGGGCGACGCGCGCCTCCTGCTCGGGCGTGTCCACCTTGATGGAAGAGATCATCCGGCTCCAGGCGAAGGGAGCGATGCAGTTGGAGCGCACCCCGAAGCGCTCCATGTCCAGGGCGATCGACTTCGACAGGCCGACGATCCCGAGCTTGGCGGCGGAATAGTTCGCTTGCGCCCGGTTGCCGATGAGCCCCGACGTGGAGGTCATGTGGACGAGGCTGCCCGATTGCTGCTCCTTGAAGAGCGGGGCGGCAGCCCGGCTGATGTTGAAGCTGCCGTAGAGATGCACCTTGAGGACCTTGTCCCACTCCTCATCCGACATCTTGTGGAAGAAGGCGTCGCGCAGGATGCCCGCATTGTTGACGATGCCGTCGAGCCGTCCGAAGGCGTCGCGCGCGACCTGAACGATGCGGCCGGCGCCCTCGGCGTCTGCGACGCTGTCGAGGCTGGCGACCGCTTCCCCGCCGGCGGAGCGGATCTCCTGGACGACGCACGCGGCGGGGCCCTCGTCCTGCCCCTTGCCGTCGAGGCCCGCGCCGATGTCGTTGACCACGACCATGGCGCCATGGGCCGCCGCCGACAGGGCGATGTCACGGCCGATCCCGCCGCCGGCCCCGGTGACGACGACGACCTTGCCGTCGAGCATCCTGGTTGCGCTCATGGTCATGCTCCCTTCAGAAGCTGACGGGCGATCAGCAGTTGCTGGATCTGGCTGGTGCCCTCGTAGATCCGCATCAGGCGGACATCGCGATAGAAGCGTTCCACGGCGTACTCGCTCATGTATCCCGCGCCGCCGTGCACCTGGACGGCCCGGTCGGCCACGCGGCCCACCGCCTCGGTGGCGAAATACTTGGCGGCGGATGCCTCCGTGCGGGCGGCACCCTCGCGGTCATAGATCGCGGCCGTCTGCTCCACGAGCGCCTTCGCGGCGAGGTATTCCGTGTGGCTGTCGGCGATCATCGCCTGAATCAGCTGGTATTCGGCGATGGGCTTGCCGAACTGCCTGCGCTCGCGGGCGAAGGAGACCATCTCCGCGATCAACCGCCGGCATGCACCGGTGGCGAGAGCCGCGATGTGAATTCGCCCGCGGTCCAACACGCGCATGGCGAGCCGGAAGCCGCGCCCCGGCACGAGGCCGATGATGGCGCTTGCCGGCACGCGCACGTTGTCGAATATCACGTCCGATGTGGTGGTCCCGCGCTGGCCCATCTTTCGGTCCTTCTTGCCGATGGTGAGGCCGGGCGTGGGCCGCGGGACAAGGAAGGCCGAGATGGCGTCCGCGCCAGGCTTGTCGAACTCGGTGCGGGCCATGACCGTGAACAGGCCGGCGCGCTCGGCATTGGTGATGTAGCGCTTGGTGCCGCTGATGACGTAGTCGTCGCCGTCGCGCACCGCGCGGGTGGTGAGATTGGCCGGGTCGGAGCCCGTGTCCGGCTCGGTGAGCGCGAAGGCGGAGATGATCTCGCCGCTGGCGAGCTTCGGCAGGTAAAGCTGCTTCTGCTCCTGCGTCCCCTCGAAGATGAGGCCACGGGCGCCGATGCCGATATTGGTGGCGAGCAGGGAGCGGAAGGCGAGGGCCGTGCCGCCGAAGATCATGGCGAGCTGGGTTTCCTGACGCGCGTTCAGACCGATGCCGTCATACTCGGGCGGGATGGTGAGGCCGAACAGCCCGAGTTCCCGCATCTCGGCGACAATCTCCTCGGGTATCTCGTCCTCGATCTCGACCCGCATCTCGTTGGGAACGAGGCGTTCGGCGACGAAGCGCTCCACCGCGTCCTTGAGCTGGCCGAAGGTTTCGTCGTCGACGATGGGGATCGTCATGTGGCGTTTGCTCCCTTGTTGCGATGCTCCGGCGCCCGGCCGATGGTGCAGGTGCCCTCGACGGCGCGCTCGCCGGAGGCGGTTTCGACATAAATTTCGTATGTCCCGGCTTCGAGGCTCCGCAGGTAGCCTCCGGCCCGGATGGCGGAGCCCACGGGCACCGGCTTCACGAAGCGAACCTCTACGCTGACGTCGTCCGGGAGACCCCCGAACGTGCGCTCAATCGCCTCGATCACCAGGTTGAGCCCCAGCGTCCCGTGGATGATCGGCCGACCAAAGGTGGTGCCCGCCGCGAATGCGGGATCAAGATGGATGGGATTGAAATCGGCGGTGAGCTCGGCATAGCGGGCGACCTCGTGCGGTCCCGCCACCAGGCTGACGGCGACAAGCTCGCGGGGAAGCGCGGCCCCATTTGGCATTTCCATCGGTTGGTTCCTTCTCCGGCGCCCTGGGCGGCGCTCTTCATCTGGACCAGATCGCGCTGATCTCCCCCGTGAGGACGCAGCGACCGCCATCCCGCAGGACGACGCCGAACCCCACCCAGCAGCGCGTCCTGCGCATCTCCTTCCAGAGGCAGCTGACCTCCGCATCGAGGCGGTCACCCGCCTTCGCCGGCGCGCCGAAGGCGAGCGTCTGCGCTGCATGGACGTTGCCCGGAGGACGCGGCCTGATGGCCATGAGGTAGGCTTCCATCATCGCAGCCACGAGCATCCCGGACGGCACGTGCCCCTCTTCCGCGGATGCGCCATAGATGGCGCGCCAGGTGGCGAGGCGGGCTTCGTCCAGAGCGATGGCATGGCGGCCGAGCGGTTCGCCGGGGCGAAAATCGTCGAACACCCACACACGGGCGGCAGCATCGGTCATCAGCCCTGCCCTCCCCGCAGCCGGCCCGCCGGCGGGCCGGCCGCGAGGCGCCGCTCCGACTGGCGGACCCCGCGCGACACGCCGAACAGCGACTCGCTGACGAAATCGGCCGCATCCCTGAGCGCGACGCCGAGCCGCTCGACTTCCGGGCGCGCCAACTGCCCGGCGATGGAGATGCCGCTGATGCCGAGACGGGGCTTGCCGGAATGGTCGGTCACGATCGCCGCGGCGATTTCCAGGCCCCGGAACAGCTGCCCGAAATCGAAGGCGTAGCCGTCGCGGCGCGCCTGCTCCACGTCGCGCGCGTAGTCCTCGAAGCTCGGCGGCGACTGCCACTGCAGCGTCTTGAAACGCGCCTTCAGCTCGGCACGCGGCAGGCCGCGCAGGGCTGCGTAGCACCGCCCCACCGCGCCCACGAAGGTCGGCAGCCGCGAGCCGTCGGACATGTCCACGCGCACCGTCTTCGCGGTGGAAACGCGGTCGATGAGAATGATGCGCTCGCCCTCGGTGATCTGCCACAGGCACACGAGGCATTTGTGCTCGCCGGACAGGCGCGCAAGCTCGGGCCTGATGAGGTCGGTCTGGTTGGCGCCGAGCAGCGGCAGGGAAAGCTCCAGGACGCCCATGCCGATGGCATAGGTCTTCGCCTCCGGATCGAATTCGACCAGATGCTCGATGGAGAGGGTCCGCAGGATGTTGAAGCAGGTGCTGACGCTCACTCCGGCATCGCGCGCGATCACGTTGACGCCGGCGGGCACGCTCGATTGCGCCAGCGTTCTCAGGATCGAAACTGCGTTCGCGACGGCTCCGACGATTTTTGGCGAGGGGTCTTGATCGGCCGTGTCACTCATGTATGAATGGCTTTCAGAAATTTGTGAATGTCATTCACGATAGAGAATGACTAACACATCGCTGCCGGAGATGGGAAGCCCCCTCCGCAGAAATCCAGGGCGAGGAAACGTGCCAAAAGAGAATGAGGCCAAAGCGCAAGCGGCGGTCACAGGCAATGGGGAGCGTGCGCCCGCAGGGCTTGACGGTGCGCGGATCCTGGATCTCGGCCGTTACATCGCGGCTCCGTACTGTGCGGCGATGCTCGCCGACCAGGGGGCCGAGGTGATCCGGATCGAACCCCCGGCGGGCGCGCCCGACCGGGAAGTCATGCCGATCGGCGTTCCCGGCCGTGGCGCGCTCTATGTGCAGATGAACCGCAACAAGAAGTCGCTCGTGCTCGATCTTGAATCGACGGCCGGGCGCGCCGCGTTCGAGCGGCTCGTCGCGTCGTCCGACGCGGTCATCGTCAACCTGCCGCCCGCGGCGCTGAAGCGCGCGCGGCTCGACTATGACAGCCTCAGGGCCTGCCGCCCCGACATCATCCTCACCACCATCAGCGCCTTCGGGCCCGAGGGCGACAGCCGCGACCGCATCGGCTTCGACGGCACCGGGCAGGCCCTTAGCGGCGCCATGCACCTGACCGGCACGGGCGAGCGCCCGCTCCGGGCCGCCGTCTCCTATGTGGACTATGCGACCGGCATCTCCGCCGCCTTCGCGACCCTGGCCGCGCTCTACGAGCGGCGGGTCACGGGGCGCGGCCAGCACGTGCAGGCCTCGCTCCTCGGCACGGCGCTCGCCATGACCAACCCGATGCTGATCGAGGAGGCGATGGGCGCGCGCAGCCGCGTGGCGATCGGCAACCTCAGCCCCATCGCCGGGCCCTCCGACCTGTTCCGCACCCGCGACGGCTGGGTCATGGTCCAGGTGATCGGAGATGGCATGTTCCGCCGGTGGGCGGAGTTCATCGGCCGGCCCGGCCTTGCGGAGGATCCCCGCTTCTCCTCGGACATCGGCCGCGGCGAGCACGGGGAGGAGCTGAGCGCGATCATGGCCGGGTGGTGCGCCACGCGCTCCTCCGAGGACTGCCTCGATGAGCTGGCGGCCGCCAGGATCCCGGCGTGCAAGGCGCTCACTCCGGCCGACGCGCTTGCCGCGCCCGAGAACATGGCTGGCGGCTTCTTCTGCGAGGAGGAAATTCTCGGTCGCCGCGTCCCCATCGCCACGCGGACCGTGCGCACCGTCGCGGCCCAGGCGCGCGCCCACCGGCCAGCGCCCGATCTCGGCGCCGATTCGCACGACCTTCTCGCATGCCTCGGTTACGGACCCGAGGAGATTGCAAACCTGACGAACAAGACGGGGCAGCCCGCAAAAACGTGAAGGCCGGGCGCGGACAAAGCCGCGCTCCAACAAATGGAGGAGAGGAAATGCCGCTCACGATCCGTGTGAAATCCATCGCCTTTGGCGCTTCGCTCAGCCTTCTCGGTGCGATCGGCGCCGCCCAGGCCCAGGAGACGATCAAGCTCGGGCTCTCGGTGCCGCTGTCGGGCACCGGCGCGACCTGGGGCAAGGGCTCGGAATTCATGTGCAAGAAGGCCGCGCAGGAGATCGCGCAGGCCGGTGGCGTCAAGGTCGCCGGCAAGGCCTACAATTTCGAGTGCCTCGCCTACGACAACAAGTACAACGCCGCCGAAGGAACAAAGGTCGCCCAGACCCTGCTCAACCGCGAGGGCGTCAAGTTCATCGGCGGCAGCCTCGGCACCGCGCCGGTTCAGGCACTTCAGTCGCTCAGTGAACGGCAGGGCGTGATCCTGTTCACCACCGCCTGGGGGCCCAGCATCAAGGGTCCCAAATTCCCGCTGACCTTCACCCAGATGAACACGCCGTTCGAGATCCTGCCGCCGCTGATCCGCTTCATCCACGAGGAAAACCCGCAGGCCAAGTCCATCGTCATGCTCAACCCCAACGACGCGACCGGCCGCGACACCGAGGGGGTGGCGAAGAAGGTGTGGAGCGAGACCGGCGTGAAGGTCCTCTCCAGCGACTTCTATGAGCGCGGCACCACCGAGTTCCAGCCCATGGCGGCGCGCATCGCCTCCCTGAAGCCGGACATCGTCGACCTGGGCGCCATGCCGCCCGCCGACGCCGGAGCGGTGCTGAAGGAACTCGACGTGCTCGGCTGGAAGGGCGTGAAGGTGGTGGAGGTCGGCACCGGCATCGACGGCCTCAAGGCGACCGGCGGCAATGCCATCGAGGGCGTCTACATGGGCGCAGCGGTGACCTTCGACGGACCGACGGCCACGGAACGGCAGAAGGCCGTCAACGCGGAGGCAAGGACCCTCCTGGGCGAATCGATCAACGCCATCCAGATCGGCTTCTACGATTCCGTCTACGCGCTCAAGGCGGCGATGGAGAAGGCCCAGTCGATCGACCCGAAGGCGGTGGCGGCCGCGCTGCCAGACGCCGCCTTCACCTCCTTCTATGGCGACAAGGTCGACTTCTACGGTGTCGACACCTACGGCTCGCGCCAGCAGATGCGCCTGCCGGTCATCATCACCCAGGCCCGGGACGGCAAGCTGGTGGAGAAGTCCCGCGTCGTCCCCTCGGCCAAGTGACGCGCGGACCCGCCCCAACGAAAGCACGCCAGCAATGCAAACCGCGATACAGCTGATCCTGACGAGCCTGCAGATTGGCGCCGTCTACATCCTGTTCTCGCTCGGCCTGACACTGGTCTTCGGTGTCATGCGGATCGTGAACTTCGCGCACGGCCAGCTCTTCGCCGTCTCGGCGCTGGTGGTGGCGACGACGGTGCCCTGGCTGGCGGGCTGGGGGCTTCCCATCCTGCCCGCCTACCTCTTCGCGGTGGTGGCGGGCGTCGGCGTCGCGGTGGCGCTCGGCCTGCTGATGTACGTCGGTGGCTTCCGCTTCTTCCAGCGCGACCTCGTCGGATCCTTCATCCTCTCGATCGGCCTCGTGCTCGTGCTCGACGGCGTCCTGCTCAAGGTCTTCGGCGGGGCGGTACGCCCGGTGCCGGAGATCCTGCCGGGCACCGTCTCGGTGCTGGGGGCAACGATCACCAACCAGCGGCTCGCCCTCTGCGTCGCCGCGATGGTCATCACCGGCCTCCTCTATCTGGCGCTTACGCGGACCAAGCTCGGCAAGGCCCTGCGCGCGGTCTCGATCGACCACGAGGCGGCGATGCTCCAGGGCGTGCCGTACAATGCCATGGCGCTTGCCGGCTTCATCATCGCCGCCGGGCTCGCGGCTCTCGCCGGGGCGCTGATCGCGCCGGTCACCATCGTCTCGCCGGTCATCGGGGCGGACTACCTGGTCAAGGGCTTCATCGCCGTCATCGTCGGCGGCCTCGGCAGCGTGCCCGGCGCCATCGTCGGCGGGCTGTTCGTCGCGGCGATCGAAACCTTCGGCAGCTTCTACTTCGACCCCAGCTCGGCGACCATCGCCATCTTCCTCCTCGTCATTGCCGTGCTGCTGGTGCGGCCGAAGGGGCTCCTCGGCCATGGATGACCTGAAGCTGCCTTGCTGGGCCGCCGGCATCGCCCTCGCGCTTGCCGTCACGCTCTTCATCCGCGATCCCTACATCGCGAGCGTCCTGAACCTCATCGCCATCGCCGCGCTGACGGCGGTCAGCCTGCGCTTCGTGATGCTGATGGGCGAGCTCAACTTCGCCACCGCCGCCTTCGTGGGGATCGGCGCCTACACCACCGGCGCCGTGGTCACGATCCTCGACTGGCCCTTCGCCATCGCGCTGGTCGCCGGCGGCCTCGTCGCGGGTCTCGTCTCGATCGTCTTCGGCTACGTCACGCTCAGGACCAAAGGGCCATATTTCCTGCTGATCGGCTTCGCCTTCACCGAGGCGGTGCGCATCCTCTATTCGAAGAGCACGACGCTCGGCGGCACGTCCGGCATGATCGGCATCTTCCCGCCGGTCGCCCTCGACGGCTGGATGCCGACCGTCATCGTCGCCGTCTCCGCCGCGCTGATCTTCGCGCTGTACGCCCTGGAGCGGTCCGATTTCGGCAAGATCCTGACCGCCATCCGCGACAACGAGAACGTGGCACGCACGGTGGGCCTCAACATCCTGCTGGTGAAGATCGCCTGCTTCGCGGCCGCTTCCGCCGCAGCCGGCGTGGCGGGAAGCCTCCATGCCTTCGCCAACAACGTGATCAGCCCCGGCGACTTCAGCTTCCTCGTGGCCGCCTTCGCTCTCGCCTATGTGAAGGTCGGCGGGGAAGACAACATCGTGGGCCCGCTGTTCGGCTCGGTTCTCCTGGTTGTCCTCGGCAGCTACGCGCTCGGCCTCGGCGGCGATGAGCACATCTTCTACGGCGCCGCGATCACACTGGCCGTCCTGCTGCTGCCCCGCGGCATCACCGGGCTCGTGACCGGCCGGCGCGCCCGGGCCGCGGGAAAGGAGCACTGAGATGCACGCCGCGGAACAACCGCTGCTGACCACCCGCGGACTGACCCGCCGCTTCGGCGGCCTCGTCGCCGTGTCCAATCTCGACCTCGAGATCCGGCCACGGGAGATCCTGGGCCTGATCGGCCCCAACGGCGCCGGCAAGAGCACCACGTTCAACCTGATCAGCGGCTTCTACAAGCCGTCGGCCGGGGAACTCTTCGTCCTCGGCGAGGACTGCACCGGCAAGTCCGCGCTGACCATCAGCCGGCTCGGCCTGGTGCGCACCTTCCAGCATGGCAGTTTCATGCGCAGCATGAGCGTCGCCGACAATATCCTTCTCGGCACGATCCACCCGGTGAAAGGCACCGCCGCCCGGCGCGCGCGCGTGGCGGAAACGGCGGCGATGCTCGGGCTCACCCCCTTTCTCCACGACGAGGCGGGAAGCCTGCCCCACGGGCTGCAGCGCCTCGTCTCCATCGGCATCGCCTTCGCTGCTCGCCCGCGCCTCCTCTGTCTCGACGAACCGCTGACGGGCCTCAACCAGACCGAGGTCGCAAACACATTGACGGTGCTGCAGCGCATCCGCGACGAGTTCGGCTGCTCGGTGCTGCTGGTCGAGCACAACATGAAGGCGGTGATGCGCGTCTGCGACCGCATCGTGGTGCTGCACCACGGCCAGCATCTGGCGACCGGGACCCCGGCCGAGATCCGGGCCGACAAGCGGGTGATCGACGCCTATCTGGGGCATCGCCATGACCATTGAACCGGTGAACACGGAACCTGTGCCGCTGGCGGTTGCCGGCCTGTCGGCGAGCTATGGCGTGGTGCCGGCGCTGCGCGATGTCTCCATCACGCTACACTCCGGCGAGATCGTCACGCTGATCGGCGCCAACGGGGCGGGCAAGTCCACGCTGATCAAGGCGATCTGCGGCCTGGTCCGCCCCAGCGCCGGCAACGTCCGCCTGTTCGGCGAGGACGTGACGGGCCTGTCCCCCGACCGCCTGGTGAGGAAGGGACTGTCCGTGGTGCCGGAGGGCCGGCGCCTCTTTTCCGAGATGACGATGCGCGAAAACCTCGAGCTCGGTGCATTCGCCCGGAGCGACCGGGCGGCGGTCGGGCGCGACTTCGAACGGGTGATCGACCTGTTCCCCGAACTGCGCGAGCGCCTTGCCACCCCGGCCGGAGCCTTCAGCGGGGGCCAGCAGCAGATGATCGCAGTGGCCCGGGCCTTGATGAGCGCCCCGCGTGTGCTCCTCCTCGACGAGCCCACCATCGGACTGGCTCCCGCCGTCGTCGACCGGATCGCGGACATCATCACCAGGATCGCGCGGACCGGCGTGAACGTCCTCCTGGTCGAGCAGAACGCCGAAACGGCGCTCTCAGTCGCCGACCGCGCCTACATCCTCGAAGCAGGCGCGATCACCGCCGAGGATCGCGCGATCACCCTCGCCGAGAGTCCGGAAGTTCAACGGGCCTATCTGGGAATCTGACCATGGCGCTCGACCAAAACGATATCTGGCAGCCGACCGTGGATCATGTGGCGCGCGCGCAGGTCACCGCGCTGTCGCGGCGGCTTGGCGTGTCGGACGCCGACCAGCTCTACGACCTGTCGCTCGCAGAGCCCGAACGGTACTGGCGCGAGGTCAACGCCTTCTGCGGCATCCGCTGGAGCCGGGACTATGAGCGCTATTGCGACCTGGAGCGGGGCGCCCCGTTCCCGTCCTGGTTCGTGGACGGCGAGCTCAACTGGGTCGACACGATCCTCGACAACGCGGATGCCGCCGACCGCATCGCGATCGTGGCCGAGCGCGAGGATGGCTCGACCCGCAGCATCACCTATCGTGCGCTCGCCGTCGAGGTCCGCAGCCTCGCCGCCGGCCTGCTCCGCATCGGCCTGAAGCGCGGCGACCGCATCGGCCTGCTGATGGAGAACGGCATCGAGGCCTCGGTCTCGCTCCTCGCCATCGCCTATATGGGCGCCATCGTGGTGCCGCTGTTCAGCGGCTTCGGGACGGACGCCATCGTGGCGCGGCTCGAGCCATGCGGCGCGCGGGCGCTCATCGCCACCTCCGGCTTCCCGCGGCGCGGGCGTTTCGTGTCCACCGCCGGGACCATCGCGGCGGCGCGGAAGGAGCTGCCGGCACTCGACCTCGTTGTCGTCAAGCGCGCCCCGGACGATCCGCAGGCGGCGGATGCGTGCGGCGGCACGCACGACTGGCACGACATCCTCGCTCCCGCAGAGCCCGCACCACCATCGGAGCGGATGTCGCCGAACGATCCCTTCATGGTGATCTTTACTTCAGGCACCACCGGCAAGCCCAAGGGCGCCGTGCACGTTCACGGCGGCTTTCCCATCAAGATCGCCCACGACGCGGCGGTCCATTTCGACGTGGCGCCGGGCGACGTGTTCTGCTGGCCGGCGGACATGGGCTGGATCGCCGGCTCGCTGATCCTTGGCTCGGCGCTTCTGCGCGGGGCGACGCTGGTGTGTTACGACGGCGCACCCGACTTCCCGGACTGGTCGCGGATGGGGCGCCTGGTCGAGCGCCACCGCATCACGCATTTCGGCTCGGCTCCCACGCTGATCCGCGGCCTCGCCGCGAACGCGGACATCAGCACCGCCCCGGACCTGTCGTCGCTGCGCCTGCTGATCACCGCCGGCGAGAGCATCGCGCCCGAGCATTTCGTCTGGTTCGAACGCCATTTCGGCCGCGGCGAGTGCCCTCTGATCAACTATACCGGCGGCACCGAGGTTTCCGGCGGCCTGCTCTCCAGCGTCGTGACGCGGCCGATCATTCCCGCCGGCTTCAACACCCGCTCGCCCGGGGTCGCGGTGGACGTGCTTGATCCGGCGGGGCGGCCGCTCACCGGCGAGATCGGGGAGCTCGCCATCCTCGCGCCCTTCGTGGGCATGACGGCGAGCTTCTGGCAGGACGACGAGCGCTATCTGGAGAGCTACTGGGGCACGCTGCCCGGCGTGTGGATCCATGGCGACCTCGCCTTGCGCACCGAGGGCGGGCACTTTTTCCTGCTCGGCCGCTCGGACGACACCATCAAGGTCGCCGGCAAGCGCGTCGGCCCGGCCGAGGTCGAGGAGATCCTGGTGGAGATCGACGGCGTGTTGGAAGCCGCGGTCATCGGCGCCAGCGACCCGGTGAAGGGCCAGGCGATCATCGTCTTTCTCACCTGCGACGGAGCATCCGAAAACATCCGCTCCCTTGCGGCGGCGCGGATCCAGGAGCGCCTGGGCCGCCCCTTCGCGCCCCGCGCGGTCTTCATCGTGCCGCAGCTGCCCAAGACGCGCAGCTCCAAGATCATGCGCCGCGTCGTCCGCTCGGTCTATTCCGGCGGGCCGACGGGCGACCTGTCCTCTCTCGTCAATCCGGAGGCCATCGAGGATATCGAGCGGATCATCCGCCAGGAGTGAACCGTAGCGGACGTGTTTCCATCGTCAGAAGAAAATCCGTTCCCCACCCTGCGACGCGGGCCGATGGGAACGGGCACCGGGAGCAGGCACTCATGGATCTTAAGCTGCGTGGCAAGAAAGTGCTGATCACCGGGGCGTCCCAGGGCATCGGCAAAGGCTTGGCGGAGGTCTTCGCCGAGGAAGGCTGCGACCTCCACCTTGTCGCCCGCTCCGGCGAGAAGCTGGCGACGCTGGCCGGGCGCCTGCGCGGGGCGCACGGCGTCAACGTGGTCGTGCAGCAGCAGGACATCGCGGCCCCGGGTGCCGCCGACGCGATCACCGCGGCCGCCGGCAGCGTGGACGTGCTGGTCAACAATGCCGGCGCGATTCCGGGCGGCGACCTCTGGGAGGTGGATGCTGCGCGCTGGCGCGCGGGATGGGAGGTGAAGGTCCTCGGCTACATCGACCTGTGCCGCGCCTTCTATCCAGCGATGAGGAAGGCTGGCGCCGGCGTGATCCTCAACAACATCGGCAATGGCGGCGAGAACTTCGACTTCCGCTACATCGCCGGCTCAACCGGCAACGCCGCGCTCATGGCCTTCACGCGGGCGCTCGGCGGACGCAGCCTCGATGACGGCATCCGGGTCCTGGGCGTCAATCCCGGACCGGTGGCCACCGACCGGATCGAGAACATCATGAAGAAGCGAGCCCGCGAGCAGTGGAACGACGAAAGCCGCTTCACCGAGCTGCTCGCGGCCTACCCGCTGGGCCGCGCCGCGCATGTGCGCGAGGTCGCGGACCTCTTCGCTTTCCTCGCGTCGCCGCGTTCGGCCTACACGTCCGGCACCATCATCACCATCGACGGCGGCCTCACCTCCCGCCGCTCCATCTGACGCGGCCGGACAACGCACGAAGATCCGCTGGAGGCACCATGACCCTCGAAGCCTATTCCGCCTTTCCTTCCATCCTCACCGACCGGCCAGCGCCCGGCGTGCTGCGCCTGACGCTCAACCAGCCGGAAAGCCTCAACGCTCTGGGGCGGACGCCCATCGGGAACTCGCCGAGATCTGGCGTGTGGTGGACCGCGACCGGGAGACCCTCGCCGTGTTGCTGTGCGCCAGCGGCAAGACCTTTTCTGCGGGCGGCTCGTTCGAGATGGTCGACAACCTCACACGCAGCTTCGATGAGCGCGCCAACATGTGGCGCGAGGCGCGCGACCTCATCTTCAACATCATCAACTGCTCGAAGCCCATCGTCTCGGCGGTGCAGGGCGCCGCCGTCGGCGCCGGCCTTGCCGCGGCGCTGGTGTGCGACATCCCCATCGTCGCGAAGACCGCCAAGCTCGTGGACGGCCACGTGCGCCTTGGCGTCGCCGCGGGCGATCATGCTGCGATCATCTGGCCCCTGCTCTGCGGCATGGCGAAGGCGAAGTACCACCTGCTGCTCAACGAGCCGGTCACCGGCGAGATGGCCGAGCAGCTCGGCCTGGTGGCGCTGGCCGTCGACGAAAGCGAGCTGCAGGACAAGGCCCTCGACGTCGCCACCCGCCTCGCGGATGGAGCGCCGGCGGCGATCCAGTGGACGAAATATACGCTCAACAACTGGCTCAGGATGATGGGCCCGACCTTCGATGCCTCGCTGGCGCTGGAAATGCTCGGCTTCTCGGGTCCCGACCCGCAGGAGGGGCTCGCCTCCTTCCGCGAACGGCGCCCGCCTGCCTTCCCGCGCAAGGCGCCGTTCTGAGATGGCGCCCGCCGCCTACGACAGGCTTCTGAGCCCGTTCCCGCTGGGCCACGTCACGCTGCGCAACCGCATCGCGATGATGCCGCACGCGGTGATGTTCGGCGCCGGCTACGGCTCTGCCATCGAGCGAACGATCGCCTATCACCTGGAGCGGGCAAAGGGTGGGGCGGGCCTCATCGTGATGTCCAACTTCCTGATGCCGGCCTCCTGGCGCCGCCTCGCCTCCTGGGGCGGCGCGCTGGAGACCTCGCCGCTCGGCGGGCTTGACCTCGCCAATGATCGCAGCCTCCTCCCGCACTACCGGCGCATGATTGAGGCGATCAAGGCGGAAGGGGCCTCTTTCGTCTCCCAGCTCAACATCAGCGGCCGCCAGCTGCGTTCCCCCGGCACGATCCCGTACGGGCTCCCGCTCGTCTCCCCTTCCCCTCTGGCCTGCCCGCGCACGGCGGAGATCCCGAGGGAGATGACCGAGGACGACATCGCCGAATACATCGCCACCATGGTCGAGGCGGCGCTGAACCTGAAGGAGGCCGGCGCCGACGGGGTCGAGCTGTTCGCGGCGCAGGGCTATCTGCTGCACGAATTCCTCTCGCCCGCGACCAACAGGCGGACGGACCGCTACGGCGGCTCGCTCGAAAATCGCATGCGCTTCCTGCTGGACTCCCTGCGCGCAGTCCGTGCCGCGGCGGGCCCGGATTTCCTCGTCGGCGCACGGATTAACGGCCGGGACGACGTACCGGGCGGGCTCGCACTCGTCGATGCGGTGGAGATCGCGACACGGCTGAAGGCGGAAGGCATCAGCTATCTCAATGTCAGCGGTCTCACCTCGCTGCATTATCCGGCCTGGATTGCCGACATCACCGCGCCAGGGGCGCAATTCGCCCCCGAGGCCGGCGCGATCCGGGAGGCGGTCTGCGGCCTTCCGGTCTGTGTCAGCTCCCGCATCGCCACGCCGGAGGAGGCGGAGGCGGTGCTCGCCGCCGGGCAGGCGGACTTCATCGGCATGGCGCGGGCGCTGATTTCCGACCCCGAGCTGCCGCTCAAGGCGGCGCGCGGGGACCGCGCGGCCATCCGCGTCTGCACCTATTCGAACCAGTCCTGCATCGTGGGGCTCGATCGGGGGCGCGGCGTCGGCTGCATCCACAATCCCGCCGTCGGGCGCGAGGCCCAGCTCGGCCTCGGCCGCATGCGCCCCGCCGGGCGGGCGAAGCGGGTGGCGGTGGTGGGGGGCGGCCCGGCCGGCCTCGCTGCGGCACGCGTCGCCGCCGAGCGCGGGCATCGGGTCACGCTCTTCGAGGGCAGCGACCGGCTCGGTGGCCAGAACCTGATGACGAGCGCGGTCGGCTCGCGCCGGGGATTTGCCGAGATCCACCGCTGGCAGATCGAGATGGTGGAGCGGCTGGACATCGACATCCGCCTTTCCACCAAGGCCGATCGCGCACGCCTCGACGACTCGGGATTCGAGGCGATCGTCCTCGCCACCGGCTCCACGCCGCGGCGGGACGGCTACACCTCGCTCAGGCCCGGCGCGGCCGGCATCGACGGCGCGGATCTGCCCCATGTGTGGACGGCGTGGGATGCGTTCCTGTCGCCCGCGCGTTTCGCGGGACCAGTGATCGTGATCGAGGACGATCCGCACCTCGCCGGCACGGCCGCGGCGGAAAGGCTCGCGGAGCGCGGGCATGCTGTCACGATCGTCACCCCGCACATGCATGCCGGCGCCGACCTGCCGGTCCATCATGCGCCGGCGCTGTACCGGCGCCTCGCGGCGTTGGGCGTCGGCGTTGTCCCGGCGACCTTCGTCACCGCGATCGAGCCGGGCGGCCTCGTCTGCGAGGCGAGATATGGCGGAGCCCGGCACCGGATCAGCCATGACGGCCCGGTGATCCTGGCGATGGGCAACACCGCGAACGATGCGCTGGCGCGCGCGTTCGCCGGCAGCGGCATCGAGATCCACGTGGTGGGCGATGCGTTGGCGCCCCGGCAGGTGGACATCGCCATCCTTGATGGCGAGCGCGCCGGCTGGACACTCTGACGGGAGGACGTGATGGCAAGGCTTGATGGCAAGGTCGCGTTCCTCACCGGCGCCGCCGGCGGCATCGGCCGGCAGACCTGCGCCCGCTACATCGCGGAAGGGGCGCGCATCGCGGCGGTCGACATCGGCGCCGAGGCCGTGGGCGATGCCATCAGGGACGCGGCGGCCGGCGAGCGCGGTCTCGCCCTTGCCTGCGACATCACCGACCCGGATGCGGTGAAGGTCGCCATCGCGCGCACCGTGGCGCAGTTCGGCCGGATCGACATCCTGTGCAACATCGCCGGCGGATCGAGCGCGGCGGACGCGCGGGTGACGCAGGCGCCCGACGAGGAGTTCTGGCGCGTCATCCGCCTCGACCTCTACGGCACCTTCCTGTGCTGCAAGCACGCCATTCCCGAGATGGTGCGGGCCGGCGGCGGCTCTGTGATCAACCTGTCTTCCATGGTGGCGCTGATGGCCCTGCCGGAACGCGACTGCTACACCGCGGCGAAGGGCGGGGTTGCGGCGATGACGCGCTCCATGGCCGTCGAGTATGCCCCCGACAAGATCCGTGTGAACGCCATCGCCCCCGGCCTCGTGCTGACGCCCCGCGTGGAGGAGCTGATGGCCGGGCGCGAGGAATTGCGGCGGCTCGCCGGCCAGCACCTGCTCGGTCCGTGCCGGCCCAACGACATCGCCGAGATGGCCGTCTATCTCGGCAGCGACGAATCCCGCGTGGTCACCGGTCAGGTCCTGTCCGTGGACAGCGGCGTGACCATTTCCTGAGGCAAAGAGCAATGATCCGATCCGTCGCCGTCATCGGTGTCGGCGCCATGGGCGCGCCGATGGCCATGAACATCCGCAAAGCCGGCTTCGACCTCACCGTCTGCGACCGCAGCGAGGCCGCCCGTGCCCCGTTTGCCGCGCTGGGTGTGCGCTGCGTCACCCGCGCCGCGGACTGCGCCGGCTGCGATGCCGTCATCGTGCTGGTGGCAACACCCGAGCAGGCCCGCGCGGTGGTCCTCGGCGAAGGCGGGCTGCGCGAGGGGCTCGACGGCCGCACGCCGATGCTGGTCGTCATGGGCACGCTCGCGCCGGAGACCATGCGCGCGCTGGCGCAGGAGCTGGAGCCCACCGGTGTGCCCGTGGTCGATGCCCCCGTCAGCGGCGGCGCGGTGAAGGCGCGCGACGGCTCCCTCGCCATCATCATGGGCGGGCGCGAGGAGGATTGCGCGGCGCTGCGGCCGCTGATGGCAGCCATGGGCAGCGCGATCTTCCACTGCGGTCCTCTCGGCGCCGGGCAGGCCACCAAGATCGTCAACAACCTCGTCGGCATCACCACGCTCATGGTGGCGGCGGAGGCCTACCGCATCGCCGGCGCCAACGGCATCCGCCTTCCCGACGCCATCCCCGTGTTCGAAGCCGGCACCGGGCGCAATTTTTTCACGTCGCAGGCAAAGGACGCGCCGGAGGCCTATGGCACCTGGACCGCCACGCGCGCCGACTTCGACTCACTGCAGGCGATCCTGCGCAAGGACATCGACCTGGCCCTCACCATCGGGGAGGCCTCCGGCCCCCTGCCCTTCACCCGGGCCCTGCGCGTCGTGCTCGACGGCGTCGACGACGAGACCTTCCAAACCTGGCGCGCGGTCGCCTCGGCTCCCCGGCAATCCTGAGGCGGCCACGCAACGGCGCCGCCTGCCATGCGCAGAGGCAGGTGATGGGCACGGTGCTGCGACACGCCTCGGCGGAGCAGACGCAGCCCTGTCTGCCGAAAGTCGCCTCGGCCGAGCCGAGGCTGCAGGCCTTCGGCGTCATCGCGCCGGCTGCCTTGTGCACCATGGCCCGGCGCGAGGGCGACCACCACGCGGTCAACCGCCGCTCAGGCTTCCGCAGCCGCCAGTGGCTTGGCATTCAGCTGCTCGGCGGTCCGCGGCGGCGGCGCTTCCGGACCAAAGGAGCCGGCGATGCCCGAGCCCCCGTAGAGCCAGTCCACGGTGCGATACCAGTCCTCCGGGCTCTTGGAGCGGATGATGGCGTTGCGCAGGTCCGCGTGCCCCCCCGCCGGGTGGTAGATGTGCTCGCCGATCCAGCGCGACTGGAGTTGCACCCGGGCGGTGCGCAGCCGCCGCTGGTTCTGGTAGACGCGGAAGGCGGCCTCCATGTCGCCGGTGGCGGCGCACTCGTTGGCGAGGCACACCGCGTCCTCCATGGCCATGCAGGCGCCCTGGGCAAAATACTGCAGCATGGGATGGGCCGCATCGCCGAGCAGAACGACGCGGCCGTCCTGCCAGTTCTCCACCGGCTCGCGGTCGCACAACACCCACAGCTTCCAGTCGCGGCCATGATCGATGATGCGCCTGGCGCGCTCGTTCACGTGCTCGAAGCCGCGACGCACCTCCTCGGCCGTCACCGGCTGGCCTGCCACCGGCTCGGGGGCGTCGTTGTGGTAGGTGACCACGAGGTTGAACACCTTCCAGCCCGACAGCGGGTAATGGACGATGTGGCATTTGGGGCCCGCCCAAAGGGTCGCCGCGTTCCAGCGCAGGTCCTCCGGCATGTGCTCGGTGGGAATGACGGAGCGGTAGGTGGTGTGGCCCGACACCCGTGGCTTGCCGTCGCCCACCACCTTCTTGCGCACGTTGGACCACAGGCCGTCGGCCCCGATGAGGGCCGCGCCACGCACCGTCTCGCCGCTGGCGAGGGTGGCGGTGACGGCGGTCCCGTCCTGCTCGTAGTCCACCACCTCGGCGCTGGTGCGCAGGTCCACCAGCGGATTGGCGCGGGCGGCGCCGAGGAGCACCCCGTGCAGGTCGCCGCGATGGATGACGCCGTAGGGGTTGCGGAAGCGGGCGCGGAACGCATCGTCGAGGGGGATGCGGGTCAGCTCCTCGCCGCTGATGGCATCCATGAGCCGCAGGCTGTCGATATAGACCGCCATGGCGCGCGCCTCGTCGCCCACGCCCAGCCAGTCGAAGCAGTGGAAGGCGTTCGGCCCGAGCTGGATGCCGGCGCCGATCTCGCCGAGCACCGGCGCCCGTTCGAGGACGGTGACGCGGAACCCGTGCTTGGCGAGGCCAAGGGCGGCGGCGAGCCCGCCGATGCCGCCGCCGGCGACGAGGATGGAGCGCTTCTCGGACATTTCGTTCCCTTTCGGCAGGTATTGTGTGGAGCTCGCCGAAGTGGCGGCGCGTGGGCGCTGGCGTCCCCCGCTCAGGCGGCCTCGGCGTCGGGCTGGCGGGCGGGATGGGCGTCGGCGAAGGCGGGCAGCGCCTCGCAGGCGGCGCGCAGCCGCCTGAGGCGCGGCATGCCGGAGAGGTCCACGCCGAAGCGGTCGGCGGAGAACATCTGCGGGATGAGGCAGATCTCGGCGATGCCCGGTCCGTCGCCAAAGGCGAAGGGCGCCTCGCGCTCGCGCGCCAGCAACGCCTCGCAGGCGGCGAGGCCGTCGCCGATCCAGCGCCGGCACCAGGCATCGAGTGCCGCCTGATCGGCGCCGAGCTCGCGCTTGAGATGGTCCAGCACCCGCAAATTCTGCAGCGGGTGGATGTCGCAGCAGATGGCGAGGGCGAAGGCCCGCGCCCGCGCCCGCGCCGCCCTGTCCCTCGGCAGCAGCGGCGGTTCCGGATGGGTCTCCTCCAGCCACTCGATGATGGCGAGGGACTGGGTGAGGATGGTCCCGTCCTCCACCAGCGCCGGCACCAGGGCCTGCGGATTCACCGCCCGGAACGCCTCCGCGCGCTGCTCGCCGCGCCGCAGATGGATG
The DNA here is from genome assembly GCF_016807805.1 of Xanthobacter dioxanivorans. Lineage (NCBI taxonomy): Bacteria > Pseudomonadati > Pseudomonadota > Alphaproteobacteria > Hyphomicrobiales > Xanthobacteraceae > Xanthobacter > Xanthobacter dioxanivorans. Next base: position 2,713,470 of record NZ_CP063362.1, on the reverse strand, counting down.
GACGCGAGCGGCGGGGCGAGGCCCTTCAGGTTGAAGGCGATGCGGCAGCGATAGGCCGCCGAGCTGCGGAAATAGCCGTAGAAGGTCATGCCGCCGCTCCCACGGACAGCTCCACCGCGGCGAGGCCTTCGATGGTGCCGAGGATCGCGTCGCCCGCCACCACGGGTCCGACGCCGGCTGGGGTTCCGGTGTAGATGAGGTCGCCCGGCCCCAGGTGGTAGTAGCGCGAGAGGTGGCTGATGATCTCCGGCACCGACCAGATGAGGTCGGACAGATGCGCGTCCTGCTTCACCGCGCCGTTCACCGTGAGGCGGATGGGCTGGTCGGCGAGCGCGAACCGCCCCGCCCGCGTAAGGGGCGCGATGACGGCGGACTGCTCGAAATCCTTGCCGAAGTCCCATGGCCGCTGCTTGCCACGGGCTTCGAGCTGGAGGTCGCGACGGGTCATGTCGAGGCCCGCGGCGTAGCCGAAGACGACCTTCGGCGCATCCGCCACGGCCACCTGGTAGGCCTCGGCGCCGATGGCCACCACCAGCTCCATCTCGTAGTGATAGTTCTGCGTGCCCGGCGGATAGGGCACGCGCGCGCCGGTGTGGACCAGGGTGAGCGGCGACTTGGTGAAGTAGAAGGGGGCCTCGCGATCCACCTCGACGCCCATCTCCCTGGCGTGGTCCGCATAGTTGCGCCCGACACAGAAGATGCGCCGCACCGGATACTCGGCCCGCTCGCCGCGCACCGGGACGGACGGCAGCGCGGGCCGGGGAAAGACGAAGGTCGGCGGCTCGAGGGTGGCAAGGTCGGTCAAGGCATTCCTCCTGAATGATGTGCGAAGCCCGGCCCGGGACCGGACGGAAACGATCTCGGCAGCGGCGCCGGCCTAGCCCTCGTCCGTCGGGCCGGGCAGCTCGGGCAGGTCGCCGGCGAGGCGGCGCGCGCCGCGTCCCGCGAGCCAGCGCACGAGATCGGCGGTCCGGCCGGAAACCTCGGCGCCAGCGCCCGTCACCCGCGCCGCGGCCCGCGGCGTCGGGGCCGGGTCGAGGGCGAGCCCGGCCGTGCGCGCGAGCGCCGGCAGCAGCCGGCCGGTGAGCTCGGCCGGAAAATCGCCGCAGGAGCCGCCGCAATCGAGATCGACGGCGTGCAGCCACACTTCCCGCGCCCGCAGCCAGGGAGTGTCACGGACCGGGAGCGGCGCGCCGCTCCGGCCGCGGGCGACAGCGTTCCAGCCGGCATCGGCGAGGTCGCGCCACTCCACGTCGAGATGCACCGCGGCGTGGCGGAAGAGGTTGCGCAGCGCCCGCGGCGGCAGGCTCGCGCCGGTCTCGATCTCCTCTGCCCGCGCCGCCTCGGAGGCGTACATGGGCAGGTCGACCCCGGTGCGCGCGCCTTCCACGACCCGCGCCAGCGCCCGCGCATTGTAACCCACGTGGGCGATGACGCGGGCCCGCGTCCAGCCCGGCACCAGGGACGGCGCGCCGAACTCCTCGTCCGGAATGCCGTTGAGCACCCGCGCGAAATACGCCGTGCCCCGACGCGCGAGGGCGAGTCCGCCCGCCGGGGCCAGAGGCGCGTCGTAGCGCGCCCCCGGGCCCTGTCGCGCGCGCAGGGCCTCCCGCGCGCAGCGTTCGGTGGTCCCCGTCACCGATCCACCTGCTCGACGGCGGTGCGCGCGAAGGCGAGCCGCTCCATGATGGGCGCATCGGAGAAGCGGAACAGGTCGAACTGGCCCTCGGCCCACAGCGACCACGGCACCCAGGACGGAACGACGAAGAGGTCGCCCACCTCGAGGGCGTGCTCCTGGCCGCCGATCACGGCGCCGCCCCGGCCGTCGAACACCTGGAACACGGTGGAGCCCACCTCGCGGCGGGTCGGCGTCACCGTGCCCGCGCGCAGGCGGTGGAACTCGGCGCGCATGGTGGGCAGCACGTCGCCACCATTGGTCGGGTTCACGTAGCGCACGGCGGCGTGGCCCTGCTCGACGGTGGCGGGCTGGCCTTCCTCCTCCAGCAGGAGCTGCTCGGCGAGGGCGCGGTCGGTGTGCTCCCAGCGATAGGCGCCGATGGGCGAGGACACCGTCTCCTTCAGCCCCGAGAGGGGACGCAGGCCCGGATGCGCCCACAGCCGCTCGCCCCGCGAGAAGCGCGGCGTCGCGTAGTCGGTGACGCGCTCCGAGCCGAACTCGAAGAAGCCCACGTCATTCTGGTAGCTGAAGGGGATGTCGAGGCCGTCGATCCAGGCCATGGGCTGGTCGGTGTCGTTGTGGTGGCCGTGGAAGCACCAGCCGGGGGTGAGGAGGAAGTCGCCGCGGCTCATGCGCACCGGGTCGCCGTCCACCACGGTCCACACACCCTCGCCCTCGATCACGAAGCGGAAGGCGTTCTGCGCATGGCGGTGCTCCGGCGCGGTCTCGCGCGGGCCGAGATACTGGATGGCCGCCCACAGGGTCGGGCTCACATAGGGCCGGCCGCCGAGCCCCGGATTGGCGAGGCCGAGCGCGCGGCGCTCCCCGCCCCGGCCCACCGGCACGAGACGCCCGGATTCCTCCGCCAGCGGCAGCAGCTTCTGCCACTTCCACACATGCGGCACCGCCCTGGGCGCCGGGTGGACGGGCATGAGATCGTCGAGCTGGGTCCACAGTGGCATGAGATGCTCGGCCGCGAAGCCCTCGTAGAGGGCCTTCAAGGCCGGCGTGTCCTCGGGCTGCATGGCGTTGGCCACGTCCGCGTGGGTCATCATGGACATCAGGCAATCCTCCCTTTTTCACCGATGGGCCGGCGGCACGGCAGGCGGAAGCCGGCGTACGGAACGCTCCGCCGGGCCCGGCGCTGCGGCGCCCCGCCCAAGCGCGCGAGCGCCGCGCGTCGTTTTTCTGTTGAACCGGAGGCATTCGCTCCAGCTAGTTAGAACGTATACTGTTTATCAGTATACGTGTCAATTGACGGCGACTGGTTCCGGACTGGATTGGTGCAAGATTACTGTCAGGAAAAGCAAAGGGTTGCGCCGACCCGCAGGGTCTCGGCCCAGGCCGCGGGTCGGCGCCGGCTTCATGCCACGCCCGGCCTCAGTAGGACGAGCGACCGCCGGAGATGTCGAACGCGGCGCCGGTGGAGAAGCTGCACTCGTCCGAGCACAGCCACGCCACCAGGGCCGCCACCTCCTTCGGCTCGCCCACGCGGTTGACCGGGATCTTGGCTCGCGAGGCCGCCACCGCTTCCGGCGACATCTGCTTCAAGAGCTCGGTTCCGATGAGGCCGGGGGTGACGCAGTTGACGAGGATCCCGGTCTCGGCGAGCTCGCGCCCCAGCGCCTTGGTGAGGCCGATGACCCCGGCCTTGGCCGCCGAATAAGCGGACATGGAGGGGTTTGCCTCCTTCCCCGCCACCGAGGCGATGTTGACGATGCGTCCGTACGCGCGTGCCCGCATGCCGGCGATGACCGCGCGGCTGCACAGGAAGACACTGTGGAGATTGACCTCCACCGTGCGCCGCCAGGCGGCGTAGGCGTAGTGTTCGAGCAGCTCGGTGGGGCCGGTGATGCCCGCATTGTTGACGAGGATGTCGATGCCGCCGAGCACGTCGTCGGCGCGGATGGCGGCGGCGGCAACCGCCGTCTCGTCGATCACGTCCACCTTCTGGAAGAGGAAGCCGTCGCGCTCCCCCTCCTCCACGGCGAGGTCCCAGATGGCGACGCGGCTGCCGGAGGCGGCGAGCCGCTCGGCGATGGCGCGGCCGATGCCGCCGGCGCCACCCGTCACCACGGCGGTGCGCCCGTTCAGATCGATGGTGTTCAAGCCCGAATTCCCTGGTGAGAGCGGGCCGCCGCGCGGATGCGGCGGCCCCGGGGTCGACGCCGGCGGGCGGCGGATCACAGCTTGCAGGCGGGGTCGGCCGCCGGCATCGCCTCGGCGGCGGGGACCACCATGGTGATCACCGGCTTGGGCTGGCCGTTCACCTCCACCACGTCGCCGAAGAAATTCGGCACCACGAGCTGGTGGTCCTCCTTGCGCATGAGCGCGTCGCCGAACACGGTCTTGAAGGTGGTGCCCTCCATGGCGGCGCTCACGTCGGCGGGCTTCACGCTGCCCGCCTTCCTCACCGCCTGGAAGATGACCTGCATGCCGATATAGGTCTCGCCCTCGAAGTTCGACGGCGTTGTGCCCGGATACTTCTTCTCCCACTGCGCCACGAACGCCTTGTTCTCGGGCGAGTCGAAAGTGGAGCTGTAGTTGATCACGCCGAGGATGCCCTTGGCGGTGTCGCCGAGCGTCTTGGCGGTGTTGTCGGTGACGAAGCTGACCCCCGCGGTGGTGACCTTGCCGAGCAGGCCGAACTGCTTGGCCTGCGTGGCGAAGTTGATGGCGTCGCGCCCCGCGAGCGCAACCCACAGGCCCTGCGCCCCCGAGTCGGCGATCTTCTGGATATACGGCGCGAAATCATTGGTGCCGAGGCTGGCGAAGCCATCCGCCACCACCGTCTTGCCCGTTGACTCGGCGGCCTTGGTGAAGCTCGCCGCCGAGTTGCGGCCCCACGCGGTGTCGGAGGCCATGATGGCCCACTTGCCTTCCTTGCGCGTCGCCAGCCACGGGCGCACCACGGCGGCATCCGAATAGTCCGGGTGGTTCACGCGGAACAGCCGGCGGCTGCAAGACTTTCCGGTGATCTCGTCGGCCTTGTTGATGGTCGCCACATACATGGCGTCCCAGCGATCGAGCTGCGGCGCGATGGCGAGCGCCTCGCCGGAAGCGATGGCGCCGGTGAGGATCTTGTAGCCGGAGAGCACCAGCTTCTCCGCCTGCTGGCGCGCGGCCTCGGCCTTGGCCTGGGTGTCGAGGAAGCGCACCTCCACTTTGCGGCCGTCCACGCCGCCCGCAGCGTTGGCCTCGTCCACCGCGAGCAGCACGGCGCGGCGCGCCTGCTCGCCGAGATCGCCGTAGGGGCCGGTGAGCGCGGTGGGCACGCCGATGAGCAGCGGCTCCTTCTGCTGCGCCAGCGCCGGCCCGCCGAGGGCGAGCGCGGCGAAGCCTGCCGCGGACAGCAATACACGCCTGTTGACCAACATCTTCTCCTCCCGGTTCTGTTTTGCTTGGTTTAACTTGTTATCCGCACCCATGCGGGTGCTCCCGCGCAGTCAGACCGCGACGTGTTTCTTCAGCGTTTCCATGGACAGGCCGGACAGGTGGCCGTCCTCGACCACCGCGCCCTTCGAGAGCACGTAGTAGCGCTCCGCCACCTTCCGGACGAGGCCGAGGTTCTGCTCGATGAGCAGGATCGACGTGCCCCGGTCCGCGAGCCTGGCGAGAGTGTCGCCCAACTCGTCCACCACCACCGGGGCGAGACCTTCGCTGGGCTCGTCCAGGATCAGCAGGTCGGGGTTCGCCATCAGCCCGCGGCCGATGGCGAGCATCTGCTGCTGGCCGCCGCTCATGGCGGTGCCGGGCGTCTCCGCACGCTCCCGAAGGATCGGGAACATGCCGAACACCGCTTCCAGGTTCCACGGCCCGGGCCGGCCGGGCGCCGCGCCCAGGGTGAGGTTCTCGCGCACGGTGAGCGTCGGCACGATGCGCCGGCCCTGGGGCACGATGGAGAGCCCCGCGCGCGCCGCCGAATAGGCGCGGATGTCCGACACCGGCCGGCCCTTGAAGGCGACCTTTCCCGCCCGGCGCGCGGCGACGCCGATCAGCGTGTTCACCACCGTGGTCTTGCCGACGCCGTTGCGGCCGAGGATGGCCACCCGCTCCCCCGCCGTCACGCGGAGCGAGACATCGTGCAGCACCCGTGCGGAGCCGTAGCCGGCATCCACCTTTTCAAGATCGAGCAGGGTCATGCGGCGGCGCTCCCGAGATAGGCCTTCACCACGTCCGTGTTGCCGCGCACCTCGTCGGGCGTTCCCTCGGCCAGGATCTGGCCGAGATGGAGCACAGTGACGCGTGCGCAGATGGAGAAGATCACCTCCATGTCGTGCTCCACGATGAGAACCGTGAGGCCCCAGCGCTCGGCGAGGTCGCGCAGCATGTGGGCGAGGGCGAGGGATTCGCCCATGGTCAGCCCCGCCGCCGGCTCGTCGAGAAGCAGCACCTTGGGCTGGCCCACCAGCGACAGGGCGAGGTCCACGCGCCGCTGGTCGCCGTAGGAGATGTCCGCGGCGCGGCGCTCCGCGAGGGGCAGGAGGTTCAATTCGCGCAGCACGTCCTCGGTGTTGTCCACCTCGGCCTTGCGGGCGGCGAGCTCGACCTGCCGGCGCACCGTGAGCTCGGGGAAGATGTTGGTCTTCTGGAACGAGCGGGAGAGCCCGGCATGCCGGCGCGCCCGCTCGCTCAAGGCGCCGATGTCGGCGCCCTCCAGCAGCACCGTGCCCGAGGATCCGGTGCCGCGTCCGCGGCCCGAGAGCACGTCCATGCAGGTGGACTTGCCGGCGCCGTTGGAGCCGATGAGGCCGCGGATCTCGCCCTTGGCCAGCGAGATCGACACGTCGCGCAGCGCGGTGAAGCCGCCATACCTGCGGGTGAGGCCGCGCGCCTCGAGGCTCAGTGTCTCAGCCATGACGCCCTCCGCGGACCCGGTTCGCGACAAGGCCGATGGCGCCGGAAAGGCCGGTCGGCAACGCGACGGTGACGGTGATGAGCACGATGCCGATGAGCGCCTGCCAGTGCTCGGTGTAGCTGCCTGCCGCATCGCGCAGGAAGAAGAACACCACCGCCCCCAGCGCCGGCCCCCACAGGGTGCGCGCGCCGCCGATGATGGCCATCACCAGCGCCTCGCCCGAGAGGCTCCAGTGCAGCACGTCCGGGGTGACGAAGCCGTTGTAGAGGGCGAACAGCACGCCCCCCATGGCGGCGATGCCCGCCGACAGGGCGAACACGATGGCGCGGGGGACCAGCGTCTCGTAGCCGATGAAGCGGGCCCGCTCCTCATTGTCCTGGATGGCGAGGGTGAGCGTGCCGAGATGGCTGCGCGACAGCAGCCACAGGCCCGCGATCAGCGCCATCAGGACGATCCAGCACACCACGAACATGGTCTCGGGCCGCTGAAATGTGGAAACCGGCAGGCCGAACAGGCTGGACGGCAGGCGCACCGGCAGGCCGTCCTCGCCATTGGCGAGCTCTCGCCAGCGCATCATCAGTTCGTGCAGGGCCTCGGCCACCGCGAGCGTGAGCATGGAGAAGGCGACGCCGGAGACGCGCAACATCACGAAGGCGATGGCGAAGGCCACCACCACCGGCACCAGCACGGCGGCGATGACCACCACCTCCGCCGATACGCCGCCGCCCTGGGCAGCCAGCGCCACGATGTAGGCCGCTCCGCCGAAGAAGGCGGCGTGGCCGAAGCTGACCAGCCCGTTCTGCCGGATGAGAAAGCCGACCGAGGTCGCGAGAACCGCGCCGATGGTGGCCTGGGTGAGGAGGGTGAGCAGCAGCGCCGAGCCGATGTGGCCGGGCACCAGCGCCCCTGCCGCGGCGACGAACGCCAGCGTCACCGGAAAGCCGAGGCCGCGCCGGGCCGCGGGGGCCTCGACCAGGGCAGCGGAGAGGTTGGAAGTCTCGCTCATGGATCAGGTCCTCACGATGCCGTTCGGGCGCCAGATCAGCACCGCCACCATGAGGATGAGCGGGATCATGGACGCGATATGGGGCACGTAGACCACCCCGAGATTGTGCAGTTGCCCGATCACCAGCGCCGCCACGAAGGCGCCGGTGAAGGAGCCGAGCCCGCCGGTGACCACCACGATGAAGCTCTCGATCAGGATGGAGCTGCCCATGGAGGGCGAGAGCGCGAGCAGCGGCGCGGCGATGACGCCGGACAGGCCCGCCAGCGCGGAGCCCATCGCCACCACCAGGGCGCTCAGGCGCTCGGTGTCCACGCCCTGCATGCCGGTGGTCAGCGGATCGACGCTGGAGGCGCGCACGTAGAGGCCGGCCCGGCTCGTCTTCAGCCAGAGGCTGAGGCCCGCCGCCACCAGCACCGCCACGGCCACCACGAGCAGGCGGTAGACCGGGAAGCTGGAGTCGCCCAGCGCGACCGTGCCGGAGAAGGCCGCGGGCGTCGGGAAGCTGAGAAGGTCGCGGCCCCAGATGGTGCGCACGACGTCCTCCAGCACCAGCAGGAGACCGAAGGTCACGAGCACCGTGACCATCGGCTCCTCTTTCTGGAGCGGCCGGAACACGAACCGGTCGAGCGCCACGCCAAGCACGGAGAGCACCAGGATGGAGCAGGCCACCGCCCCCCAGAAGCCGAAGACCATGTTGGCGGCGTAGCCGACATACGCGCCCACCATGAACAGGGCGCCGTGGGCGAAGTTCACCACCCGCCGCAGCCCGAAGATGAGCACGAGGCCCACGGAAAGAATGTAGAGCAGGCCGCCGTAGACGAGGCCGTTCAGGATCTGGATCAGCACGTGGCGCCTCCCGGTTGGCGCGCGCCGCGCGCGTCGGCGCCGGCGTGTTCAAAGCAGCGCATGGTCGTTCCCTCCTGGCTGTTGGGCCGCGTCCAGCCCTTGGTGCCCGTCGCCCGGCCGGGGCGCCGAGATGGCCTTGCCCGCCGCGCGCATGGCGGCGCGATAGGCGAAGACGATGGCGGGGCCGAGCGTGGTGCCAGGTCCCGGATAGGTGCCGGCCATGATGGAGGCCATGTCGTTGCCGCAGGCGTACAGCCCGGGAATGGGTCGCCCGTCCGCGCCGAGGACGCGGGCGTCGGCATCGGTGGACAGGCCGGTGCTGCTGGCGATCTCCGCCGGCCACACCTCCACCGCGCAGAACGGCCCCTTCACGATGGGCGCGAGGCACGGATTAGGCGTGTGGGCGGGATCGCCGTTGAAGCGCGAGAGTTCCCGCGCGCCCTTGCCGAAGTCGAGGTCGACGCCGGTGGCAGCGAAGCCGTTGTGGCGCGCCACGGTGGCCCTGAGCGCCGCCGGATCGACGCCGATCCGGCGCGCCAGCGCCTCCAGCGTCGGCGCGAGGATGATGTAGCCGCTCTCGGCGAACGGCTTCAGGTTCGTGGTGCCCGGATGGATGGCGCCGAGGCCGTACCTGCGGACGAAATCCGCCTCGCAGATCAGGTAGGCCGGAATACTCGGCGTCGTCCTGTTCTCCTCGAACATGGCCTCCACGAAATCATGGTAGGAGGCTCCCTCATCCACGAACCGCCGGCCGGCCTTGTTGACGGCGATGAGGCCGGGCTTTGCCCGGTCGAGGGAGAGATGCGGGAACGGCCCCCGAGATCCATCCTTGCGGCGGAGGGTGGAGACCGGGGTCCAGAACGCCCCGGTGCCGTGCTCTCCGGGCGCGATCCGCGCCCCGGCGTCCCGGCCGAGGACGATGCCGTCACCCGTGTTGCCGGCCGCCGCGAGCGAACGCTCGGGGACGGGCTTCGGCATGAAGGCGGCACGAAAGGCCGGGTTGCGCGCGTAGCCCCCGGTGGCCAGCACCACCCCCTTGCGCGCCCGGACCGCGATCGCGCGGCCGCCCTCCACCTCCAGCACGGCGCCGGTGACCCCGTCCGGCCCGCGGATGAGTTCCTTCACCGACGTACCGAACGCGATCGGCACATTCGCCTTGCGCAGGCTGAAATAGAGCCGCGCCACCAGCGCATTGCCCATGACGACGCGGGTGCCGCGGGAGAACCGCAGGCGATCCGCCATGTAGCGCAGGAGCAGACGCGCGGAATAGGCGAAGTTGGCAAGCGACCTGAAGCGGCCGAGGAGCCGCGGAATGTCGTCCTTGCCCACCATCATCCCACCGAACACCATGAATTCGGGGATGGGCGGGCGCACGCGGGCGAAATCCTTGCCGAGGAGCCGCCCGTCGAAGATGCGCGGCACGATGGCCCGCCCGCTCACCGCCGCGCCGGGAATCTGGGACTGGTAGTCCGGATGCTTGCCGCAAGGGATGAACTGAACATCCGTGCGCGCCATCAGGTAATCGATGGCCTCGGGGCCGGTGGAAAGATAGGCCTCGCGCAGCGCCGCGTCGCCTCCGTTTCCCGCCAGCGCCCGCATGTAAATGTCGGCCTTGGCGGCGCTGTCGTCGTAGCCGGCGTCGCGGCTCTGGTGGTTGCCGGGAATCCAGAGCGTGCCGGCGGAGGTGGAGGCCGTGCCGCCCACCTGCTGGGACTTCTCGCTCAGGAGGACGTCGAGCCCCTCGAGCGCCGCCACGAGCGCCGCCGCCATGCCGCCGGCACCGGCGCCGGCAACGAGGAGATCGACTTCGCGGTCGTAGTTGGGATGTGACACGGGATCGTCCTCGACGCTGTCACCAGGGATTGGGGCGGCGCGCGCCGCCCCGGGAGCGGGCGCGGCTCAGGCCGCCTTGGCGGCGAGCTGATCCAGAAGCGTGTCACCGGCGATAAGGCCGAAGACGCTGGACTTGGACAGGCCGCCCGAATAGCCGGAGCGGCTTCCACCCTCGAGCCCGCCGGTGGTGGCTCCGGCGGCGAACAGGCCGGGGATCGGCGCGCCCTGCGTGCCCAGCACCCGCGCCCGGGCGTCGGTGGCGATGCCGCCCATGGTGTAGGTCACCCCGGCGCAGACCGGGATGGCGTGGAACGGCGCCTTCAGTATGGGCCAGGCCCTGTAGCTCGTGGTGGTGCGCGCGGGCGTCGCTTCCGCCCCGCTTTGGGCTGCCGCATTGTGGGCCGCCACCGTTTGCGCCAGTGCATCCGCGGGGATGGCGAGCTTTTCCGCCAACCCTTCCGGCGTCGGCGCCGAGACGAGCGCCCCGCCGGCGCTGAGGAGGAACGGATTGGCCGGCAGCAGCCAGTCGGTGCCCGGCCCGTTCCAGATGGCCGCGTCGAAGACGATGACCGCCGAGAGCGGATCGGCGAGGCGCGCGATGGCGTTGGTGACGTGGACGCCGCCCAGCCCCTCGTCACAGAAGCGCGCGCCGGCGCCGTCCACCACGATGCCCGCCGTGGCGAGGGAATCCAGCACCGGATAGGGCCAGAAGCGCTCATCCTCCATGGCCGCGCGATACTGGACGTGGCCGTAGAAACTCTCCATGCCCACGAGCCTCGCGCCCGCCGCCTCCGCCATCCTGAGGCCGGCGCCGCTGCCGGTGCGCGCGTTGCGCATGAGCAGGCGCTCGGGAGCGGGCGAGACGAAGCGCCTCATGAGCTCCATGTCGGCCTGGAAACCACCGTCGGCCAGCACCACGGCACGCGTATGGAGCACGCCCTCGGCGCCGTTCTCACGCACCTTGATGCCGGCGCAGCGCCCGGCGTCCATGACGAGCTCCAGCGCCTCGACCCCGCGGCTGAGCGTGCCGCCGCGACGGCGCAGCACGTCGGCGAGGGTGCGCAGCATCACGTCGCCGGCGCGGCCCTGCCAGTGCAGGCCGGTCTGCCGCACGCCGGGCGGGGCGAGGGAATTCTGCCTGAGGCCGTCCGGCCCGGCCTTGATGAAGCGGATGCCCTGCTGCCTGAGCCAGGCCAGCGTCCGCCGCGCGTTGGCGGCGAGCGTGGTGGCGAGGTCCTCGTCGGTCTCGCCATGCGTGGCGCGCCGGATGTTGTCCGCGACCCAGGCGGGATCGCCCGCCATGTCATCCATGGCGATGTGGAACAGGCCGCCGGTGTAGCGACTGTTGCACAGATAGGCCTCCCCGGTGCTCTTCTCGATCACCCGCACGCGGAGCCCGCCTTCGGCGGCGCGGACCGCGGCGCACAGGCCAGCGAGCCCGGCGCCGACCACGACCACGTCAAGATCTTGCGAAATGCTCATCTTCTTATGTCCTCCCGGCGGCAGGTCTTCGCGCGACCGCTCTCTTTTGGTTATTTGGCACCGGCCGGCGACCGAAACTATTTCGGCATCAAAGTATCGGCGATGATCCTCAGGACCTCGACATAGCTGACGAGCAGTCCGGTCGTGACGACGCTTGCGAGGAGCCCGGCGACCACGACCAGCGGACCCCACCCGGCCAGAACCAGATAAAGCGCGGCAATGAGCGGCAACGCGCCGAATACCCCCGCCAGGATGAGCCCTCGCTTCACCAGAAACCCGACCATCGGATAGGTGGGAACTTTGTATTCGCTCGATGCCAAGGGGTCCTCCCGTCCAACACTCGTGCCGGGGGACGCTGCGGACAACTGGCGGCTGGAATGGCCCCCTCCCGCGGCGGGGCGGAGCCCGGCCGATGGAATTTCCGCGCGTTCCCCGCTTCACGCCTCGCGGGCGCTGATTCTTGTGATTGCGGCGCCGTCTCGATAATTAGTAAGAATACGTAATTGACGTATACTGTCAATATGCCTTCATCCCGTCGCGGCACCATTTTCCGGGTGCGCTCAGGCGTTGGCGCCGGCGGCATGGCGGCCCGCCAGGCGACCCGAGGTGAAGGCCCACGCAAGGTGATGCCCATGCCCCTCCAGCAGCAGCCCGCCCTGCCCGGTGGAGCCCACCGCATAGAGGCCGGGAATGGCGCCGCCGTCGGCGCGGGTGACCTGGTGATTGCGGTTCACCGTGAGCCCGCCGTCGGTGAGGATGATCCAGCTCTTCACCGGCCCGAGGGCGTAATACGGCCCCTTGGCGAGCTTCGGGCGGCCGGCGGCGGAGGCGTTGTAGCGCGCGATCTCGGCCTCGAGCCGCCCCGCCGCAACCCCCATGGAGGCGGCGAGGCCACCGAGGGTCGATGCCTTGTGGAACAGGTCCGGCCGGTTGCGCCGGTAATCCTGCAGATAGGCGTAGGCGACGCCCGGGGCCGTGGAGATGAAATACGGCCACTTGCGGAATTTCTTCGCCACCGCTTCGTCGAAGACGATGTAGCCGACCTTGTCCGGTTGCTTGCCAAAGGCGTAGTTCGGCTTGTCGAGCTCGTCGGCGAAGCGCTCACCGTTCTTGTTGATCAGGATGGCGCCTTCGCGGAACAGGCTCGGCTCCGGGCTGAGATAGGTGGTGACGAACGACAGGATGAAGGGCCGCAGCAGCGCCGCCGGCAGGCGCTCCAGCGCGATGCGCATGGCGTTGGTCAGCAGCGGGTGCGGCGGCAGGCTGAGCAGCAGGCTCGGCTTCGGCGGCGGCATGAACCGCAGGTTCGGGCCGTAGACGATCTCGCCGAACTTCACCTGCGCGCCCAGGTCCTCTCCGAAGCGGTGGCCGTCGCCCATGTTGGTGGTGTTCACGCCGTCCACGTCGGCGACGGCTGGGTTGAAGCGCCCCTTCCATTCGGGGCTCGATGAATAGTCGCCGGTGGCGAGGATGACGGCCCGGCGGGCGCGGATCTCCCGCTCCTGGCCCGCGATCCGCGCCACCACGCCGACCACGCGACCGCCCTCCACCACGAGGCGCTGCACGGCGGCGTCGACGCGCGCATCGACGCCCACGCGCCCGGCTTCCCGCGCCACGAAATAGATGTAGGCCCGCGAGTTGGGGATGATGTTGTGCATGCGCGGCGCGCGATGCGGCGGCTCCGGCATGGGACCGTAGAAGGTCACGCCGAGACTCATCAGCCAGTCGACGCTTTCGGTGACATTCTCCACCAGGATGCGGCGCAGCTCTTCATTGTCGTTGGCCGCGAGATCTCCCGCGAACTTCGCCATGTCCTCGAAATGGGCCTGCGGGCTGTCCTTGATGCCCGCGCGCTTCTGATGCCAGGTGCCGGTGGCGGTGATGGAGCCGATGGAAAGGCCCGTGCTGCCGCGCAGCTCCGTGTGCTTTTCCAGAAGTATGACCCGGGCTCCCGCCTTGCGGGCGAAGATCGCGGCGGTGAGGCCGGAGCCGCCGCCACCGACGACGACGATGTCGGTTTCCTCATAGGGGACGTGGACATTCGTGGGGCGCGTCATTGTCACTCCCTGTACCCATGTGCTTGCGGAACCCGCCGGTCCGGACGCCCGCAGCGTCACGGGCGCAGCGGGCGCGCGGCAGACCGGGCTCATCCTTCTTGGCGTGGCGCTCTCTTGGCGTGCCGCCTTCCTGGCGTGCCGCCGAAGGGGCCGGCTTGGCGTTCAAGTTGGGTCAATGGGCGTCGACTTGGATGCGACGTCGTTTTTGCTTTCCGGCCTGCGCCGGACTGGCAGCGGGAAGTGATGGTGCGCGGGCCTCCGGGGACGATGGTCGTCAGCCGCGCGCGCCCCTCTCTCCCATGCCGTCCGTCCAGCCGAATTTAGACAGAACACTGATTATAAGTATACACATTGAATTCAAGCGTCAATTCGGTCGAAGCCGCCTTTCGCGGCCCGGATCCGATCCGGGCCCGCTCGCCTCCGGTGACGCTCGCCCCTGCCCTCCCCTTGCGACGGCAGGGGTTTGCGGAGCGGACGCGCTCATGCGGGCAGGTTGATGCCCGCTTCCTGCGAGATGCGTCGTGCCGCTCCGCCGGCCTTGAATCCGCCGTCGACGGCGAGGTCCTCGCCGGTGATGAAGCTCGATTCGTCGGAGGCGAGAAACAGCACCGCCCGGGCCGCCTCCTCGATGGTGCCGTAGCGGCCGAGGGGGGTCGCCCTGCGCCAGGGCTCCAGATGCGCGCCGCCGGCATTCAGCCCGGTCACGATGATGCCCGGGCACACCGCATTTACCCGGATGCCCCAGCCCACGAATTCCATGGCGGCGCTGCGGGTGAGGCCGAGGAGGCCCGCCTTGGTGGCGCTGTAGGCGGGATCGTTGTGGCCCACATAGGCGGCGACGGAGGCGATGTTCACCACCGCGCCGCCGCCCGCGTCGCGCATCGCCGGCGCTGCCGCCTGCATGCCCAGCATGGCGCCGGTGAGGTTGACCGCGAGCACGCGGTTCCAGGCGTCCAGCGAAGTCTCCATGATGCCGGTGCGGTTGAGGATGCCGGCATTGTTGACGAGGGTCGTGAGGCGCCCCTTCCAGGCGATGACGCCCGCGACCACGTCCGCCCAGTTGGCGGGATCGGTCACGTCGAGATGGAAATAGCGGGCTTCGAGCCCATCATCCGAAATCTGCCGGGCGACCGCCTCGCCGGGCGCGTCCAGCACGTCGCAGATGGCGACGGCCGCTCCCTCGCGAGCGAACATCCGCGCCTCGCTCTCGCCCTGCCCCCGACTGCCGCCGGTGATGATCGCGACCTTGCCCTCCAGGCGACCCATGCCCGTCTCCCCATGTCGTTTGTAATTTTCGCTTCGCGCCGGAAGCCTGGCGCCGGAAACCTGCGCCGGAAGAGGCCCCCCGGCGTGTGCCGCGGCATCCCGCGACGGCTGCGTTGCGTTAGGCGCCAAGCTGCGTCAGACTTGCCATTGTTCAGCATTCTGTCAATCACCCATGGCGACCGCGCGCGAATCGCGAACCGGAGTTGTTCTTGATGCCCCTGAGCGATCTTTATTCGAAGCCGGGCCACCTCATCCGCAGGGCGCATCAGATCTCGTGGGCGCTGTTCCTCGACGAATGCGCGGAGTTCAATCTGACGCCGGTCCAATATGCGGCCATGGTGGCCATCGAGGAGCGGCCCGGGGTCGATGCGACGCGCCTGTCCTCGCTCATCGCCTTCGACCGCTCCACCATCGGCAACGTCATCGAGCGGCTGGAGAGCCGCGGCCTCGTGACGCGCAAGCCGAGCGCGGAGGACAAGCGCCAAAAGCTTCTCTTCCTCTCCCGTGAAGGGGCCGCGCTGCTGAAGAATGCGGAAGCCTCTGTGGAGCGGGTCCAGGAGCGCCTTCTCGCTCCCCTCACTCCGACCGAGCGCAAGCAGTTCGTGAAGCTCTTGATCCGCCTCGCCACCCTGAACAACGAAGCCACGAGCGCCCCCATCCGCGAGGTGGAGGACACGACTTCGATGGGCCGGCATGCTCGAACCTCGGCCCGCTGAGAGCAGCGCTCCCGAACATCGCCCAACGGCTCAGGCATCGGCCCGTTCCATGACCATGGCGATACCTTGTCCGACGCCGATGCACATGGCGACGAGCGCATAGCGCCCGCCGGTCTTCTCCAATTGGCGCAGGGCGGTCAAGACGAGCCGAGCCCCGGAGGCCCCGAGGGGATGGCCGATGGCGATGGCGCCACCGTTCGGGTTGAGGCGGGAATCGTCGGCGGACAGACCGAGGCCGCGCAGACATCCCAGCACCTGGGTCGCGAAGGCTTCGTTGATCTCGATGACGTCCATGCGGGCCAGCGAGAGGCCGGCGCGGGCCAGCGCCTTTTCCGATGCGGGCACCGGCCCGAGCCCCATCACCCTCGGCGCGACGCCGGCCACGGCCGTCGAGAGGATGCGTCCGCGCGGCGCGACGCCGAACGGCTTCCCGACCTCCGCCGATCCGACCAGCAGCGCCGCCGCGCCATCGTTTATGCCGGAGGCGTTGCCGGCGGTGACGACGCCGCCGGCGAAGAGCGGCTTCAGTTTCTCCAGAGACGCGAGGGTGGTCTGCGGCCGGGGATGCTCATCGGTGGACACCGGCAGGGCCGGCTTGCCCCGGCCTTGGGGAACGGCCACCGGCTGGATCTCTTCCGCATAGAAGCCGGCCGCGCGGGCCTCTTCGTATTTCTCCTGGGAGCGCAGGGCGAAGAGGTCGGATTCGGCGCGGCCGATGCCGAGGTCGGCGGCGATGTTGTCCGCGGTCTGCGGCATGGAATCGGTGCCGAAACTGGCATCGATCCGGGGATTGGAAAAGCGCGCGCCGATGGTGGAATCAAACACCGCGACCTCGCGGCTGTAGGCGCTGGTCGCCTTCGCGGTGACAAAGGGCGCCCGGCTCATGGTCTCGACGCCGCCGGCGATGAACAGCCCGCCTTCGCCGCATCGCACGGCACGGGCGGCATCCGCCACCGCCGAGAGGCCGGAGCCGCAGAGGCGGTTGAGGGTCACGCCACCCGCGCCTTCGGGAAGGCCTGACAGGAGCGCGGCGTGGCGCGCGACGTTGCGGGCGTCCTCGCCGGCCTGGTTGGTGCAGCCGATCACCACGTCCTCGATCCGCGAGGCGGCGAAGGAGTTCCGGTCGAGAAGGCCGGCGATCACCCCGGCCATGAGATCGTCGGGGCGGACCGGGGCGAGCGCGCCGGCATGGCGCCCGAACGGGCTGCGCAACCCGTCATAGATCATGGCCTGTGGCACGGCGTGTCTCGTCTGGCAGGAGGGATCGCGAGGCGGCGGTGAGGCGCGGGCGTGTCCCCGCGGCGGGAAGCGTCACCTTCATCGAGACAAATCAATATGTCAATGCATTGACATTAAAATCCGCGGCAAATATGGTGCCGCCATCTTACAGCAATATATTTATATAAGAACGAAACGACACTGAGACGGCCACCCGCACGGGCCAGGCTCGGTTCGCCGGGTCCGCCCACCGGGGACGAGCCGGGGCGGCGTCATCAGCGGTGGAAACGTCCGAGGCAATGAGCGCACCATGACAGGTCCCGATCACACCGCAGCCGCGGCGTCCGCCTTCGGCCTCAGCGCCGACCAGGCCAGCTTCCGCGAAACCACCGCGCGCTTCGCCGCCGAGGTCCTCGCGCCCGGCTACAAGGTGCGCGAGGGAGAGGCCGCCGTGTCGCCGGAGCTGCGCCGGCAAATGGGCGCGCTCGGCCTCATCGGCGTGGAATTCCCCACCGAATATGGCGGCCTCGGCGCCGATCACGTCACCTCCGGCGTGGTGCTGGAAGCCATCTGCGAGGGGGATTTCAACGTCGGCTACATCCAGCTCCTGTCGTCCTTGTGCGGCGCCATCGTCGCCCGTCACGCGGCGCCGGAGATCGCCGCCGAGATCCTGCCCAAGGTGGTGGCCGGCGAATGCCTGATCGCCCTCGCCCTCACCGAGCCCCAGGGCGGCTCGGATGCGGCGGCGCTGGCCCTCAAGGCGGCGCGGGACGGCGACCATTACGTTCTCGACGGGGAGAAGACCTCCATCTCCATGGCCGACCAGGCGGACCTCGCGGTGGTGTTCGCCCGCACCGGCACGCCGGCCGAGCGGGCGCACGGCGTCTCCGCCTTCCTGGTGGACATGACGCTCCCCGGCATCAGCCGCACCCGCTTCAGCGATCTCGGCGAGCACGCCATCGGCCGCGGCTCCATCTTCTTCGATCATGTGCGGGTGCCCGCGTCCCACCGGCTGGGGGCGGAGGGCTCGGGCTTCGTTCAGGTGATGCAGGGCTTCGACTTCTCCCGCGCCCTCATCGGCCTGCAATGCCTGGCGGTCGCCCGCGCCTCGCTGGCCGAGACCTGGGCCTACGTGAAGGAGCGCAAGGCGTTCGGCAAGCCGCTGGCGGACAACCAGGGCGTCACCTTCCCGCTCGCCGAGGCGGAGACCATGGTGGAGGCGGCGCGCCTCCTCTGCTACCGGACCCTCGCCGCCAAGGATGCCGGCGCGCCCCACACCAGGGAGGCGGCCATGTGCAAGTGGTGGGCGCCCAAGCTCGCCTTCGAGGTGGTGCACACCTGCCTGCTGATGCACGGCCATGCCGGCTATTCCACCGAGCTGCCGTTCGAGCAGCGCCTGCGCGACGTGCTCGGCCTGCAGATCGGCGACGGCACCGCGCAGATCATGAAGATGATCATCGCCCGAGAGGCACTGAAAGCCGCCTCCCGCTGACCACCAGAAGGCGAAAAGCCCCTCCGGAGGAGACGACCCCATGAGCTACGACCTGCTGCCGGCCTCCCGCCGCGATGCCATGACCCGCGCCGGGCTGTGGCGCGACGAGACCCTGCTCGATCATTTCCGCCGCCACGTTGAGGCCCATCCGGACAAGACGGCGGTGGTGGCGACCCGGGCCGAGAGCGGAGCGGAAGCCCGCTTCACCTATGCCGAGCTCGATCGCCTCTCCGACCAGGTGGCGGTCGGCTTCCTGCGCCGGGGCGTGGGGGACGGGGACGTGGTCTCCTTCCAGTTGCCGAACTGGTGGCAGTTTCCCGTCCTCCACCTTGCCTGCCTGAAGGTGGGGGCGGTCTCCAACCCGCTGATGGTGATCTTCCGCGAGCGCGAGCTCACCTTCATGCTCGGCCTGGCGGAATCGAAGATCCTCATCGTCCCCGCGCGCTTCCGCAACGTGGACCACCGCGCCATCGCCGCCGGCATCCGCGCCGACCTGCCGCGGCTCGCCCATGTGTTCGTGGCGGACGGGGAAGGCGAGGAGGACTTCGCCAACCTCATCGCCGCCGACATCACCGATGCCGAGGCGGCCGTGCTGGGCGGGCGCCGCCTGTCGCCCGACGCGGTGATCCAGCTGCTCTATACCTCGGGCACCACCGGCGAGCCGAAGGGGGTGAGCCACACCTCCAACACCATGCTCGCCAACCTCGTGCCGTTCGCCGAGCGCCTGCACCTGGGGCCGGCGGACGTGATCCACATGCCCTCGCCCATGGCCCACCAGCTGGGCTTCATGTACGGTCTCGTGCTGCCGGCCATGCTCGGCGCCACCGCGGTGCTGCAGGATATCTTCGTGGCCGAGACCATGGCGCAGCAGATCACCCGTGAAGGCGCCACCTTCACCATGGGCGCCACCCCCTTCCTCAACGACCTCGCCGACCATTGCCTGCGCACCGGCACGCCCACCCCGACCCTGCGCATCTTCGTCTCGGCCGGGGCGCCCATCCCGCGCCCGCTGGTGGTCAAGGCCCGCGAGGCGCTGGGCGCGGCCATCATCTCCGCCTGGGGCATGTCGGAGAATGGCGCGGTCACCACCACGCGGGTGGAAGATCCGCAGGACAAGGTGACCTCCACCGACGGCTGCCCACTGCCGGGCATGGACGTGCGCGTCGTCGACCTCCATGGCAAGGTGGTGCCGGCGGGCGAGGAGGGCATGCTGCAGGTGCGCGGCTGCTCCAACTTCGTCGGCTATCTCAAGCGCCCGGGCCTCGCCCAGGTGGACCAGGACGGCTGGTTCGACACCGGCGACATCGCCCGCATGGACGCCGACGGCTACATCCGCATCGCCGGACGCTCCAAGGACATCATCATCCGCGGCGGCGAGAATATCCCGGTGGTGGAGGTGGAGAACATCCTCTTCAAGCACCCGGCCATCGCCGCGGTGGCCGTGGTCGGCTACCCGGACCCGCGCCTGGGCGAGCGGGCCTGCGCCTTCGTCATGCCGCGGGCGGGAATGAGCATCACCTTCGAGGAGATGGTCGCCTACCTGAAGGCGCAGAAGATGGCGGTGCAGTACATCCCCGAGCGGCTCGAAGTGGTGGCGGCGCTGCCCCAGACCCCCTCGGGCAAGATCCAGAAATTCCGCCTGCGCGAGATGGCCAAGGCCGCCACCGGCGCCTGACCCGCCCGCGCGCCGAGACGACATGCGCGGCGACCGCCGCCCCCGCAAGAGGAGAGACAGATGGCCGGCCAGGAACCCACCGCTTACGAGGACATCCTCTACGAGGTGCGCCCGGAAGGCGTCGCCCGCATCACCATCAACCGCGCCGACAAGTACAACGCCTTCCGCGGCCAGACCGTGGACGAGCTGATCCACGCCTTCCAGACGGCGGGATGGGACCGCTCCATCGGCGTGATCGTGCTCACCGGCGCCGGCGACAAGGCATTCTGCACCGGCGGCGACCAGAGCGCCCATGACGGCCAGTATGACGGGCGCGGCACCATCGGCCTGCCCATCGACGAGCTGCAGAGCCTGATCCGCGACGTGCCGAAGGTGGTGATCGCCCGCGTCAACGGCTTCGCCATCGGCGGCGGCAACGTGCTCGCCACCATCTGCGACCTCACCATCGCTTCCGACAAGGCCCAGCTCGGCCAGGTGGGGCCCAAGGTCGGCTCGGTGGATCCGGGCTTCGGCACCGCCTATCTCGCCCGCATCGTCGGTGAGAAGAAGGCGCGGGAGATCTGGTACCTGTGCAAGCGCTACACGGCGGCGGAGGCCCTCGCCATGGGTCTCGTCAACGCCGTGGTGCCGCACGATGAGCTCGACGCCGAGGTGGACCGCTGGTGCGCCGAGCTGATGGAACGCAGCCCCACCGCCCTGGCGCTGGCCAAGCGCTCGTTCAACGCCGACACGGAGAACATCCGCGGCATCTCCTCCATGGGGATGGCGGCGCTCAGCCTCTATTACGACACCGACGAATCCAAGGAGGGCGGCATCGCCTTCCGCGAGAAGCGCAAGCCCGACTTCCGCCGTCATGTAGTGAAGAAGGCGGACTGAGGTGCGCCCCGGGGCGCCGGCGCATGAAGAACAACCAAGGAGGGCGCCATGGAACTCGGCTTCACCCCTGAGGAGATCGCCTTCCGCCAGGAGGTCCGCAGCTTCCTGCGCGCCGCCCTGCCGGAGGTTTATCGCCGCAAGCTCAGCGAGGGCCGGCGCCTGTCGAAGGACGAGCTGGCGCACTGGACGCGCATCCTCCACGCCCAGGGCTGGGCGGTGCCGCACTGGCCGGTGGAATGGGGCGGCACCGGCTGGGACCCGGTGCGGCAGATGATCTTCCGCGACGAGATCCAGCAGTTTCCCGCGCCCGAGACCCTCTCCTTCGGCACCTCCATGGTGGGGCCGGTGGTCTACACCTTCGGCTCGCGGGCGCAGAAGGCGCGCTTTTTGCCGCGCATCGCGCGCCTCGACGACTGGTGGTGCCAGGGCTTCTCCGAGCCCGGCGCCGGCTCCGACCTCGCGGCGTTGAAGACGCGCGCGGTGCGCGACGGCGACCATTTCGTCATCAACGGCCAGAAGGCCTGGACCACGCTGGCCCAGCACGCCAACTGGATCTTCGTCCTGGCCCGCACCGATTCCACCGCCAAGAAGCAGCAGGGCATCTCCTTCCTGCTGGTGGACATGGCGAGCCCGGGGGTGACGGTGCGGCCGGTCGAGACCATCGACGGCGGGTTCGAGATCAACGAGGTGTTCTTCGACGACGTGCGGGTGCCGGCGGACAACCTCGTCGGCGCGGAGAACAAAGGCTGGGACTATGCCAAGTTCCTGCTCGGCAACGAGCGCAACGGGCAGGCCCGCGTCGGCCTTTCCAAGGCGCGGGCACGGCGCATCCGCGAGCTGGCCTCGGCCTCCCTGAACGGCGCCGCGCCGCGCCTCGCCGATCCCGCCTTCCGCCGCCGCCTCGCCGGGCTGGAAGTGGAGATCAAGGCGCTGGAGATGACCCAGCTGCGCGTCATCGCCGCCGAGCGGGGGGAGGGGCAGCGACAGGGGGAAGGCAAGCCCAACCCGGCTTCGTCCATCCTCAAGATCCGCGGCTCCGAGCTGCAGCAGGCGACCACCGAACTGCTCATGGACCTCATCGGCCCCGCCGCTCTGGTGCGGCATGCGGACGAGGGTCCCGACGGCTACGACTTCGCGCGGGGCGGCGCCTCGACCTATTTCAACCTGCGCAAGCTCTCCATCTACGGCGGGTCCAACGAGATCCAGCGCACCATTATCGCCAAGGCCATTCTCGGGCTGTGAGCGGCGGGAGCTTTCGGACATGAATTTCGATCTTTCCGAGGAACAGCAGCTCCTCAAGGACAGCGTCGCGCGCACCTTCGCCAAGTCCTACGACTTCGAGGCGCGGGCGAGGATCCTCGCCTCCCCCGCCGGCTGGAGCCGCGCCGCCTGGATGCAGATGGCGGAGCTGGGGCTGCTCGGGCTGCCGTTCGCGCCCGAGGACGGCGGCTTCGGCGGCGGACCGGTGGAGACCATGATCGTCATGGAGGCGATCGGCCGGGCGTTGGTGGTGGAGCCCTATCTGTCCACCGCCGTGCTCGCCGCCGCGGTGCTGCGCCACGGGGGAAGCCCGGCCCTGCGCGCCCGGCTGGTGCCGCAGGTCGCCGATGGGTGCCTCATCCTCGCCTTCGCCCATGGGGAGCCGCAGGCGCGGTGGGAACTGTCCGACGTGGCGACCTCGGCGGAGCGGGTGGAGGGCGGCTACCTTCTATGCGGCCGCAAGTCGGTGGTCGTCGGCGGCGATGTCGCCGACATGCTCATCGTGTCGGGTCGCATGTCGGGACCGCCGCGCCATCCGACGGGCCTCGGACTGTTCCTGGTCAACGGTTCGGCGCCGGGCGTCACCATCAAGGCCTATGCGACGCAGGACGGGCGACGTGCCGCCGACATCCGCCTTGACAGTGTGTTCGTCGCCGATGTCGACGTGGTCGGCGACCCCGCCGGCGCCCTGCCGGTCATCGCGCGGGCGGTGGACGAAGCCATCGCCGCCATCTGCGCCGAGGCGGTGGGGGCCATGGACGAAGCCGTTGCGATGACAGTGGAATACCTGAAGACGCGCCAGCAGTTCGGCGTCGCCATCGGCACCTTCCAGGCGCTCCAGCACCGGGCGGCGGACATGTTCGTGGCTCTGGAGCAGGCCCGCAGCATGGCCCTGTTCGCGGTCATGTCCGTGGCCGAGAAAAACCCGCAAACCCGCGCCATTGCTATGTCCGCGGCCAAGATTCAGATCGCCCGGTCGGCCCGTTTCATCGGCGAGCAGGCGATCCAGCTCCATGGCGGCATCGGCATGACCATGGAGTACAAGGTGGGCCACC
Organism: Xanthobacter dioxanivorans; assembly: GCF_016807805.1. NCBI lineage: Bacteria > Pseudomonadati > Pseudomonadota > Alphaproteobacteria > Hyphomicrobiales > Xanthobacteraceae > Xanthobacter > Xanthobacter dioxanivorans. The sequence goes on along the minus strand of NZ_CP063362.1, from coordinate 2,690,152 downwards.
TGTTCAAGCGCCTCGTCATGATCGACAAGGAGTTCGGCGACCTCGACCACCATCTCGACCGCCTCGCCGCCGGAACCTCGCTGCTGGAGGAAGCATAGGCGGGTCAGACCTCGTTCAATCCGTCCTTGAGCCGATCCAGCAACACGTAGAGCTGAAGCTGCTCCGCCGCGCTGAACGACGCCAGCGCGGCGGCATAGAAGGCCGCGATGGAGGTCTGCATGGCGTCCCAGGTGCGGTTGCCTTCGGGGGTGAGCTGGATCAGCCGGCTGCGCCCATCCTCCGGGTCCTTGACCCGTTCCACCCATCCGCGCGCCTCCAGCCGGTCGAGCACCGCCGTCAGGTTCTGGCGGCTGAGCAGGAGGAACTCGATGAGATCCTTCACGCTCATGCCCTTCTCCCGCACCAGCGGCCGCGTCAGCGCGCCGAGCACGGCCCATTGCTGGGTGGTCGCGCCGAAGTCGCCCATGTAGCGGGTGCCGTTTTTGTGCATCAGGTTCGAGCTCTGATACAGGCGGAAGAACAGGCGGTTGGCGACCTCGAAGCGATCGGGTTCAAGAGGCGATGTGCGGCGAGACATGATTGGAGCCCTCTGCGTATCGCCGTTAGGAGATGGCCATCCTCGACGCAACACAATTTTATATCAATGAATTGACATATTAAATTGTCCCAGCATAATGCCCACGTTTCATTTTGAGCGAGCGTGGGCCGTGAAAGATTTCGACAAGCGAGTGATCGTAATTACCGGTGGCGGCGGCGGCATCGGCGGGGCGACGGCTCGTCGTTTCGCGGCCAAGGGCGGCCATGTGGCAGTGCTGGACCGCGACTTGGACGCTGCCGCCAAGACAGTCGCGCAGATCACCGCCGACGGCGGCACCGCCCGCGCTTATGCCTGCGACATCACCGATCGCCGCACGGTCGACGACGCCATCTCGGCCACGGAAGCCGAGCTCGGCCCCATCGCCGTCCTCGTCAACAATGCCGGCTGGGACGTGTTTCGCCCCTTCCTCCAGACGACACCCGAGGACTGGGAGCGGCTGATCGCCATCAACCTCGTCGGCGCCCTGCACATGCATCATGCCGTGCTGCCGCTGATGGTGGCGCGCAAGGCAGGCCGGGTGGTCAACATCGCCTCCGACGCCGCCCGCGTGGGATCGAGCGGCGAGGCGGTCTATGCCGCATGCAAAGCGGGCCTGGTGGCGCTCTCCAAGACGCTGGCCCGCGAGCATGCCCGCGACGGCATCACCTTCAACGTGGTCTGCCCCGGCCCCACCCAGACCGCCTTGTTCGAGGACTACAAGAAGGGCGCCGGCAATGCGGACAAGCTGGCGGAGGCCTTCCGCCGCTCGATCCCGCTCGGCCGCATCGGCGAGCCCGAGGACCTGCCCGGCGCCATCGCCTTCTTCGCCTCCGACGCGGCGGGCTACATCACCGGCCAGGTGCTGTCGGTGTCCGGCGGCCTGAGCATGGTGGGCTGACGCCCCGTCCGCACCGGCGAAGCGAGGGCCGGGGGAGCCGCCGCGGGCGGACCCGGCGGAGGAAACCGGCAGCAAGTGGGCCCTGGAGAGGAGCAATGCCATGACATCTGCCACGCCATCCATGCGCGCGGTTTTCCTGACGGGGCACGGCGGCAACGCCATGGTGGAGATCGGCGAGCGGCCCATGCCGGAGCGCCGGCCGGGCGAGGCGATGGTGCGCATCCTCGGCGCCGGCCTCAACCGGGTCGATCTCTACATGCGCGACAGCGGCGCCGGCATCACCCACAAGCTGCCGCTGATCATGGGCCTCGACGGCGCCGGCGAGATCGTCGATCTGGATGCGGCCGAGCCCCGGCTGAAGCTCGGCCAGAAGGTGATCGTCCATCCCGGCGTGGGGTGTGGCCGCTGCGAATTCTGCCAGCGGGGCGAGCATGTGCTCTGCACGTCCATGCAGCTGATGGGGGAGCATCGGGACGGCCTGCTCTGCGACTACGTGTCGGTGCCGGTGCAGAACGTGTTTCCCATGCCGGCGGGGTTCGACGTGGTCGAGGCGGCTTGCCTCGGCACCGCGCCGCTGACGGCATGGCGCATGGTGTTCACCAAGGCGCGGGTCCAGCCCCATGAGAGTGTGCTGATCTTCGGCATCGGCGGGTCGGTCTCCCTCTCCGCCCTGCGGTTCGTGAAGATGACGGGCGCCCGCGCCATCGTCACCTCCCGCGATCCGCGCAAGCGCGATCGTGCCCTTGCGCTGGGAGCGGACGCCGCCATCGACGGCACCGGCGTCGACATCGCCGGCCGGGTGATGGAGCTGACCGACGGTCGGGGCGTCGACGTGGTCATCGAGAATGTGGGCGAGGCGGTGTGGCCGTTTGCGCTCAAGTCCCTGGTGCGCGGCGGGCGCATCGTCACCTGCGGCGCCACCTCCGGGGATCGCCCGTCGGCGGATCTGCGCCGCATGTTCATCCGCCAGCTCCAGGTTCTCGGCTCGACCCACGGCACGTTCGCGGAGTTCAGCAGCCTGCTCGCCGTCTGCGGGCGCGGCCTGTTCCGCCCGATCATGGACAGCCGCTTCCCCGTCGGGCAGGCCCATGCCGCGCTCGACCGCCTGGAGCAGGGGGCGCAGTTCGGCAAGGTCGGCATCGAGATGACCGACTGGTGACCGGCCCGACCGCCGGCGCGGCAGCAATTCCCTCCAACGAGGTCTTCTCCATATGAATCACCCCGCCCCGGACGCCGGGCCTCAGCGTGTCGCCCTGTCCATCGACGGCACCGTCGCCACCCTGACCCTGTGCCGCCCGCAGATGAACGCCATCGACGACGCCATGCTCGAGGCTATCCTCGATGCGCTGGCGCGCGTGGAGGCGAGCCCCGCGGTGATCTTGCTGCGCGTGCGCAGCGACCAGCGGGTGTTCTGCGCCGGGGCGGACCTCGATCTGGTGGCGAGCCGGGTCGGCAGCGCCGACGGCGCCGCCGCCATGGTCAAAACGGTGGAGCTGTTCCATCGCGCCTACGGCCGGCTGGCGGCGCTGCCGGCAATCACCATCGCCGAGCTGGAGGGCCATGCCCTCGGGGGCGGCCTGGAACTGGCGCTGGCCTGCGACCTCCGGATCGCGGCCCATCACGCCAAGCTCGGCCTGCCGGAGGCGAAGGTGGGCCTGCTGCCGGGCGCCGGCGGCACCCAGCGCCTGACCGGGCTGTGTGGGGCGGGCGTCGCGTCGCGCCTGATCCTCACCGGCGAGGTGATCGACGGGCGCGAGGCGGAGCGCCTCGGCCTGGTGCAGTGGACGGTCCATGCGGTGGACTTCGCCGACCTGGCCTCGGAGATCGCCGCCCGCGTCGCCGCCTTGTCGCCGGATGCGGCGCGTGCCGCCAAGCGCTGCATCGGCATTGCCAGCGCCATCGCTCCGGCGGGGCTGAGCGCGGAGATCGAGGGCATCGGCGCGCTGATACGCGCTCCGGCAACCGAAGGGTACGTGGCCACGTTCCTGCGGCGCTGAGCAATCTTCGACACGGGCGTATCGCGGGGGCATTCGCCCCTCGACGGAGGGCAGGTCGATGGCAGAGGGCGATGCAGCGGTGGGGACGCGCTTCGAGGACGGGATCGCCATCGTCACGGTGGACAACCCGCCGGTCAATGCGCTGTCGCAGCAGGTGCGCGCCGGGCTGCTCGAAGCGATCGGGCCGGCGGCCGCGGATCCGGCAGTCAAGGCCGTCATTCTCATCTGCGCGGGACGCACTTTCATCGCCGGCGCAGATATATCGGAGTTCGACAAGCCGCCCCTCGATCCGGCGCTTTCGCAGGTGCTCGACGCCATCGAGAATGCCGGCAAGCCGGTGGTCGCCGCCATCCACGGCTCCGCCCTGGGTGGCGGGTTCGAGGTGGCGCTCGCGGCCCATCATCGCGTCGCGCTCGCTACGGCGCGGCTCGGTCTTCCCGAAATCCGCCTCGGCCTCATTCCCGGCGCGGGCGGCACCCAGCGCCTGCCACGCCTCGTCGGGGTCGAGGCGGCCTTGCGGATCATCCTCACCGGAGCCCCGGTGGAGGCTGACGCGGCCGCCGCCATGGGCGCCATCGACCGGGTGGTGGAGGCGGGCGGCGATCTGCTTCCCGCGGCGATCGACCATGTCCGCGCGCGCCTTGATGGCGTCGCGCCAGTCGTTCGCACCCGGGACCGGGTCGCGGCGGCGTGGCTGGATACCGACCGCAGGATCCTGGCCGCCGTCCGGGCGGAGCAGGCTGGGCGGCAAGATGGGCAGATCGCCTGGAGGCACGCCATCGACGCGATCGAGACCGGCATGGAGCATGGCTTCGATGCAGGGTTGGCGGCGGAACGGGCATCGTTTCTCGAACTCCGCGGGAGCCCCCAGGCCAGGACCCTGCGCGAAGCCTTCTTCGCCGCCCGCAAGGCCGCGAGATCATCGTAAAACACCATTCCAAAAAGGCGCTTGGGCATCGGCCCTCTTGACACCCCAAAATTATGAATGAATATTCAGCCATCAAAAAGACCCCCTGCCCTCGCGGCGGGGGGTCCATGGGAGGGTTGCCTTGACCATGCTGGCGCGTGAGGTGTTTTCGCCTGAGCACGACATGCTGCGGGAGACCGCTCGCAAGTTCTTCGAAAGAGAAGTGGCACCTCATCACCGTGACTGGGAAAAGGCCGGCGTCGCTCCCCGCGCCATCTGGAAGAAGGCGGGGGAGGCAGGCCTCCTGTGCGTGGCCCTGCCGGAGGAATATGGTGGCGCCGGCGCCGACCGGCTCGCCTCAGCGGTGCTGATCGAGGAGCAGGCGCGCCTGGGCCTGTCGGGGCCGGGCTTCTCCACCCATTCCGACATCGTCGCCCCCTATATCTTCAATTACGGCACGCCGGAGCAGAGGGCGCGCTGGCTGCCGGCCATGGTGCGCGGCGACCGGATCGGCGCCATCGTCCTCACCGAGCCGAGCGCCGGCTCCGATCTTCGCTCCATCCGCACCTGCGCCGTGCATGACGGGGACGATCTTGTGCTGAACGGCCAGAAAACCTTCATCACCAATGGCCAGTGCGCTGATCTCCTGCTCGTCGCCGCCAAGACCGGGAACGCAGGGGCCGGGACTGCCACGACCGGAGCTGCCGCTGGATCGAAGGACCTTACCCTGCTCGTGGTGGAGGCCGAGCGGGCCGGCGTGTCGCGCGGCAAGAATTTCGAGAAGATCGGCATGAAGGCGCAGGACACCTGCGAGCTCTTCTTCGACAATGTGCGGGTTCCGATCGCCAACATCCTGGGCGAGGAGGGCAAGGGGTTTCCCCTCCTGTCCCGGGAACTGGCGTGGGAGCGGCTCCAGATCGCCATCGGCGCCGTCGCCACTTCGGCTGCGGCACTGGAATGGACGCGGGACTACACGCGCAATCGCAAGGCCTTCGGCACGCCCGTCGCGGACTTCCAGAACACCCGCTTCCGTCTCGCCGAAGCGAAAACGGAGATCGAGATCGCTCAGGTGTTCGTGGATCGCTGCCTCAGAGAGGTAAATGAGGAACGCCTCGACGGGACTGTGGCGGCGATGGCGAAATACTGGTGCACGGAACTCATGGGGCGGGTGCTTGACCAGTGCCTGCAGCTGCACGGCGGCTACGGCTACATGTGGGAATACCCCATCGCCCGCGCCTATGCCGATGCCCGCGTGCACCGGATCTATGGAGGGTCCAACGAGATCATGAGGGAGCTGGTCGCCCGCACCCTCTGACTGCGCGGAATGCATGCGCGACAAAAATGAATGACTATTCAGCCATAATAAGCAGCCGGGAGAACGCCATGATCCGAGAGGAGTTCGCCTGCCCCAGCGGCGGCGCGGCACGAAGCAGGACGAAGCCCACGACAGGAGGGCGGGCGCGATGCTGATCAACGCCCTCAACGGCCTTGTCTATGGCAGCCTGCTGTTCGTCCTCGCCTCCGGCCTCGTGCTCATCTACGGCCTGCGGCGGGTGGTGAACTTCTCTCACGGCGCCCTGTACATGCTCGGAGCCTATGCGGGCTATTCGGTCGCCGTCAGCTTCAGCTTCCCGCTCGGCGTCGTCGCCGCGGGCCTTGCGCTCGGCGCCATCGGCGTGCTGCTCGACGTGGTGCTGTTCCGCCAATTGAGCACCCGCCATCCGCTGGTGACGGTGATCGCGACCTTCGGCGTCCTCCTCGTAATCGAGGATCTGGTGCGCTCGGTCTGGGGCACGCAGAACTACGCCATCGATCCGCCGGCGCTGCTGTCCGGGGTCGTCGAGATCGGCGGCGCGCCGTTCCCCGTCTACCGGCTCTTCATCGTCGGGGCGAGCGCGGCCATGGCGGCGGCTCTGGCGGCATGGCTGCGCTATTCCCGCAGCGGTCTTTTCGTGCGCGCGGCGAGCCAAGACCCATCGGTGGCGGCCATGTGTGGGGTGCGTACCGCCCTCATCGGCCCCATGGTGGTGGGCCTCGGCGCTGCCTTCGCCGGGCTTTCCGGCATCCTCGCGGCACCGTTCCTGTCGCTCAATCCCGCCATGGGCAGCGAGGTCCTGGTCCTGTCCTTCGTGGTGTCGGTGATCGGCGGACTCGGCAGCTTCTCCGGCGCCTTCATTAGCGCCATGCTGCTCGGCCAGGTGCAGGCGTTCGGCACCGTTCATACGCCCGAGCTGGCCTCGCTCCTGCCCTTCCTCCTGATGTCCGTGGTGCTGATCTTCCGGCCCCAGGGCATCGCCGGACAGAAGGCCTGAGCATGGCGATGATCTCGACCGCCCGCCCGCCCGTGGCCGGCCTGTCCCAGCGCCTCTCGATGCTGATCGTGCTCGTCGCGTTGGCGGCGTTGCTGTTCGGCGTGGAGCGCTTCGGCTCGCGCATCCTCGTCAGCCTGCTGGCGCAGGCGATCATCGTCTCGGCCTTGGCCTTCGGCGTCGGGCTGCTCATCCGCGTCTCCGGGCTCGTGAGCTTCGGTCACGCGGCGCCGTTCGGGCTCGGGGCCTACGGCACCGTCTACGCCCTGTCGGGAGCGGCGCCGCTGCCGCCGGAGATCGGGCTGCCACTGGTGGTGATGTTCGTCACCCTTGTGTTCTTCCTCATCGGCCTCGTCATCAGCCGGCTGGAGGGCGTCGCCTTCAGCATGCTGACCCTGGCGCTGGGGCAGGCGGCCTTCGTCGCGGCCACCAAGTTCCGCTCCCTGACCGGCGGCGGCGACGGGGTGATCATCGACATGCCCCGCCAGCTCTATGGCGTCCATGCCGATGTGCTGCAGAGCCCCTACGGGATGTTCGTCGTCGGCGTCGCGCTGCTGACGCTAGTCTATTTCGCGCTGAACATCGCGGAACGCACGCAACTCGGCCGGCTCGCCGTCGCCATCCGCGAGAACGAGGAGCGGGTGCGCTTCCTCGGCTATCGAACCCGCGTGCTCAAGGCCGGCGTGTTCGCCGTCTCGGCCAGCCTCGCCGCGCTCGGCGGCGTGCTGTTCGCGCTCTATCAAGGCTTCGTCTCGCCGGAGATCCTGCACTGGACCTTCTCCGGCTCGGCGCTGATCATGGCCATCCTCGGCGGGACCTCCGCCCTGTGGGGGCCCGTCGCCGGGGCGTTCGCCTTCTTCTTTCTCAAGGACGGCCTCGCCGACGTCACCACCCACTGGCTGGCGGTGCTCGGCATCACGCTGATCCTCGTCACCATCGCCTGGCCGAGCGGCATCTCGGGGGCGGTGCAGTTCCTCCTGGCGAGGGTCCCGGCGCTGTTCGCGAAGGGGAAGGGGCGATGAGCGCGCTGTTCCGCTGCGTCGACATCGGCAAGCAGTATGGCGGCCTCGTCGCGCTCCAGGGCATCAGCCTCTCGCTGGAGGTGGGCCGGGTGCACGGGCTCATCGGCCCGAACGGTGCTGGCAAATCCACATTCATCGACGTGGTCTCCGGCCGCACGCCCGGCACCGGCCACGTCTATCTCGACGACCGCGACATCACCCGCGTGCCGCTCAGCGAGCGGCGCCGCATGGGCGTGTCGCGCTCGTTCCAGCGCACCTCCATCTTTCCCGCGCTGACCATCCGCGAACAGCTCGATATCGCCGCCCACGGCGCCGGGGGCGGGCATACGGGCGAGCTGACCGACATGCTCGGCCTCGCGGACGTGCTCGACGCCCGCGCCGAGGAGGTGAGCTACGGGCAGCAGCGGCTGGTGGACCTCGCCCTGGCACTGGTGGGCAACCCGCGGGTGCTCCTCCTCGACGAGCCCGCCGCCGGCCTGTCGGTGGCGGAGTCGCAGACGCTCGCCGCCCATCTCGAGGAGGTGGCTGCGCGATGGAAGGTGGCGGTGCTGCTGGTGGAACATGATATGGACGTGGTGTTCCGCGTCTGCCACGTCCTCACCGTGCTCGCATCCGGGCGCTGGCTGGTTGCCGGGCCTCCGGACGAGGTGCGCAGCGACCCCGCGGTGATCGGCGCCTATTTCGGGAGCGCCGCATGACGGCCCTGCTGGAGTTCGATGCGGTCAACGCCTATTACGGCGCCGCCCACATCCTGCACGGCGTGAGCCTGAAGGTGGATGAGGGCGAGCGCGTCGCCGTGCTCGGCCGCAACGGGGTGGGCAAGACCACCATCGTCAATACCCTTCTGGCGCTCGCCACCATGCGCGGCGGCGCGATCCGGATGCGCGGCGCCGCGCTGCCCCGGGTCGCGGGCCATACGGCGGCGATGCATGGCATCGCCGTCGTGCCCCAGGGCCGCAAGATCCTGCCGAACCTCTCCATCGAGGAGAACCTGAAGCTCGGCGCCGCCCTGCGCCGGCCGGGGCGCTGGGATCTCGATGCCGTCTACGCCCTGTTCCCGGTGCTGCGGGAGCGCCGGCATACGCCGGGCACCGCGCTAAGCGGCGGCCAGCAGCAGATGCTCGCCGTCGGCCGGGCGCTCATGGCCAATCCCGACCTGCTCATCCTCGACGAGCCGAGCGAGGGGCTGGCGCCCGTCATCGTCGACGAGCTCGCTGGCGTGCTGCGCGATCTCGCCGGCACCGGTGTCGCCATCCTCCTGATCGAGCAGCACCTGCGCCTCGTTCGTGACCTGTCGGAGCGGTTCTACGTGATCTCGAAGGGGGCCGTGTCAGCCACGGGGGTGATGAAGGACGTAGATCAGAAGACCCTTCAGGCCAGCATCATGCGCTGAAGAAAAAGAGTGAAGAACAAAGAAGCCGGAAATGAAAAGGGAGAAGCGTCATGAAGGGAGTTTCCAAGTCGTTGGCCATCTTGCTGGCCCTCGCGGCCGGGGCCGCGCCGGCACAGGCCGCGCCTGATCCGCTGCGCATCGGCGTGCCCACCTCGCGCACCGGCGCCCTCGCGGTGCTGGGCGACCAGGTGGTGCGGGCCATCGAGTTCGCGGCGGAGCGGGCGAACGCCGCCGGCGGTGTCGACGGGCACAAGGTGGAGGTGCGCGTCGCCGACGACGAGGGCAACCCCGATGCCGGCCGCAGGGCGGGCGAGAAGCTGAGCCTGGAGGGATACCGGATCCTCATCGGCACCATCTCCTCCGCCGTCGGCCTGGCGCTGTCCACACAGCTCAACCGCTGGGATGCCATCTATGTCTCGGTGGTGAACAAGAGCCCAAAGATCACCGGCGATTCCTGCTCCCGGCGCATGTTCCGCGCCAACCATTCCGACGACATGGACTTCGCCATCGTCGCTCCCTGGCTGAAGGACCAGAAGGAGCAGACCTGGGCCATCATCGCGGCCGACTATCTGTGGGGACGTGGCTCCGGCTCCGCCTTCAAGACCACCGCCGAGCGGCTCGGGCGCACCGTCAAGCTCGAACTCTTCCCGCCGCTCGGCACCACCGACTACGCCCCCTACATCACCCAGCTGCGCGACAGCGGGGCGCAGGGGCTGTGGGTCGCGCTCGCCGGCTCCGACGCGATCAATTTCGCCAAGCAGGCCAAGCAGTTCGGCCTCACCGACAAAGTGGTAATGTTCGGCCACAACTTCGTCACCCCCTCCTCCATCAAGGCGGTGGGCAAGGACGCCATCGGCATCTGGGGCAACCTCGGCTACGCGCCAGACATCCCGACGCCGGTGAACGCGGACTTCGTCGCCGCCTGGCGCGCCAAGTTCCAGACCGACCCCACCGACTACGAGGGAGAGGCGTATGCCGGCATGCAGGCCATCTTCTCCGCCGTGACCAAGGCGAAGAGCGTCGCTCCGCTGGAGGTCGCCAAGGCGCTCGAAGGCCTCACCGTCTCCACCGTGTTCGGCGACGTGACCATGCGCGCCGCCGACCACCAGATGGAGCTGCCCAACTATATCGGCCGTGTCTCCGAGACGGACGGGAAGGTCGCCATCAAGACCCTCCTCACCTTCGACGCCGCCACGGCGACCCCGCCGCCCAGCCCGGCCTGCAAGCTGTGAGCGAGGGGGCTTCCATGCGCATCCTCCTCACCGGAGCGAGCCGCGGCATCGGCCGCGCCATGGCGGAACGTCTCGCGGGGCCGGGGGTCGCCATCGGCTTGTGCGCCACAAAGGCCTCCCGCGAGCACGACGAGGCGGTCACAGCGTGCCGGGCACGGGGGGCGCATGCCGAAGCCCTGGTCGGCGACCTCGGCGACAGCACCGTCCCCGCCGCCCTCGTTTCACAGACCGTCGCCGCGTTCGGCGGCCTGGACGCGGTGGTCTCCAATGCCGGCATCATGCTGGCGGGCTCCCTCGCCGAGATCGACGAGGAGGCCTGGGATCGCACCTTCGCCGTGAACGTGCGCGGCGCGTGGCTTCTGGCCCGCGCCGCCCATCCCCATCTGGCCGCGACCGACGGCGCATTCGTCGCCGTCGCCTCCACCTCCGGTGTGCAGCCCTATCCCGGCGGCGGCGCCTACAGCCCCAGCAAGGCGGCGCTGCTCATGCTGGTGCAGACCCTGGCCCAGGAATGGGCCGCCAGCGGCGCGCGCGCCAATGCAGTGTCGCCGGGTCTGTTCCTCAGCGACATGACCGCCGCCATCTACGCCGACCCATCCCGGCGGGCGGCGCGCGAGGCGCTGGTGCCACTGCGCCGGATCGGCGACGCGGCCGCGGACCTGGCCGGCGTGGTCGCGTTCCTGATCTCGCCGGCGGCGCGCTACATCACCGGACAGAACATCGTCGTCGACGGCGGGTTTCTCGGCTCCATCCAGGCCCACCTCGCCGGACGGCCCAAGGCGGGGGCGGCGTGATGGGCTTTCCCCTCCCCAACCCCGAACGCGCCGCCGCCTACCGCGCGAGCGGACAGTGGCGGGACGACACCCTGCCCGACCTCATCGCCGCGAGCGTGCGGGCGGCCCCGGACAAGGTGGCGGTGCGTGATGCATCGGGCACCAGCCTCACTTATGCCGACCTCGATGCCCGTTCGCAGCGCGTCGCCGGCTTCCTCGCGGCCAGCGGCGTCGGCCGGGGGGACGTGGTCACAGTCTGCCTGCCCAACTGGTGCGAGACGGTGGTGGTCTTCGTCGCCGTCATGAGGCTCGGGGCAGTGGTCAACCCGATCCCGGTAACCTACGGACGGGCGGAATTGTCCTTCGTGCTCGCCAAGTGTGACAGCCGGGCCCTGTTCGTCCCTGGCCGCTTCCGCAGCACCGATTTCACCGCGCTGCTCGCCGCCGTGGATCCGGCCCTGCTCGCCGGCCGCACCATCGTGCGGATGGGCGAGGGGGAGGCCACCATCGGCCACTCCCGGGCCGAGGCGCTGACCCACTCGCCGCTGGCGGCGCCACCGGCCCTCGATGCCGACGACCCGGTGGCGGTGCTGTTCACGTCCGGAACGGAATCCCGGGCGAAAGGCGCGGTCCACACCCACAACACGATCCGCTTCGGCGAGCAGGCGCTGGCCGATGCGCTGCGGCTCGATGCCCGCGACGTCGCCTTCATGGCCTCGCCCATCTCCCACACCACCGGCTTCATGCACGGCGTGGTGATGACGCTGATGCTGGGCGGCTCCCTGTCGCTGCTCGACGTGTTCGAGGGGCACGCGGCGATGCGCCAGCTCGCCGAGCACCGCTGCACCTGGACCATGGGCGCGACACCGTTCCTCGTCGACATCGTCGCCGCCCTGGAGAAGACCGGGAGCAGCCTTCCGAACCTGCGCTACTTCCTGTGCGGGGGCGCCCCCGTGCCGGTTCCGGCGGCGCAGCGGGCGGTTGCAGCCGGCGTGCGTGTCATGTCGGTCTACGGCTCCACCGAAAGCCCGCCCCACACGGTGGTGCATCCGCAGGACCCGGCGGACAAGGCCTGGACCACCGACGGGCGGCCGGTCGGCAACATCGAGGTCCGGATCGTCTCGCCGGACGGGCGGGACCTTGCCGACGGCGAGGTGGGCGAGGAGTGGTCGCGCGGACCGAACACCTTCCTCGGCTATCTCGGCGAGCCGGAACTGACCGCTCGCGACCTCGACCCCGACGGTTGGTACCACTCGGGCGACCTCGCGCGCCGCGAAAGCGACGGATCGCTGCGCGTGGTCGGGCGTATCAAGGACATCATCGTCCGCGGCGGACAGAACATCTCGGTGCGAGAGGTGGAGGACTATCTGTGCGCCCATCCCGCCGTGCGCCAGGTGGTGGTGGTGGGAATGCCGCACGAGCGCCTCGGCGAGATTGGATGCGCGGTGGTGGTGCCCCATCCCGGCCGCAGCCTCACTTTGCCCGAATTGACCGACTTCCTCGCCGCCAAGGGCGTGGCGCGCTTCAAGCTGCCGGAACGCCTGGAGGTGTGGCCCAGCCTGCCGTCCAACGCCAGCGGCAAGATCCAGAAGTTCCTCATCCGCAAGGCGCTCGCCGAAACCCCCGACAGGAGCCAGCCATGATCCGCACGGAGCGGGAGGGCGCGGTCGCGACCCTCACCCTGAGCCGTCCCCCGGTCAACGCCATCGACCCCGCCTTCGTGGACGCCCTGGAGGCCGCCCTCGACACGGTGGAGGCCATGCAGCCGACGCTGGTGGTGATCCGCTCAAACCAGAAATGCTTCTGTGCCGGAGCCGATCTCGCCCTCATCCGCAGCTTCTTCGACGGCGCCGACGGGACCGGGCGGATGGTTGCCTATGTGCGCACGCTCCATGCCGTCTTCAACCGTCTGGAGGCGCTGCCCGCCGTCACGCTCGCGGTGATCGACGGGCCGGCCTTGGGCGGCGGGCTTGAGCTGGCGCTGGCCTGCGACCTCAGGATCGCCACCACGCGGGCAAAGCTCGGCCTGCCCGAGGCGCGGGTCGGCATGATCCCCGGCGCGGGGGGACCCAGCGCCTGACCCGGCTGTGTGGGCCTGGCGTCGCCTCGCGGCTGATCCTTGGCGGGGAGGTGGTGGAGGGCACGGAGGCGGCGCGGCTCGGCATCACCCAATGGACGGCGGAGGCCGGGGAACTCGACGCGCGCGTGGCGGAGATCGCGGGGCGGATTTCCGGCCTGTCGCGCCAGGCCCTCGCCGCTTCCAAGGACTGCATCGCCGCCTGGTCCGATCCGCGGGCCGACGGTTTCGCCCGTGAGATCGAAAAGCCGGCGCAGATCATGCCCACCCGGGAGGCCCGCGAGCGGGTCGAGCGCTTCTTCGCCCGCAAGGCGTCCTGACGCCGCCTGTTTCATTCGATGGAGATCATGATGAATTTCAAGGACAAGATCGTTGTCGTCACCGGCGCCGCCTCGGGCATCGGCCATGCCTGCGCGCGCGCCTTCGCCGAGGCCGGGGCACGGGTGGCGCTGACCGACGTCAACGTGCCGGCGGGCGAGGCGGCGGCCGGAGCGGTCCAGGCGACCGGAGATGTTCGCTTTCTGCCCCTCGACGTGACCGACCGGGCCTCCGCCGCGGCCCTCGCCGCCCGCATCGAGGCGGAGTTCGGCCGGCTCGACGTGCTGGTCAATGCCGCCGGCTGGGACATCATCCAGCCGTTCATGGAGAACTCCCCCGAATACTGGGAGAAGATCGTCGCGCTCAACTTCATGGGGCCGGTGCAGGTGACGCGGGCGCTGCTGCCGCTGTTGTTCGCCTCCGGCTCCGGGCGCATCGTCAACGTGGCGAGCGATGCCGGGCGGGTCGGCTCCTATGGCGAGACGGTCTATGCCGGCGCCAAGGGCGGGATCATCGCCTTCACCAAGTCGCTCGCCCGCGAGGTGGTGCGCAAGCAGGTCCGGGTGAACTGCATCTGCCCCGGCCCCACCGACACGCCCCTGTTCGCCTCCCAGTCGGACAAGATGCGCGAGGCGCTCACCAACGCCATTCCCATGAAGCGGGTGGCCCAGCCCTCCGAGATCGCCGACGCGGTGCTCTATTTCGCCTCCGACCGCTCCAGCTTCATCACCGGCCAGGTGCTGAGCGTGAGCGGCGGCCTGACCATGGTGGGCTGAGGGGGCACACGGCGCCTCCCGCGAGAGCGCCGTTTCCGCGGATCTTTCCAACGACGGGACATCATGAGCCGGGAAACCACGAGCAAGGTCGCCACCCTCGGGGATGCAGTGCGCGCCACGGTCACTCCCGGCGCGACCCTGCTCTTCGCCTTCACCCACAACCGCTCCCACGCCGCGGCCTTCGAGGTGGCGCGGCAGTTCCGCGACCGCCGATGCCTGACGCTCGCCGGCACGGGCCTCCTGGAATATGCCTCGATCCTGGTGGCGGCAGGCGCGGTGGAGCGGCTGGAATCGGCTTTCGCCGGGGGAACCTATCCGGCGCCCGCGCCGTCGCGGCAGCTCCAGGCGGAGATCGATGCCTGCGCCGGCAACGACCCGGACTGGACCAACCTCACCATGACGCTGCGCCTGATGGCCGGGGCAATGGGGTGGCCGTTCGTGCCCACCAACAGCCTGTTCGGCTCCGGCCTTTGGAACGGGCGCCAGCGTGCCCGCATCACGGACCCCTTCACCGGCGCGCCGGCGAGCGTCATCGCGCCGTTGCGCCCGGACGTGACCTTCCTGCATGCGCCGGTGGCGGATACCCTGGGCAACACCATCCTCCACGCGCCCGATGCCGAGGAGAGCTGGGGTGTCTACGCCGCGCGCCAGGTGGTGGTGACGGCGGAGCGCGTGGTGTCGCCGGAGACGCTGCGCGGCATCGGCCCGCGCACCGGCATCCCGGGCCACCTGGTGGCCCACGTGGTCCACGCACCGTTCGGCGCCCATCCGCAGGGCCAGTTCCTCTGGTCCGAGGACGAGGGGGTCGAATCCTATGCGGAGGACTACGCCTTCCGGCAGATGCTGCGCGCTTTGGTGCGCGATCCCGGGGCCCTCAGGGCCTGGGTGGAGGAGTGGGTGTTCGGCACCGACCATGCGGCCTATCTGGACCGCCTCGGCGCCGTGCGCCTCGACGACCTGAGGGCGGAGGCGGTTTCTCCCATCGCCGCGGATCCGAAGGGTTGGGACGAGCCCGCCTCGCCCGAGGAGCGCGCCGCCGCGCTCGCCATGACAGTGGCGGAAGGGCGCGTCGCCGCCAACGCCGCGGACACGCTGTTCGCCGGTATCGGGCTTGCCCATCTTGCCGCGTGGGGCGCGGAGCGGCGGTGCCGCGCGCGCCAGCTTCCGGTCTCCCTCATCGCGGAAACCGGGATGATCGGGTTTCGCCCCATCGCCGGCGATCCCTACCTCTTCAACCGCCCGAACGCGGCATCCTCACTGTTCCACTCAAGCTTCACGCAGACCCTCGGCGTGCTCGCCGGCTCCAACGCCAGGCGCTGCCTCGCCATGCTCGCCGCGGCGCAGATCGACCGGCAGGGCAACATCAATTCCTCCCGCTCGGCCGACGGGCGCCTGATCGTCGGATCGGGCGGCGCCAACGACCTCGCCAGCGGCGGCGGCGCCTGCCTCGTGGTCATGCCTCTGAAAGCGGGGCGCTTCGTGGAGGAGCTGCCGTTCGTGACCAGCCCGATCCGACACCATGCCGGGGTGGCCACCGATCTCGGATTGCTCGAGCGCGACGAGACGGGAGACCTGCGCGTCACCGGCGTGACCTGCGCCCCCGGCGAGGAACAGGCGACGCTCAGTGAAATCTCCCGGCGCTGCGGGCGCGAGATCGCCCGCGCGCCCGACCTTGTCCGCTTCGCTCCCCCCACCCCCGACGACCTCGCGCTGCTGCGCGGCTTCGACCCCTGCCGGACGATCCTCGCTTGAGGCGGTCCTTATCCTTCCGGAGACCTGAGATGATCTACACCGACGTCCTCTACGAAGTGAGCGAAGGCATCGCCACCATCACCATCAACCGGCCCGATCGCCTGAACTGCTTCCGCGGGCGGACCATCGAAGAGCTGATCCACGCCTTCAAGCGCGCCTGGGCCGACAAGGAGGCGGGGGTGGTGATCCTCACCGCGGCCGGCACCAAGGCCTTCTGCGTCGGCGGCGACCAGAAGGAGATGCAGGAGAAGGGCACCTACGGCGCATCGGAGAACGGCCTGTGGGAGATCGACGACCTGCACATGGTCATCCGCAACATCCCCAAGCCGGTGATCTGCGCCGTGAACGGCTATGCCATCGGCGGCGGCCACGTCATCCACGTGCTCTGCGACGTGACCATCGCCGCCGAGCACGCGAAGTTCGGCCAGGCGGGACCGCGCGTCGGCTCGTTCGACGCGGGCTGGGGCTCGGCCTATCTTGCCCGCACCGTCGGCGAGAAGCGGGCGCGGGAGATCTGGTTTTTCTGCCAGCAGTACGACGCCAGGACCGCCCTCGAATGGGGGCTGGTGAACCGGGTGGTGCCCGCCGACAAGCTGATGGAGGAGGCGCGCGCGCTGGCGAAGCAGGCGGTTGCCCTGAGCCCGACCGCGCTGAAATTCCTCAAGCATGCCTTCAACGCCGACAGCGCCCACATCTTCGGCCAGGTGAAGATGGCCGCGGACGGCCTTGCCAGCTTCGTCAATTCCGAGGAGGCGAGCGAGGGGCGCACCGCCTTCCTGGAGAAGCGCCAGCCCGATTTCTCCCGGTTCCGCTGAGCAGGGGGCGCATAGCGATGACCACACTTCCGCTCGCGGGCCGCGTCGCGCTCGTCACCGGTGCCGGCAACGGCATCGGCCTTGCCATCGCGCGGGTGCTGGCGGAGCGGGGCGCCCGCGTTGCGCTCAACGACCTCGACCTGGAGGCCGCCGCCCGGGCGGCGCAGACGCTGGGCGAAGCCCACCTGTCGGTGCGCGCGGACGTGTCCAGCGAGGCCGATGTGGAGGCCATGGTCGGCGAGGTGCGCGATGCCTTCGGACGCATCGACATCCTCGTCAACAATGCCGGCGTCGGCGACGGCGGCGTGCCCACCCTCGACCAGAGCCTCGCCGTGTTCGAGCGAACGCTCGCCATCCACGTGAACGGCACCTTCCTGATGTCGCGAGCGGTTGCCGCCGGCATGGCCAGGCAGGGGGGTGGCGCCATCATCAATCTCGGCTCCATCGCGGGGGAGCTGGGCATTCCCGTGCGCACCGCCTATTCGGTGGCCAAGGCCGGGATTTCCATGATGACCCGGGTTCTGGCCTGCGAATGGGCGCGGTTCGGCATCCGGGTGAATGCGGTGGCCCCCGGCTACGTGCGCACGCGGCTGGTGGAAGGGCTGATCACCAGCGGGCGGCTGGATGCGCGGCGGATCGCGGCGCGCACGCCCCTCGGCCGCATGGGGCAGCCGGAGGAGATCGCCCGGGTGGTCGCCTTTCTCGCTTCGCAAGAGGCCTCTTACGTTACCGGGGCGATCGTGCCGGTGGACGGTGGATATACCGCCTTCGGCGGGCCGTTCGACGCCTCCGGGGCATTTTCGGGCTACGATGCCGCGGCACCTGCGAAGGAGGGCGATTCAGGTCCCCCGCGCCGGACCGGACATGACCCGCGTGAAGGGGACGGATCGTAACCATGAAGACGGATGTCACCTCCATTGTCGAGGATCCGGATCTCGTCGAGAAGCGCCGCCACCAGATCGTCGTCGCGGCGACGCAGCTCTTCTCCGAGCAGGGGTTCTACAAGACGACGATCAAGGACATCGCCAAGAAGGCCGGCGTCAGCGCCGGGCTGGTCTACCTCTACGTGCGCGAGAAGGAGGACGTCCTGCTGCTCGTCCTGCTGCAGGTGGTGGAGGCCTATGCGCGCGAGATTCCCAAGGCGATGGAGAATTTCACCGATCCGCTGGAGCGCCTGATGCGGGCGGTGGAGGCCTATTGCCGGGTGGTGGACGGGCATCGTGCAGCAACCGTTCTCGCCTACCGCTCCACCAAGTCGCTGTCCCCCGACCGGCGGGAGCTGATCCAGCAGCGCGAGACGGAAACCAACGACATCATCGCCAACGCCATTGTCGCCTGCATGAAAGCCGGCCTCATCCGCAAGCTGAACGTGGACGTGCTGACCTACCAGCTCGTGCTCGTGGCCCATGGATGGGCGCTCAAGAGCTGGTATTTCAAGTCTCGGCTGACGCTCGAGGAATACATCGTGGACAGCCTCGACATCCTCCTCGCCGGGGTCCTGACGCCGGTGGGGCAGCTCCACCGCGCCGAGCTGCGCGACAGGGATGCGCGCAACGACCTCGGCCCACGCAATTCGCGAGCATGACGGGAAACACCATGGCCGACCACGATACCGGTGCGCGGAGCCTGAGGGAACGGATCGAGCGTCTGTTCGAGGTCAATGCCTTCTCTTCGACCCTTCCCATCCGCCTCGTCGAGGCCGAGAAGGGTCGGGCGCTGCTGACCATGGATGTCGATCCCGGACAGATGAACGGCCACGGCAGCTGCCATGGCGGGGCCCTGTGGACGCTTGCCGACATGGCCTTCGGCGCGGCCGGCTTCTATGACGGCACGATCCTGACCATGGGCTCGGACCTGACCTTCATCCGCCCCGCCCCGGGCGGGTCCACCGTGCTTGCCTCGGCGACGCAGGTCAGCCGTAAGGGGCTCACCGGCATCTTCCGCATCGAGCTGACCACCCGGCCGGGCGATCCGGAGGCCGTCGTCGCCGCCGGCACCTTCACCGGCCGCTGGATGCGTCGGTCGGGCGCCGAAAGCACGGACACCGTGGCGGTCGGGGCGCAGGCGTAGATCCGCATCTTCCGCCGGGTCGCGCGGCGCGCGGCCACGTTTTCAGGCGACGTGGCGGCGTGTTCCAGTATATAAATACATTGATGTAAATCCACCGGTGTTTTCTCCGCGTGAAGCGCGCGGGAAATGGCTCGGGGACTGCCGGACGGCAGCGGCAGGACCTTTCACCGTCAAGCATGGCAGGGCGCTATGGCTCGAAACGAATTGCACCGCGACACCACCCTCGGCATCGTCGGCGCCGGCATCATGGGGCGGGGCATCGCCCAGATCGCCGCCGAGGCCGGCATGCAGGTGCGGCTCGCGGATGCCGACCCGAAGACGATCGAGGTGGCGAAGCAGGCCTGCGCCGGCATGATCCGCCGGAAGGCGGAGAAAGGGCAGATCAGCGCCGAGGCGGCCGAGGCCGCCATCGCCCGCATCCACGGCACCGATGCCGGGCCGCAGGCCGGCTATGCCGCCTTCGCCCATTGCGACCTGGTGGTCGAGGCGGTGGCCGAGCGCATGGACATCAAGCAACAGGTGCTGGCGGGGCTCGAGCAATCGGTGCGGGACGACTGCATCATCGCCACCAACACCTCTTCGCTTTCGGTGACCGGGTTCGCCGCAGCCGCGCGCCTTCCGGGGCGGGTGGCGGGCTTCCACTTCTTCAATCCGGTTCCCTTGATGAAGGTGGTGGAGGTGATCGGCGGGGTGCTCACCGACGCGCCGGTGCTCGACCGCCTCACGCAGGTCGCCCGCCGCATGGGCCACCACCCGGTGCGGGCCAGCGACACGCCGGGCTTCGTGGTCAACCATGCGGGGCGCGGCTATCTCACCGAGGCGCTGCGCATCGTCTCCGAGGGGATCGCGAGCTTCGCCGACGTGGACCTTGTGATGACAGAGGCCGCCGGGTTCCGCCTCGGCCCGTTCGAGCTGCTCGACCTGACCGGCCTCGACGTGTCCGTGCCGGTGCTGGAATCCATCTACCACCAGTATTACGAGGAGCCACGCTATCGCCCCTCCGTGCTGGCCGCGACCCGCCGCGCCGGCGGCCTGCTCGGGCGCAAGACCGGGCGGGGCTTCTACCTCTATGCGGACGGCAAGGCGCAAAAGCCGGCCGAGCCGCCGGTGCCGGACATCCGGCCGAACGGGCTCAGGGTCTGGGTCAGCGGCCGGGACGCAGAGGCCCAGGCGGCGGTGGCGGCCATCGGCACCGCCGCCGGCGCGACGCTGGAGCAGGGGCCCCGGCCGTCCGCGGCCGCGCTCGCCGTCGTCACGCCCTGGGGCGAGGATGCCGGCACGGCGGCGCTGGCGGAGAATCTCGATCCCCGCCAGGTGGTCGCCATCGATCCGTCCGGGCTCGGCCGGCGGCGCACGCTCATGGGAAGCCCCGCCACCGATCCGGCGGTTCGCGCAGCAGCGCACGCGCTGTTCGCTGCCGACGGTGCCGCGGTCACGCTCATCCATGACAGCCCGGGCTTCATCGCGCAGCGGATCCACGCCGCCATCGTCAATGTGGGGGCGGACATGGCGCAGCAGCGCGTCGCGGTTCCGCAGGACATCGACCGGGCGGTGGAGCTGGGCCTTGGATATCCGCGCGGCCCGCTGCGGCTGGGCGACGAGATCGGGCCGGGGCGGATCCTGCGGATCCTCGAAGCCATGTCCGATTTCTACGGCGATCCGCGCTACCGGCCGAGCCCGTGGCTGAAGCGCCGCGCCCGGCTCGGCCTGCCGCTGCACCATCCGGATTGAGAAAGGGCCGGCCTCGCCTTGCGGGGCAGGCCCTGGCGCCAGTGCTCCGGATTGCGGCCGGGATGGTGGCGACGATGTGTGTCTCGGGAAGGCCCCGCTCGCCCCTGGACTGGGCGGACGTCCTCACCGGGAGCGGAACATGTTTCCGCTGTCTTCGCTGGGATGATTTCATATCAATCACATGATACTTAATATATCTATCTATTGATATTTTTAGACGGCCGCAGGCTTCGGAACGGGGACAGAGCAGCTCCGCCCGCAGGTCACATCGCCTCGCGGGACGACAGGGGAGGAAAGATGACGCCATTCCACGTCAGCGTCGGCGAGACCGCGACGTTCACGAAGACGGTCGGGGAGACGGACGTCTATCTGTTCGCCGGCATCACCGGCGACTTCGCCCCCAATCATGTCAACAAGGCCTACATGGAAGCCTCGCGGTACGGCCGGCTTCAGGCCCACGGCGCGCTGATGGTGGGCTTCATGTCCACCGTGGCCGGCATCGTGGCGCGGCGCACCGGTGACACGTCCGACGAGATCGCCCTGTCCTACGGCTACGACCGCATCCGCTTCACCGCGCCGGTCTTCTTCGGCGACACGATCACCGTCGACTACCGCATCGTCGCCATCGACCTTGAGCGGCGACGCTCCATGGCGCAGGTGGAGGCGCGCAACCAGGACGGCGTCGTCGTGAGCGTGGCCACCCATATCCTCGCCTGGCTCCCCCGGCAGGCGGCGTGAGCCGCCTCGCCCCGCCGGGTTGCCGGCGGGCGCGCAACCATCGGACCCGGAGGCGCGGCCGCGCGGCGCCGGACCAGATGGGCATGGCCTGAGCCGGCCCGAGAAGATCGCGAAAGGGACACCCCTGCCTTGCTGACCCTCGGACAGATGCTCGAAACCACCGCCGCGTGGTTTCCGGACAAGCCGTTCATCCTTTTCGAGAACGACATCATCACCTACGGCGGCTTCAACCGACGGGCCGCGCGGCTGGCCGGTCTCCTCGCGAGCCTCGGCGCCGGTCCGGGCCCGCCCGTCGGCCTCTACCTGCCCAGTTGCCCGGACCTCGCCATCGGCTACCACGCCTGCCAGAAGGTCGGGGCCGTCGCGGTGCCGATCAGCCCCGCCTACAGGCCCCAGGAACTGGAGCGTCTCGCCGCGCGCACCCGCATGCCGGTGCTGATCTGCCGAAGGGCATCCCTGCCGATCGGCCAGACCATTGCAGAGGCGTTACGCAATGTGCTGCCGATGATCGGACTGTCATTGATGCAAGGGGATGGCGGCCGAAGGATCATTTCATCGCCTTTCGAACGATGAAATGATCCAGGCCCGAGCCGTGAACGCGGCCCGGGCCGCTCAGGGCTGCGGACGGCCCGCCTTGGCGGCCATCAGCGCTTCGGTGCAGGGCTGAGACAGATTTGCCGCATTCTGCTGCAAACAGCCGAGCAGGCGCCCACCGCCGGGCTGTATGCCGCTGCACAAGCGTCGCACGTCCCCCTCGCAGGCCGACTTCAGCTGCATCATCTGCTGACGCGACATTTGCTGCGCCTGGGCCGTGCCCCCTATCAGGGCAAAGGCGAGAACAAGAATGGTCCGCATCGATCGTCTCCTGGCGGATGAATGAAAAATGAAACCTGCTCACGCGCCGGACACAGCGCATGGCCGGCCAAAAGAACAAGGCTCAGAACGGCTCCACGCCCGTGATGCCGGGCTGCAGCCGGGGAATACGCGCTGCCTCCAGCTGCTGCGGCGAGAGCTTGCCGCGCAGGTTCGCCACCGCCGACTTAAGAGCCTGCGCCTTGGTGGTGTAGGCAATGAGCGTATCGGCGACCGCCTCAGCCCGGCCGAACGCCTCGGGTCCCTTGGGATCGTCCTTGCCATCGGCAGCGCCGAGGAGGGCGAGCATCCGCTCACGCTCCGGCACCAGCGCCAGCAGCGCGTTGGTATATCTGCGCCAGTCCTCCTGCTGTTCGACCGTGATGCCGATGGCCGTCTCCTGGACAGACAGGGCCGCTGCCAGCACCAGCCGCAGCCGGGCGCCGGTATAGTTCTGGCGGGCCATTTCCAGGCGATCAGCGAGCATTGCCAGCGGCGGAGCGCACTCCTCCACATAGGACCCTTCGGATTGGGCAACGGCGGGCGGTGCCAGATAGCGCACCGGGGTGGCCTCCTGTGCGGAGGCAGCGAGGGGGGCTGTGGTTGCCATGGTGGCGCCGAAGAGCGCCACGGCGAGAGTTCTGACCGACATGATGAGCTCCGTGCATTGAGTGGGCTCATCGTGCGGCGGTGGATTTGCAGCGGCTTCTCCGGTTTGTAGGAATTTGTTGCAGTCCTGCGATATCGATGCGTGGCCCAGGGCTACAAATTGAAACCGCCCGGACATTCCCGGGATACGGTAGGTCGTGAAAAGCACCGCCGGCCCCGCCCTCGTGGCGGCCTGGGGCCGACCCTCCCCGGCATCCCGGCAGGCTGCTCCATGACTGGTCCTTCCTCCCGCGTCCTGATCTCGGCGCCGTTGCGCGCGCTCCCCTTTGGCCTCGTGGCGATGGCGCTCGCTGGCTGCGCCAATTCGCCGGCGCCCAATCGCTACCAGGATCTCGCCTCCGCGCCCTATCTGGCCGCCAGCACGCCGGGGACGGGCCGGCGCACGCCTTACAGCTATGAAACGGCGGACGCCCTCGCCCGCTATCGCGCCGTGCACCTTCTGCCGGTGCGAATCTACAGCGGGACCGATCAGCAGTTCGGCACCCTCACTGCCGCCGAGCGCGCGCAACTCGCCGCCACGGCGGAACACGAATTCCGCGCGGCTCTCGCCGGCCATGGCATCCTTGCCGCCGGGCCCGCAGCCGACGCCGTGGAGCTCAGCATCACCCTGACGGGTGCCCAGGCCAGCGTGCCGGTGCTCGCCACCGCGACCCGTCTGACCCCCGTGGGCTTCGCCATGAGCGGCCTCACCGCCGCAGCCGACGGCGAGGGACGCCTTTCCGGGATGGTGATCTATGCGGTGGAGTTCCGCGAGCCCGGGTCGGGACGGATCCTGTGGGCCTATGTCACGAAGCAGTATCCCAACGCCCTCGACATCGGCGCCACGCTTGATCCCCTGGATGCGGCTCGGACCGGCCTCAAGGCGGGCGCGCAAGAGCTGGCGCGGACGACCGTCGCCAAGCTCCGGCCGCAATAGATCGCCTCAACCCGGGCGGAACAGGGCCAGGGTGATGAGCACCTGTCCACCCGGCCCCTCGCCGAGCTCAATGGTGCCACCATGGGCTTCCACCAAGCCGCGCGCCACCGCAAGGCCCAGGCCGGCGCCGCCGGTGCGCCGCGCCCGCGAGGGCTCGGCCCGCATGAACGGCTCCATCAGCACGTCCCGCATCGGCGGCGGAAATCCGGGTCCGTCATCGCGCACCACGAGACGCACCTGATCCCCGATCACGGTCAGTCGCACTCGGGCACGCTGGCCATATTTGATGGCATTGTCGATGATGTTGCCGATGACCCGGCGCAGCGCCAGCCGGTCCGCCAACACCCACACGGGTCCCTCTGCCACCGTATCAAGCGTCACCGGCCGGCCGGCGGCCCTCAGGTCCGCAGCCTCCGTGCGCACCAGCAAGGCGAGGTCCAGCATCTCCTCGTCCAGCGCGCCGACGCCAGCGCGCGCCGTGAGCAAGGCATTGTCGAGCAGCTCGATCATGTCGCGGATGTCGGCTTCTGCCCGCTCGCGCTCCACCGGGTCCGGCAATTGATCGATGCGTAGCCGGAGCCTCGTGGCAAAGCTGCGCACGTCGTGCTGGATGCCGCCGATGAGGGCGAGGCGCGCGCGCGTCATGGCATGGATGCGCGTCTGCAGCCGCTCGAACGCGCTCACCAGAGCGCGCACCTCCGGCGTCGAGGCCCTGAGGTGGGGTAGCGGCACGGGCTCGCCGGTGGGATCGATATGATCCGCCACCGCCGCCAGCCGCGCCAGAGGGCGGATTTCGCGATGGAGCAGCAACAGCACCACGCAGGCGAGGACCGCTCCGAACAGGCCCGCCCCAACCCCGGCAGGCAGGCCGAAAAAGGTGACAAAGAAGGGCGTGCGGGCCTCCGCCACCAGCACCTCGCGACCATCGAGGGCGATATAGAAGGCCCGCGGCGCCGCGCGGTCGCTGAGCAGTTGCGACAGCGGGCGGCGCTCCGCCCCGGGCCGGATCTGCATGCGGATCAGCCGGTCTCCCAACGCTGTACGATAGGGCTCCAGTTCCTCGCGCTCGCTCATCTCATCCGAGCCGGCCGGAACTTCGGCCGCCGACACCAGGTCCACCTCCAGCAATGGCGAGCGCAGGGCCGGCAGCGCGGCAGCGCGCGCCGGTGATGGCAGGGAGGCGAGAAGGTCGGCGATGGCGAGAAGCCGCGCCGGCGGCGGCCCGCTGGAGGTGGGGGAGAGCCCGCTGGCCCGATAGAAGACGACGATGAAGCCGATCCACAGCACCAGCAAAAAGGTGCCGGCGATGGACAGAACCCGTGCTGTCAGGCCGAGGCCCATTGGCATTTCCCCGTCAGGAGGCGCCCATCAAGACACCTGCTTCACCTGCGCCGTCATGAGATAGCCGCCGTTGCGCACGGTGCTGATGAGATTGCAGCCCGGGCTCAGCGCATCGAGCTTCTTGCGCAGCCGCGACACCAGGATGTCCACGGAACGGTCGAACGGGTCGGCGGTGCGCCCGTGCACCCAATCGAGGATCTGATCGCGCGAGAGCACGCGGCGTGGACGCAGCACGAAGCAGGAGAGCAGATCGAACTCGGCACTGGTGAGCGGCACCAGTTGCTCGCCCTCGGCGAACAACTGGCGCGCGTCGAGATCCGCCAGGAAGCGGTCGAAGGCATAGCGCCGCACCGGCGCCTGCGCCTGTTGTGTGCTGGCGCGCCGCAACAGGGCGCGCACCCGCGCCAGCAGCTCCCGCGGGCCGAAGGGCTTCACCACATAATCGTCAGCACCGAGCTCCAACCCCACCACCCGGTCGGTCTCGTCGCCCTTGGCTGTCAGCATCAGAATTGGCACGGTGAGGGTGGCGCGCAGCCGACGGCAGATGCTGAGGCCGTCCTCCTCCGGCAGCATCAGGTCCAGAATGATGAGGTCCACCTCATGTCGCTTGAGAATGCCGGCCATCTCGCGCGCATCCTGCGCCAGCTCAACCCGGAAACCCTCGCGGGTGAGGAAATCGCCGACCAGCCGGCGAATGTCTGAATCGTCGTCGACGATAAGAATACTGCGAACTTTATGGTCCATAATGATTCACAACTAGCAGCATCCTGGCCGATACTCAACATCTCGCGCCGAGGTATACAAAACGATACAAATCGAAAACTCGCCACACATCTTGGCGCGCATGGCTCACGCGCAGGAAAAAAATACCCTCCACGTTGAGCATGGCCGCGGTGGCCGAACCGTCTCGGACGACAGCTCCGCGCCCGGCAGGCTTCCGCCCGCCGTCCATGTTCGGGGAGAGGTCGTGTGGCGTCCGCAGGTGCAGGTATCCGGGATCCGGCCGTCGCGCGGGATCCGGCCAAAGCCGGGGGTATCTTGAAGGTCAATCGGCTCCCCGACGCAACCGAGGCAGGCGGCACCGTCACCCCACCGCATCTGCCGCCCCGCCCCAGCCCGCGCAAACCCCGGCGAGGCCGCCGGGCTCTTGGCATCGCTGCGCTCATCACCGCCCTCGCCTTTGCCCTCGCGGGCTGGCGCTACGGCATGCCGCGCACGACGCAGGCCGAGGTGGTGCGGGCGGGCCCGTTCGAGAGCGTACTGAGCGGCCCCGGCATCCTCGACGCGCTTCGCAAGGCCAGCGTCAGCGCCAGCGTTCAGGGCGTCATCACGACCCTTGCCGTGGATGTGGGTGACTCCATCCGCGCCGGCGACGTGGTGGCACTGCTGCAATCGACGGACCTCAAGGCCGAACGCGAGTCCCGGCTCGCCTCCCATGAGGCCACCCGCAAGGCTGTAGCGCTCGCGGAGGCAGAGCTTCGCAAGGCGCACGCCGCGCGGAACAATGCCCATTCCGTGCTCGGCCGTCGGGAGGAGCTGATCCGCAGTGGCGCCACCAGCCGCGCGACCCTGGAAGACGCCCAGACCAGCATGGAACAGTCGCTGGCCGAGGTCGCCCGGGCCGACGCGGCCGTGAGCCAGGCGCGGGCCACCGAGGCCTCCGCCGAAGCGGCGGTGCGGGTGGCGGAAGCGCAATTGGAGAAGGCCACCATTCGTGCGCCCATCGATGGCGTGGTGGTGGCGCGTCGGATGGACATGGGCGATCTGGTGGTGCCCGGCTCGGTGATCGTGGACATCGTGGATCCGGAGAGCGTGGTGCTGTCCGCCCGCTTCGACGAGAGCGCCATCGCCCGTGTCACCAAGGGCCAGCCCGCCAGGCTCCTGTTTACCGCCACCAGCGACGCAACGACTCCCGGCGAGATCCGGCGCATCGGCCGGGAGGTGGACACCGAGACCCGCGAGTTCACCGTGGACATCGCCCCCCGCCGGCTGCCGCGCAACTGGGCCATCGGTCAGCGCGGCACCGCCCTCATCACCTTGCAAACCACGCCCGACGCACTGTCGGTGCCATTCGCCGCCATCGCCTTCAAGGACCGCGCGCCGGGGGTGTTCGTGATGCGCGATGCACGGGCCTGGTGGCAGCCGGTGGAGCTCGGCCCCATCGGCGAGGCTCGCGTGGACGTGCGCGGCGGGCTGAAGGAGGGCGATGTCATCCTGACGCAGCCCGAGGGCGCGTTCGCCGGCATGAAGATCGCCGACCCGCCCGGGGCACGACCATGAATCTCGCCTTCAAGGACATCCGCTTCAACCTGCTGCGCTTCCTTTTGACCGCGCTGGGCGTCGCCTTCCTGATGATGTCCTCCATGGGCATGGTCGGCCTTTATCGCGGCATCGTCGCCGATGCCCTGCTCATCATCGAGCGCATCGGCGCCGACCAGTGGGTGGTGCAGGGCGGGCGACAAGGTCCGTTTTCGGAAGGTTCCGCCATCTCCTCCACCCTGGATCGCCGGGTGGAGGGGATCGCCGGTGTGGCGAGTGCGCGCCGCTTCGTGCAGTTCAGCCAGCAGTTCACCCTTCACGGGCGGCAACTGCGGGCCTCCGTGACGGGGCTCGATTTTCCCAAGGACCCTGGCCGTTGGATCCCCATCGTCCGCGGGCGCCTCCTCGCGTCCGGCCACTATGAAGCAGTCGCGGACATGAGCATCGGCCTTCGGCTCGGCGAGACGGTGCATCTCGGACAAGACGACTACACGGTCGTCGGCCTCACCCGCGGCATGGTGGACACGGGCGGCGACGGACTGTTGTTCGTCACCGTCAACGATGCGGTCGCCATCGCCCAGCGCCGCACCAGCGAGGAGGTGCTGCTGGCCCGCGCTGGTGCCGGTCCCGCGGCCGCCAGCCGCAGCTCGGTGCCGCAGGACAGCAAGATCGCCGCCGTGCTGGTGACCCTCAACCCGGCCGTCGATCCTGAAATGGTACGCCGGGCGGTCTCCTCCTGGGGTGATGTGAACGTGTTGAGCCGGGCTGAGCAGGAAAACCTGCTTCTCAACCAGCGGCTTTGGCGCCTGAGGGTGCAGATTCTGGCCTTCACCGGCGTGCTGCTTGTGGTGACGGGCATCGTCGTATCCCTCATCATCTACATGCTCACCATGGAAAATCTGCACGAGATCGCCATGCTGAAGCTGATCGGCGCGGACAATTCAGTCATTATTGTCATGATTGCCCAGCAGGCCTTCCTCATCGGCGCCTCCGGGCTCGGGTTCGGCCTCATGCTGTCGCGGCTCGTCTTCCCATTCTTCCCACGCAAGGTGCTGATCCTGCCCGGGGATGTGGCCCTGCTCGGGATCGCGGTGGCGGTCATCTGCGCGTTCGCGAGCCTGCTCGGCATCTCCCGCGCGCTGAAGGTGCGGGCCCAGGAGGTCTTGTCGTGAGCGACCGTGTCGTCAGCCCGGCAGTCGCTCGTGGCGCTGTCGCAAGCCCTCCGCCGGTGCTCTCCATCCGCGATGTGCAGCGGCTCTACCGGAGCGGCGACACCACGGTGCGAGCCCTGGACGGGGTCTCGCTCGATATCCATCGCGGCGAGGTGGTGGGGATCTCCGGTCCGAGCGGGTCCGGCAAGAGCACGCTGCTGCTCATCGCCGGCCTGCTGGAGCCGCCGAGCGCCGGCGAGGTGCTCATCGATGGGCGGCGCGTCTCCTACCCCGCGGCGGACCTCGACCGGCTGCGCACCTTCCGCCGCAACCACATCGGCTTCATTTTCCAGAAGGCAAACCTCATCCCCTTCCTCACGGCGGTGGAAAACGTGGCGCTGGCGCTAGAGATCGACCATGTGCCGCCGCGCGCGGCGCGGGCCTATGCAGGCGCGCTGCTCGCCAGCCTCGACCTCGGCCACCGGCTCGACAACCACCCCTCCCGGCTGTCGGGGGGCGAGCAGCAGCGGGTGGCGGTGGCGAGGGCGCTCGCCAACGCGCCGAGCCTGCTGTTGGCGGACGAGCCCACCGCCGCCCTCGACAGCGTGCGCGGGCGTCAGGTGCTGCAGCTGTTCCGCGAGATTGCCAGGACCCGCCAGGCGGCGGTCGCGGTGGTGACCCACGACCAGCGCGCCCTCGACCTGTTCGACCGCACCATCGAACTCAGCGACGGGCGGACCCGCGATGTGGCCATGCACGGCACCCCGGGAGCTGCCGGTACACATTGAAACATATCGTCACGGCAGCGACAGCCGGCGGCGACACCACCGCCTTAGCCTCTTCGCGATAACGGCGGGCACGGGTGCGCCGGCCATCTGCGAAATGGAGGGCAAAGCGATGAAACGTCTGTTTTTGGCTCTGGCCACGGTGTTCTGCCTATCGTCAGCCGCCAGCGCGGCGACCCTCGCCGTCGCGACCGGGAACGTCAATCTGAGAGCCGGCCCCTCCACCGCCTATCCGGTGGTGACGACGGTGCCGGCCGGCGTCCAGGTGACCACCCATGGCTGCCTTGCCGGCTATACCTGGTGCGATATCTCCATGGGCGCCTATCGCGGCTGGGTCGCCGCCACTTACATCCAGGTGGTCTATCGCGGCGCGCCGGTGGTTCTGACCCCCGCTGTGGCGCCGACGGTGGGCCTCACGGTCGTGACCTTCAACAAGGTCTACTGGGACACCTACTACGCGGCTTATCCCTGGTACGGCCGCTGGACCTATTACGCGCCCCGTCCAGTCTATCCGGTAGCGCCGGCCGCGCGTGTGACCAGCTATAACGGCTCGGTCCAGTGCGCCAACGGCAGTTGCACCGCGGCCCGCTCGGCCACCGGAATCTATGGTGGCTCGGCCAGCCAGAGCCGGACCTGCTCCGGCGGCGCCTGCACCTCCACGCGCAGCGTCACCGGCCCCTACGGTGCCTCCGCTTCGCGCACGCGCTCATGCAGCGGCAATACCCAGTCCTGCACGGTCACTCGCACGGGCCCCGCCGGCAACAGCGGCACCCGAACCTTCACTCGCTGAGCAGACAGCGGCTTTGCGCCAGTCGTACAGCCGCATAGGCGCGCTGCCGGATAGGCCCTTCCATGATCGCGGCTAGGCTGGCGCGCGCGAACCGGCCTCTCCCCAAGGAGAGGACAGGGGCGCCGCTGCCAGCCGGTCGCCGGACGGCACGACATCCGTGCTGTCATAGAGGACGACGCCGGAGGCGAAGCGGTCCCCGCATGCTTCGGCCAAGGCCCGGCCTGCGAAGTCGCTGGCCTTGACCGTGGCGCTCGCCTTCACCTCCCCGCGGGCGAGGAGCCGGGGGTGGAGGTGGCCATGTTCCTGCTGCGCCACGGTGTCCGCCTGACCGTCGATCCCGTCCAGCCACACGGCGGGCGATCCCCGAGGCCATCTTGGAATACGCTGCGTCCAACGCCCACGACATGATCGTGCGCGGCGCTTAGGCGCCGGCGGCCCGTCCAGGGTGCGGATCATTTCGCCCCCTACGATATCTTCCGTGGGCTTGCCGAGGCGGGAAGCACCGCTCGGCCACACGTGGATCCGCTGGAAAATTCGGAAGCCTTCTGGCGCCCCATATCCCGAACTCCGACCTACCACATGTCTTCATTGTGAAAGCTTGAAACCCGTACGGCAGTTGGCGCTTCCGCTGAAGCGGCCGCCCGCGCATTCGCGATTTGTTCGGTCCTTCGACAATTTCCCAAGCCAGTCAACCCTTGTCCGCAAACGCAAATACGGCTTGACACAGGATAAAAATACTTATTCGATAAATTTGATAGATTTAAGGTGAGACATGTCGATTTCCCCTCTCCGCATTGGCGTTTGGGCTCCCGTCCACGGTCCGCGCGCCGCCTGGCAGGATCCGGCCGAGCCTTTCGACGCCTCATGGCAGCATAACCGAGATACCGTGCTTGACGCCGAAGCCTTGGGCTTTGACGCCACGCTCGTCGCACAGCACACAGTCAATCCGCATCTGCCCGAGAAAGACCAGATCGAGGCATGGACGGCCTCTGCGGCCCTTGCGGCGCTGACGAGGCGCATCGAGATCATCGCCGCCATCAAGCCCTATCTGTACCACCCGGTGGTGCTGGCGAAGATGGCGCTCCAGATCGAGAACATCTCGAACGGCCGGTTCGCCTTCAATCTGGTGAATGCCTGGAACCGCGCGGAATTCGAGAAGGCGGGCATTCCCTTCGGCGCCCATGACGCGCGCTATGCCTATGGGCGCGAATGGCTCAGCGTGGTGGAGCGCCTCGTCTCGGGCGAGAGCGTGACCCATGCGGGCGAGACCTTCCGCATCACCGACTACAAGCTGTCCCCGGCGAGCCCCGTTCGCACCCGCCCACGCATCTATCTCGGCGGGGAATCCGAACCCGCGCGCGCCCTCGCGGCGGATCATTCGGACGTTTTCTTCATCAATGGCCAGCCCATTGAAGACGTGAAGGCCATCATCGCCGATCTCGTCCGCCGCCCACGGCGCGGCGCGCCCCTCGCCTATGGCCTCGCCGCCTTCGTCATCGTCCGCGAGACCCAGCAGGAAGCGGAGGAAGAATACCACCGCCTCCTCGCCCTCGCCGCCAAGGACGCCCCCGCCAAGCAGGAGCAGGCCGCACGCACCGATCCCAACGTCGTGATGATCCGCACCTTCGCCAAGTCTGTCCGCGTCGGTACCAACGGCGGCACGGCGGCCGGACTTGTCGGCAGCTATGATCAGGTGGCCGAGCGGATGCGGGCGTTCCACCGCGCCGGAATCGAGCTGTTCATGCTCCAGTTCCAGCCCCTGCGCTCCGAGCTTCGGCGCTTTGCCGAGGCTGTCTTCCCGCGACTCGGCCGCCCCGCGACCGGCACGACGACCGCTGTCGCCAGCCCGCGCGCCACGCGCATCGGCTGAGGGAGCCGGACATTCCATGACACATGCAGATCACACGGCAAGCCTTCCTCTCCCTGCCCGCGCCGGAGAGCGGGCGCAACCCCGTGCGCGCCGCCGGCGCGTGGTCGTCGGCGCCCGCCAGTTCGTCATCCTCTCCTGGATCGCACCCGTGCTGCTGGTCCTGGTTTGGGAGGTCCTGGCCCGGACCGGTTTCGTGACGCCTCAGGTGCTACCCGCGCCCAGCAAGGTGTTGCGCACGGCCTTCAAGCTCGCCACCACGGGTTCGCTGCTGGAAGATCTCGGCACCAGCCTGCTGCGCGCCGCGGCAGGCTTCGTCTTAGGCGGAACCATCGCCTTCGCGCTGGGCATTCTCGTCGGCTTCTCGCGCCTCGCCGAAGCCCTCGTGGACCGCAGCGTGCAGATGGTGCGCGCCATCCCCTTCCTGGCGTTGCTGCCGCTGGTGATCGTGTGGTTCGGCGTGGGCGAGGGGCAGAAGATCTTCCTGGTCGCCCTGGGTGTCGCCTTCCCCATCTACATCAACACCACCCTCGGCATCCGGCAGGTCGATCCCAAGCTCATGGAGCTCGGCCGTGTGCAGGGGCTCTCCACCCGCCAGATGATCATCCGGATCATCCTTCCCGGCGCCCTGCCCTCTATCCTGACCGGCGTGCGCTATTCGCTGGCCACCGCATGGCTGGCGCTGGTGGTGGCGGAGACCATCGGAGCACAGGCGGGCATCGGTTTCCTCGCCATGGACGCGCGCGAGTTCCTGCGCACCGACGTGGTGGTGCTGACCATCGTCATCTACGCCCTGATCGGCGTCGCAGCGGATTCCGTGGCGCGCCTGCTGGAACGCCGGCTGCTGGCCTGGCATCCCAATTTCGGGGGCGCGGGACGATGAGCGCGCCGCTGCTTGCGCAGGTCGCCCCCGCCGTGCGGGTCGCCGGCCTCACCCGCGCCTATGGGGATCGGGTGGTCATCGACCGCCTCGACCTCACCATCGCCCGCGGCGAATTCGTGGCCCTACTCGGCGAGAGCGGCTGCGGCAAGACCACCCTGCTGCGGGCCCTCGCGGGGCTCGATCCCATCGACGGCGGCCGCATCGAGGCGCCCCGCGAGCCGGCGGTTGTCTTCCAGGAACATCGCCTGCTGCCGTGGGACAGCCTGTGGCGCAACGTGTCGCTGGGCCTGCCCGAGATGGGCGCCCGGGAGCGGGCGGCCGCAGCACTGGCCGAGGTCGGCCTCGGCGGCCGGCTCGACGACTGGCCGCGCAATCTCTCCGGTGGTCAGGCCCAGCGCGTGGCGCTCGCGCGCGCGCTGGTGCAGGAGCCGGAGCTGCTGCTGCTGGACGAGCCCTTCGCCGCCCTCGACGCCCTCACCCGCATTCGGATGCACGTGCTGGTGAAAGACCTTGTCGCCCGCCACCGGCCGGGCGTCCTGCTCGTGACTCACGATGTGGAAGAGGCCATCGCGCTGGCTGATCGCATCCTCGTCATGCGGGGCGGGGCCATCGCGGCCGAACATCGCCCGACAGAGCCCGGACGGCCCGCCGCCACCCGCGCCGCCCTCCTCGCCGAACTCGGGGTCGAGCTCGACCTGCCGAGCGCCTGATCCACACCCTCACG
The DNA here is from genome assembly GCF_016807805.1 of Xanthobacter dioxanivorans. Lineage (NCBI taxonomy): Bacteria > Pseudomonadati > Pseudomonadota > Alphaproteobacteria > Hyphomicrobiales > Xanthobacteraceae > Xanthobacter > Xanthobacter dioxanivorans. The sequence continues at coordinate 2,656,530 of NZ_CP063362.1, read as the reverse complement.
AGACGCCCCATGCCTTCCTTCCTCACGCCGTCCCGCCGCCTGTTCCTCGCCACCGGCCTTGCCGGCCTCGGCGCCGCCGGCCTCCTGCCCTTCGCCGCCGCGGCGCAGAAGGACACCCGCAACACTGACGTGGTGCGCCTCACCTGGGGCTTCCATGGCCTGACGCTGATCGTCAAGGAGCGTGGCGTGTTCGAGAAGGCGCTGGCGGACAAGGGCATCAAGGTGGAGTGGCTCGGCCCCTTCCCCAACCACGCGCCGACGCTCCAGGCGGTGACCGGCGGCAGCGCCGATTTCGGCTTCGGCGGCTCCACCACCCCGGCCTTCGCCGCCATCCTCGCCGGCTCGCCGCTGGTCTTCTCCCAGTTCGTGCTCTACGAGCCGCGCACCACCGCCATCATCGCCAAGGACGATTCCGGCATCAACACGGTGCCGGACCTCATCGGCAAGTCGGTTGCGGTCAATCGCTCCGGCCTCGGCGAGTTCCTTTTGGTCGCCGCGCTGGAGAAGCACGGCATCGACCGTTCGAAAGTCAAGTTCGTCTATCTGAACCCGCCGGATGCCGCCCCAGCGCTCGCATCCGGCAAGGTGGACGCGTGGTCCATGTGGAGCCCCGGCGTCGATATCGCCCGGCTCGAATACAAGGCGCACGATGTCTTCCTCGAAGGTCGCGACCTCGAATTCTTCATCGACTACAGCTCCTACGTGACGAGCCGGAAATTCGCGACCGAAAATTCGCAGATCGTGAAGGCGGTGGCGACCGCCTACGAGGCCGAGGCCAAGTGGACCAACGCCAACGTGGTGGAGGCCGAGACCATCGTGCAGAGGCGCGCCGGCTACAGCGAAATCATCCGTGACCAGTTCATCGAGCGCAAGCGCCACTACACGCTGATCCCCGTCACCGACAAGGCCTTCATCGCCCAGTTGCAGACGGCGGCGGACTGGCTCGCGGCACGCAAGATCCTGCCGGAGAAGATCATCGTCGCCGATCACCTCGCCCAATACTGAGCCGTCCAAGCCGCACGCGCCACACCCCGAGGATTGCCATGAACAAGCCCGTCATCCCCTTGCCCGCCGAGACCGCCGGCGCGCCCGCCACCCGGCGCTCGGCCGACCCCGCCGACTGGCGCGCGCTGTTCGAACAGATCGGCGCCGGCTCCAGCGAGCGGGAGCGCGATCGCGTGCTCCCCTTCGAGGCGATCGGCCTGCTGAAGGAGGCGGGCTTCGGCGCGCTAAGGCTCGCGCCGGCGAATGGCGGGGCGGGCGCGACCTTCCGCCAGACTTACAAGCTGGCGCTGGACCTCGCCGCCGCTGACGCCAACGTGGCGCACATCTTCCGCAACCACTTCACGGTGGCCGAGCAGTACGCCCGCCTGCCCTATGATGCGAAGAGCAAGGGCTGGCAGGCGGAGGTGGCGGCGGGCGCCATCTTCGGCCTCGCCTCCACCGAATCCGGCGACAAGCCGGCGGGCGGTTTCGCACCCGACACGCGGCTCGATCCCGAGGGCGACGGCTTCCGCCTCAATGGCGTCAAATACTACAGCACGGGCACCCTGTTCGCCGAAACCATGCTGATCCGCGCGGCGACGGCGGACGGGCGGGTGGCGGCGGTCATCATCCCCACGCGGCGCGAGGGCATCGAGATCGTCGACGACTGGGACGGCGCCGGCCAGCGTCTCACCGCCTCGGGCACCACGCGCTACCACAATGTGCGGGTGGAGGCGGACGAGGCGGTGTTCGACAGCCCCGGCCGTGGCTATGGCCTCGCTTATTCCAACACGCAGGCGCAGCTCTTCCTCACCACCGTGGTGGCCGGGATCACGCGCGGCGCGCTGGAGGATGCCATCGCGCTGGTGAAGCGCCGCAAGCGCAGCTTCTATTATGCGCCGGTGCCCACCCCCGCCGACGACCCCTTCCTGCAGCAGGCCGTGGGCCAGCTCGCGGCCAACGCCTTTGCCGCCGAAGCGGTGATCCTCGCCGCGGCGGAGACCCTCGACCGCGCGAGCGATGCTCGCGATCGCGGCGAAGACGCGCAAGCGCTCGCCGCCGAGGCCGCGAAGGCGGCGGCGCAAGCCAAGCTGGTGGTGGACGATCTCGCGCTGAGGTCCGGCTCGCTGCTGTTCGAGACGGGCGGCGCTTCGGCCACCGAACGGGCCGTCAACCTCGACCGCCACTGGCGCAACGCCCGCACCATCGCCTCGCACAATCCTTCGAGCTACAAGGCGAAGGCCATCGGCGAACTGCTGGTGAAGGGCACGCCACTGCCGGCCAAAGGCTTCTTCTGATCCGGCGTTTTCCGCCGCACGCTGATGGCCCCGCCGCACCGACGGGGCCATTGCCTTTTAAGTGTCACGCCGCCGGGAAGGCGCCCTCGAATACGGTCTCGGCCAGCGGGCGACGGCCGCTCGGGGTTTCGCCCTTGTGGAAGCTCTCCGGCAGCAGGGATTTGTCGCCGCGACGGCCCAGCGCCACGGCGATCTCCACTTCGTAGTCGTCCGGCACCTTCAGCTCCGTGCGGGCCTTCTCCGCGTCGAAGCCACCCATGCCGTGGGCGTGCCAGCCGAGCTTCGTCGCCTGCAAGGCCAGGTTCGCCCAGGCCGCGCCGGCATCGAAGGAATGGCTGCGCGCCGACACCGGCTCCGTCGTCCCCGGCCGCACGAAGCTGCGGGCCGAAACGACGACGATGAGGACCGCCGCATTCTGCGCCCACTGCTGGTTGAACGGCACGAGCAGGCTCAGGAAGGTGTCGAACGCGGGCGTGCCCCGGCGGGCATAGAGGAAGCGCCACGGCTGGGAATTGAAGCTGGAGGGCGCCCAGCGCGCCGCCTCGAAGATGGAATTGAGTTCGGCCTGCGGAATCTCCTCCCCGGTGAAGGCGCGGGGCGACCAGCGCTCCAGGAACAGCGGCTCGACGGGGTGCTCGCTCTGGCGGGGGCAACGACAACGGTCATGGGGCAATCCTCGGGTGGGAAGGAACGGGTGTCAGAGCCTCAGGCCGGCCTGCTTCAGCAACGGCAGGATATCCGTGGCGAAATGGTCGAGGTCGGCGGCGAAGTCATAGAAGTTGAGCTGCGCGCCGTCGATGCCGGTGCGCTTCAGTGCCGCGAGCTGGTCCACCACTTCTTCCGGCGAGCCGATGATCTCGATGTTGCCGCCGAGATTGAGCCCCTGCTTGTGCGTCGCATCGCGCCGTCCGAGCCAGGCCACCGCATCGCTGTCATAGCCGCGATGGCCGAAGGAGGTGTGGGTCGGCGCCGGCACGCCGGCGGCGATGGCGCGGGCATAATCGTGCGCCTCGGCCGAGGTGGGGCGGCTGACGATGATGGGGTTGATGATGGCCTTCACCTCCCGCCCCTTCGCCCGCGCCCGCCCCTTGATGGCGGCGATGTGGGCCGGCAGCGTCTCCAGCGCGCTCTCGATGTGCGCGCCGCCCGGCGAGGTGATGAACAGCAGGTCCGAATGGCCCGCCGCGAAGTCGATGCCGGCGTCCGAGCCCGTCGCGGTGACGAGGATGGGCCGGCCATAGAGCGGCTTCGGCGTGATGTAGCCGTTGACGATCTTCCACGGGTTCAGCCGGCCCTCGACCGAATAGTTCTCGGTGTCGCTCCACAGCCGGTGGAGCACGTCGAAAAGTTCGCCCGTCATGTCGTAGCGGCGGTCATGCTCGATGCGGTTCCAGCCGAACATCTCGTGCTCGATGGCGCGGTGGCCGGTGACGATGTTGATGCCCCAGCGCCCCTTGGAGATGTGGTCGAAGGTGGCGCCGATCTTGGCGATGTGCAGCGGGTGCCACGGGCCGTAGAGCACATGCAAGGTGGAGATGAGGAGGATGTTCTTCGTCGTCGCCGCCATGGCGCCCAAGGCCACGAAACTGTCCAGCGAGGCCTCCCCGTCATAGCCGCCCTTGGGCAGCCACTGGGTGCGCGAGAAGGCGATGTCGAAGCCCAGCGCGTCGGCCTTCTCCACCAGGGCGGAATTGTAGTCGTAGGTCCAGCTGTTGCTGGTGGGATGATCGGAGAAATGGATGTCCTGAAGGTTCAGGAACAGCCCCAGCATCAGCGGCTGGCGGGCGGAGCGGGAGAGCGGGCTGTCGGGAAAGTCCAGCGGGCCGCGCAGGAGGGGAGCTTCGGACGGGACAGCGGACACGAGAGCGGACATGGCATACCTCGCGGGAGAACGGAAACAGCCCCGGCCCCTTCCCCGAGCGACCGGGAAAGGGGCCGGATCCGTGTCGCCGCCTGGGGAGCGCCGGCACGAAGGGATGGCGATGCCTCAGGCGGTGGCGCGCGCCGCCTCGGCGAACTGGCTCTGCGGCCGTGGCAGGCCGTAATGCTCGCGCAGCGTCCGGCCGGTATAGTCCTCACGGAAGAGCCCGCGCTTGCGCAGGATGGGCACCACCTGCGAAGCGAAAAGGTCGAAGCCGGCGGCGTACCAGGGCGGCATCACGTTGAAGCCGTCGGCCGCGCCGCTCTCGAACCAATGCTGGATCTCGTCGGCGATCTTCTCCGGCGTGCCCACCACCACGTAATGGCCGCGCGCCCCGGCGAGGCGGTCGATGAGCTGGCGCAGCGTCGGCTTCTCCCGCCGCACGATGTCCACCACCAATTGGAAGCGGCTGGCCACGAGCTTTGCCGGGCCGGCATCCTTGAAGGCGTCCAGCTCCACCACCCCATTGAGCGGGTGGCCGGAGAAGTCCACGCCGGTGATCTGCTTCAATTGCGAGATGGAGTATTCCGGCTGGATGAGGTCGCTGAACGCCTCGTGCAGCTGGCGCGCCTCGGCTTCCGTCGAGCCGATATAGGGGCTGATGCCGGGCAGGATCTTCACATGGTCCGGATTGCGCCCCAGCCCCGCCGCCTGCTTCTTGATGTCGGCATAGAAGGCCTTGGCGCTCTCCACCGTCTGGTGGGCGGTGAAGATGGCTTCCGCATAGCGCGCGGCAAACGAGCGCCCGTCGTCGGAGGAGCCAGCCTGCACATAGACCGGACGGCCCTGCGGGATGCGCGGGGTGTTGAGCGCGCCCTTCACCCGATAGTGCCGGCCCACATGCTCGATGGGGTGGATCTTGCTGTCATCCGCGAACAGGCCCGAGACGGGATCGGCCACGAGGGCGTCATCCTCCCAGCTGTCCCAGAGCTTGGTCACCACATCCACGAACTCCGCCGCGCGGGCATAGCGCTCGGCATGGCTTGGCGTCTCGGCGAGGCCGAAATTAGCCGAGGCCTGGGGAACGGCGGTGGTGACGATGTTCCAGCCCGCGCGCCCGCCGGAAAGATGATCCAGCGAGGCATAGAGCCGGGCGAGGTTGTAGGGCTCGTAATAGGTGGTGGAGGCCGTGCCGATGAGGCCGATATGGGTGGTCGCGGCGGCGATGGCCGAGAGCCAGGTGAGCGGCTCCAGGCGGAAGCGCGAGGCGTAGCGGATATTGTCCACCTGCGCCGGCCCGTCGGCGAAGAACACCGCATCGAGCTTCGCCGCCTCGGCCGAACGGGCGAGGTCCTGGTAGAAGGTGATGTCGAGCAGCCGCTCCGGCCGCGCGCCGGGATAGCGCCAGCCGGCCTCGTGATGTCCACCGGGATAGATGAACAGGTTGAGGACAAGCTGCCGCCGGGCCTGCGCGGCTTGGGTCGATGCAAGTGCCATGGGATCTCTCCTTTGATCGCTCAAGGCGTGAAGGGGCAGAACATTCGGTTGGTTCAGCCGACGCGGGCGGCCACTCGCGTAGCCACGCGTTCTTGCGCGCGCTCCTGCACGCGGGCGGCCGCATCGCTCCCGCCGGTGTGGGGCACGCGGCCTTCCACCGGGTGGCTGGGGTCGGTGTAGAATTTCGTGGAGACGTGACCGTCCGGCACGAGGGAGGCCACCAGCGCCTCGTCGGCGGCGGTGAAGCCGTAATCGAGGGCGGCGACGTACTCGTCCCACTGGGCTTCGGTGCGCGGCCCGGCGATGGCCGAGGTAACGAGGCTGTTGTTCAGCACCCAGGACAGCGCGAAGGTCGCCGCCGGAATGCCGGCCTCGGCCGCGTGGCGGGCGATGGCCTCGGCGATGTCGATGGATTCCGGCCGCCACTCGGTTTCCAGAATGCGCCGGTCGCCGCGCCCCGCCCGGCTGTCCGCCGCCGGGGCCGCGCCGGGCACGTATTTGCCGGTGAGCACGCCGCGCGCCAGCGGCGAATAGGTGACCACGCCGAGGCCGTAATGATGGGCGGCGGGAAGCTGCTCCACCTCCGCCGTGCGGTCCACGATGTTGTAGAGCGGCTGGCTGGCCACGGGCCGGTCGATGCCGAACTCATCGGCGAGATGGGCCACCTCAGCGATGCGCCAGCCGCGGAAGTTGGAGACGCCGAAATAGCGCACCTTCCCCGCCTTCACGAGGTCCGCCACCGCCCGCACCGCCTCGCCAAGCGGCGCGTCGAAGATGGCGCGGTGGAAATAGAGGATGTCGATGTAATCCGTGCCGAGCCGCCTCAGGCTCGCCTCCGCCGCCTCGATGATCCACTTGCGGGAAATGCCCTGCCGGTTCGGCCCCGTGCCGCCGGGATTGGCGAACTTGGTGGCGAGCACATAGGCGTCGCGGTCGCCCTTCACCGCGCGGCCGACGATCTCCTCGGTGCGCCCGTTCTGGTAGGCGTCCGCCGTGTCGAGGAAGAAGAAGCCCTGCTCCTTCGCCTTGTGGATGATGCGGTGGGACGTGGCCTCGTCGGTGGGCCCGCCGAACATCATGGTGCCCAGCGCCAGCTTCGGCACCTTCAGGCCGCTCTTGCCGAGATAGCGATAGTCCGGCGGCGTCACGGACTTCGCGGGGGGCTGCGGAATGGCGTGGGCGGTCATTGGCGAAATCCTCAGTGAAGCGCCTCTTCGGGCGCGTGATGGCAGGCGACGGCGCGGCCGGCCCCGAGGGGGCGCAGCGCGGGGTCGGATTGGGTGCAGAGGGGCGTCGCCAGCGGGCAGCGCGGATGGAAGCGGCAGCCGGTCGGCACGTTGCGCGCGCTCGGCAGGTCGCCGGAGAGCGGAGCGGCATGGCGCCGCCGCCCCGGCGTCGGCACGGCCTCGATCAGCGCGCGCGTGTAGGGGTGGAGCGGGCGGGCGAAGATGGACTGCCAGGAGCCCGTCTCCACGATGCGACCGAGATACATCACCAGCACCCGGTCGGCGAAATAGCGCACCACCGAGAGGTCGTGGGAGATGAAGAGATAGGAGAGCCCCAGCTCCGCCTTCAGCCGCGCCAGAAGGTTCAGAATCTGCGCCTGGATGGAGAGGTCGAGGGCCGACACCGGCTCGTCGCAGATGACGAGGCGCGGGGAAAGGATGAGCGCGCGGGCGATGCCGAGCCGCTGGCGCTGGCCGCCGGAGAATTCGTGCGGATAGCGCGACAGCGCCTCGCGCGGCAGGCCCACCCGCTCCAGCGCATCCCCCGCCGCCTTGAGCCGCTCGCCACGCGGCACGAGGCCGTGCACCGCCAGAGGCGCGGTGAGGATGTCGGCGATGGACTGGCGCGGGTTGAGCGAGGCGAACGGGTCCTGGAACACGATCTGCGCCTGCCGGCGATAGGCCTTCAGCGGCGTGCCTTGAAGGCCGCCCACATCCACCCCGTCGAACACCACCCGGCCCGAGGCGGGGAGACGAGACGCATGATGACCTTGGCCAAAGAGGACTTGCCGCAGCCGCTCTCGCCCACGAGGCCCACCGTCTCCCCCGGCTCCACGGCGAAGGAGACGCCATCCACCGCGCGCAGCAGGCGCCCGCCGGACTCGTAGCCGGCATGCAGGTTCTCAACCGAAAGCAAGGACATGGCGCGCCTCCCTTTGCGCGGCCGCCGTGGTGACGGGGCAGGCGACGAGATGGCCCGGCGCCACCGCGTCGAGGGCCGGCACGGCGGCGCGGCACAGCGCCCGCGCGTTCGGGCAGCGCGGGGCGAAGGCACAGCCCTCCTCCCCCGCCGCCGAGGCGATGGAGCCCTGGATCTCGGCAAGCGCTCCGGCCGAATAATGCTGGCCGGCATCGAGCCGCGGCGAGGCGGCGAGCAGGCCGCGCGTGTAGGGATGGAGCGGCGCGCCGAACAGGGTTTCGAAGGGCGCGTCCTCCACCTTGCGGCCGGCATACATCACCGCCACCCGGTCGGCCCATTCGGCCACCACGCCGAGATCGTGGGTGATGAGCAGGAAACCCATCGAGAGGTCGCGGCGCAGGGCGTCGAGCAGGTCCAGCACCTGCGCCTGAATGGTCACGTCCAGCGCCGTGGTGGGCTCGTCGGCGATGAGCAGGCGCGGGGCGCAGGCGACCGCGATGGCGATCATCACCCGCTGGCGCATGCCGCCGGAGAGCTCGTGGGGATAGTCGCCCACCCGCCGCAGGGGCTCAGGGATGCGCACGAGGTCCAACAGTTCCACCGCGCGGGCAAAGGCGGCGCGGCGGGAGAGGCCCTCGTGCAGGCGCACCACCTCGGCCACCTGCTGGCCCACGGAGAGCACCGGGTTCAGCGAGGTCATGGGCTCCTGGAACACCATGGCGATGTCGCGCCCGCGCACTTGCCGCAGTGCCCGGTCGTCGAGCCGGGCGAGATCATGGATCTGGCCGTCGCGGCCCCGGAACAGGATCTCGCCGGAGGCGATGCGCGCGGCTTCGGGCAGCAGGCGCATCAAGGCGAGGGCGGTGAGCGACTTGCCGGACCCGCTCTCCCCCACCAGCGCCACGGTCTCGCCCGCCTCCACCGTGAGGGAGAGGCCGCGCACCGGGGTGGCGCGGGAGAAAGCGATGGAGAGGTCGCGCACGTCGATGAGCGGCGCCATTCACCCCTCCCCGCCGAGGCGCGGATTGAGCGCCTCGTTGAGGCCGTCGCCGATGAGGTTCAGCGACAGCACGGTGAGCACGATGGCGACGCCCGGCACGGCGCTGAGGTACCAGGCCGTGCGCAGCAGATCGCGGCCGGTGCCGATCATGGAGCCCCAGCTCACCACGTTGGGGTCACCCAGCCCCATGAACGAGAGCGCGCTTTCCATGAGGATGGCGGTGGCGACCGTGACCGAGGCGAGCACGATCACCGGCGGCAGGGCATTGGGCAGGATCTCACGGAAGATGATGCGCCCGTGGCCGAACCCCAGCGCCCTTGCGGCAGCGACGAAATCCTTCTCCTTGATGGCGCGGAACTGTGCCCGCACGAGGCGCGCCACCTGCGGCCACGACACCGCCGCGATGGCGAGCGCGATGGCCGGCACCGAGGGCTGGGCGATGGCCACCAGCACGATGAGCAGGATGAAGCCCGGAACCGTCTGGAAGATCTCGATGAGCTTGGAGAGCACATCATCCACCACGCCGCCGAAATAGCCTGCCGTGGCGCCCACCAGGATGCCGGCGAGGAGCCCCGCCAGCGTCGCGCAGGCGCCCACCAGCAGGCTCACGCGGGCGCCGTGGACGAGCCCGGCCAGTACGTCGCGCCCCAGCGCGTCGGTGCCCAGCGGAAAGCGCGGGTTCTGGCCCGGCCACTGCAAGGGCCGCCCGGCCATCTCCAGCGGATCGTCGGGGAAGAGCAAGGGGGCGGCCAGCGCCGCCCCCACCACGGCGGCGAGGATGAGGAGGCCCGCCACTGCCGTGGGATTGGACAGGAACACGAGGAGCGCATGGCGCCGGCCCACGGGCGCCAGCCGCGCCACATCCGCCGTCACGGTGCGCGCGGCATCCGGCGCATGGACGTTGGGCCAGAAATCCGGCTCGGGCAGCGGGGCGGGCGCACGCTCGGCGCCCAGCGCCGCGGCCGCCGCGCGGTCCTCGGCGTCGGTTGCCAGGGATTTTGCGGCGAGGGAGCCGGTGGGGAAGGTGTCGGTGCCGTGCATCAGCGCACCTCGATGCGCGGATCGAGCCACGCCTGGAGGATGTCGATGGCCGCATTCACCGCCACCACCAGCAGCGACGACAAAAGCAGGATGCCGAGCAGAACATGGAAGTCCCGCCCCATCACCGCCTCGTAGGCCAGCCGGCCGAGGCCGGGCCAGCTGAACACCGTCTCCACCACCACCGCCCCGCCCATCAGCCCGGCGAGGTGGATGCCGGCCATGGTGGTGACGGGGATGAGCGCGTTGCGCAGCACATGATCGCGGGTGACGGCGAAGGGCGAGAGGCCCTTGGCGCGGGCGGTGCGCACATGGTCCTGCGTGCGCACCTCGATCATGTCGTCGCGGGTGAGACGGGCGTAGATGGCCACATAGAAGAGCGCGAGGGAGAGCGCCGGCAGGATCTGGTAGCGCGCCCGGTCCAGCACGGCGTCCCAGCCGGTGAGGTTCGCGCCGATGGTCTCGGCCCCGCCGGTGGGCAGCCAGCCGAGCTTCACCGAGAACAGGACGATGAGCATCAGCCCGATCCAGAAGCTCGGGATGGAATAGAACAGCAGCGCGACGACGCTCAGCACCCGGTCCGTGGGGCGCCCGGCGAAGCTGGCCATCAGCGCGCCCAGCGTGATGCCGATGAGGAGCGCGAAGACGAGGGCGAGGCCCATCAGGCTCAGCGTGTTGGGCAGCCGCGCGGCGATCAGCTCCGCCACCGGCTGGTTGTAGCGCGGCGAGACGCCGAGGCTGAAATGGGCGAGGTTGGAGAGATAGCCGCCGAGCTGTTCCAGCACCGGCAGGTCCAGCCCGAACTTGGATTTCAGCGCGGCGAGCGTCTCCACCGTCGCCGCCCCCGCCTCCCCCGCCAGAGCGTCGGCGGCATCGCCCGGGGTCAGGCGCAGCAGGAAGAAGTTGAGAATGAGGATGCCGATGACGGTCGGCACCGCCTGCAGCGCGGTGCGCCTCACGGCTTTCAGGATGCGGGGCAGACGGCGCGTGGTCATTTCTCGATCCACACGTCGGCGAAGGAGGCATCGACGCCGGTGACGCCGATGGTGTGGTTCTTCACCTTCTTGTTGAAGATGGTGACGCCGTCGGTGGCGATGAGGCCGAGGGCGGCGACATCCGCATAGACCACCTTCTGGAAATCGAGCCACAGCTGGCGGCGCTTGGCCGGATCCGGCTCGATGGCCGCTGCCTCCAGCAGCCGGTCCACCTCCGGATTGGCGTAATGGGAGGCGTTGGAGAAGGGCAGGCCCACGCGGAAGTTCTTCGACCAGAGCGTGCGCTGCACACCGAGGGTGGGGTCGAACAGGTTCTGCAGGGATTCCAGCGTCAGGTCGAAGTCACGGCCGGTATAGGTCTTCTGGATGTAGGTGGAGAAATCGAAGAACTGGAAGTCCACGGCGATGCCGACCTTGGCCAGCGCCTGCTTCACGAAATCGCCGGCCGCCTGGGTGTTGAAGGGGTTGGCATAGAGCTTCAGCGCAAAGCGCGTGCCGTCCGCCTTGCGCGGATAGCCGGCCTCGTCCAGCAGGCGGTTGGCGGCCTTCAGGTCGAAGCCGTAGGGCTCGAGCGCGGGGTCGTAGAAGGCCTTCAGTTTCGGGCTGATCACCGAGGGCGCCACCGCGCCGTACCCGTAATAGACCACGTCCAGCAGCTTCTGCTGGTCGATGGCGTGGGCGATGGCGAGGCGCACCCGCTTGTCCTGCAGGATGGGCCGCTCGAAGTTGAAATAGAGCTGGGTCATCCGCCCGGCATATTCGTAGCCGCGCGTCTCGGCGCCGATCCCCGGCAGAGCGGAGACGCGGGCGAGGTCCGCATAGGGCACGGGCGGGCCGCCGGCGAGATCGAGCTCGCCCGCCTCGAACGCCGCCGAGCGCGCGCTCTGATCGGCGATGAAGCGCACCACGATCCGGTCCAGATAAGGCTTGCCCTTGTCCCAGTAATCGGGATTGCGCTCCAGGATGATGTGGCTGCCGCGCACCCATTCCTTGAAGATGAACGGTCCGGTACCGACGGGCGCCGCGCCGTTCTTGTTGGTGAGCGGGTCGGTGCCCGCGTAGATGTGCTTCGCCACGATGGGGGATTCGTTGGCATCGAGCGCGGTGAGGAGATAGGGCGCCGGCTTCGACAGGCGGATGATCGCGGTGTGCGGATCGGGCGTCTCCACCGCCGTCACCGAGGCAAAGGTGGCGCGGCCGCGCGGGTGGCCCTCCTTCAGGAGCTGGATGGAATAGGCGACGTCATCGGCGGTGAAATCCCGCCCGTCATGCCACTTCACCCCCTCGCGCAGCTTGAAGGTGTAGGTCAGCCCGTCCGGGCTCACGCTCCACTCGGTCGCCAGCGCGGGCTTGGGGTTGAAGTCGAGGTCGTAGGTGAGAAGGCCCTCCGTCACCTTGGGCGACACGCGCTGGGTCGGCCCCGCCGTGTGGGCGATGGTCACCAGTGTCGAGGGCTCGTGCTCCACCAGGAAGCGCAGCACGCCGCCGCGCACCGGCTGGGAGGCGGGCTGAGGATCCGCCGCCCATGCCGGTGCTCCGCCTGCCGCTCCCAGCACGCATGCCACCGCCAGAAGCCCCTTGAGCACCGCCCGGCGCGGGCGCGAGGCAAGGGACGGGAATGTGTCAGTGGTCGGCAGGGCCATGCCAGGTCTCCTTCGCGGCGGGGGATCGCTAGGCCCAACGATATGGCCCGACTCCGGGGCGTCAATTATTTTTTGATAAAATCTATAAAAAAAGTAGAATAATGTCGGAGCGGGCGAGCCGGAGGATCATCCGGAGCACCCGACCGCGCCACGATCTGGCACCACAACTGCCTGACACGAAAGGAAAACCGATGCCGAGCGCCGCGCCCATCTCCTCAAGCGAAAACCGATTCGCCGACCTGGCGCCGCGCCATATCGCCGTGCATCCCCTGACGGGCCATATCGGCGCGGAGATCGAGGCACCGGACCTGTCCCGTCCGCTGTCGCCGGAGGTGGTGGACGAGATCCGCGCCGCGCTTCTCAAGTGGAAGGTGGTGTTCTTCCGCGACCAGCCGCTGAGCCATGCCGAGCACGTCGCGCTGGCCTCGGCCTTCGGCGCCCCCACCATCGGCCATCCCGTGTTCGGCTTCGTCGAAGGCTACCCGCAGGTCTATTCCATAAGCCGCGACCGCTTCGCCACGCGCCACACCGGCGAGCCGCTGATCCGCCCCTGGACCGGCTGGCACACGGACGTGACCGCCGCGGTGAATCCGCCCGCCGCCTCCATCCTGCGCGGCGTCACCATCCCGCCCTACGGCGGCGACACCTTCTGGACCAACCTCGCCGTCGCCTATGAGGCGCTCTCGCCCACCCTGCGCGGCTTCGTCGATACCCTGCGCGGCATCCACGCCTTCGCCCCGCCCGAGGGACAGGCCGGCACCGACGAGTTCAGGGAGAAGAACAAGCGCCGGCCGCTGGTGAGCGAGCACCCGCTGGTGCGCGCCATCCCGGAGACGGGCGAGCGGGTGCTGTTCGTCAGCCCGTCGTTCCTGAAGAGCATCACCGGCCTCACCCCGCGCGAGAGCCAGCAACTGCTGGACTTGCTGTTCGAGCACATCACCCGGCCGGAATTCACCGTGCGGTTCCGCTGGCGGCCAGGCTCCATCGCCTTCTGGGACAACCGCACCACCGCCCACCTCGCCCCGCGCGACATCTATGCGCTCGACTTCGACCGCCAGCTCTACCGCATCACGCTCAAGGGCGACGTGCCGGTGGGCGTGGACGGGAGTCCCTCCGCCATCATCGAGGGCGAGCCGCTGGAGGCCTTCACCGCCGGCACCGCCTGACGGCGGTGTTCTTCGGGCAGGCGGCAGACGTCCCACCAGCGCCGTCGCCCTTACCCGCACGCCCAAGCCTGCTTGTCTGGAGCGTTGGCGCCGCTCCCGGGCTCCGGCCCTGCTTCGCGGCTCACCATCTCACCCACGGATGATCCCGCGGCGTGGAAGCCCGATCGATGTCGGTCAGCGACTGCGCTTGACTAATTTTCAATTATTTCTATAAATTTACTACACTAAAAAAGTTGCGTGTCATCCCGCCCCGGCAGCGACCGACCGGGGCCATCAGAAACGCCACTCTTCCGTAGCGACCCAAACGCTGAGGACAGACCGATGACCCATCAGCTCATCGAAACGGCCCATCTCGATGGCGTGCCGCGATCGGACCGCGGGTACGCCCTGCGCGTGCCGCTCTGGCGTTCGGGCCTAGCTTCCGGGCTCCTCTGGCTCAGTGCCAGCGCCTATGCCGGCCTCGTGCCCGATGCGGATGACTTCGCCTATACGCGGGAGTTCGCCATCGGCCTCGCCACCATCGGAGGCCTCCTCGTCCTCGCCGCGCTCGCCGGTCCGGTCGCGGGGCTGAGGCTGAAGGCGCTCCGGCACTGGGGGCCATGGCTTCTGGTGCTGCCCCTCGGCCTCGTCGCCTGGGAGGCGGTGACGGCGAAACTGGAGTTGCTACCACGCCCCTTCTTCGTGCCGCCGCAGGCCCTGCTCGAAGTCTATCTCGACGATTGGCCGAAGCTCGGCCTCAGCGTCGTCGCTTCCCTGAAGCTGCTGGCCTGGGGCTATGCCATCGGCGCCGCCGTCGGCGTCACGCTCGGCGTTTCCATCGGCTGGTGGCGGATTGCCGGCTACTGGGCGCATCCGGTGCTGCGCTTCATCGGTCCTCTGCCGGCGACCGCGTGGCTGCCGGTGGCCTTCTTCCTGTTTCCCTCCTCCTGGAGCGCCAGCGTGTTCCTGCTCGCGCTCGCCACGGGCTTTCCCGTCACCATCCTCACCTGGTCGGGCATCGCCTCCGTCAACAAGGACTATTACGACATCGCCCGCACGCTGGGCGCCAGCCAGCGCTTCCTGGTGCTGAAGGTGGCCATTCCCGCCGCGCTGCCCCACGTCTTCGTCGGCCTGTTCATGGGCCTCGGCACCTCGTTCGCGGTGCTGGTGGTGGCGGAGATGCTGGGGGTGAAGGCGGGCCTCGGCTGGTACCTGCAATGGGCGCAGGGCTGGGCCGCCTATGCCAACATGTATGCCGCGCTGCTGGTGATGGCGCTCATGTGCTCCAGCCTCGTCACCCTGCTGTTCCGCCTGCGCGACCGCACCCTCGCCTGGCAGAAGGAACTGGTGCGGTGGTGAGCGCGGCCCTCTCCCTCCCAGCGGCCGCGCCCGGCCTGCGTCTCGACGTGGAGCATGTGAGCCACGCCTTCCAGCTGGAGGGCGCCCCCCTCCCCGTACTGGACGATGTGAGCTTCTCGGCCGAGCCCGGCGCGTTCGTCGCCCTGCTCGGGCCGTCGGGCTGCGGCAAGTCCACGCTGCTGCGCCTCGTCGCTGGCCTCGACCATCCCAGTGCCGGCCACCTCGCGGTGGATGGCGCGCCCATCACAGCGCCCGATCCGTCGCGCATCCTCGTGTTCCAGGACCCGACCCTCTATCCTTGGCGGACCGTGGAGGCCAACGTCTCGCTGGGGCTGGAGGCGCGCGGCCTCCTGAAGGCCCAGCGGCGGCGGGTGGGCGATGCGCTCTCCCTCGTCGGTCTTTCGGGCTTCGCCAGCGCCTATCCGCGCCAGCTCTCCGGCGGCATGGCCCAGCGCGTGGCGCTCGCCCGCGCGCTGGTGAACGAGCCGCGCCTGCTGCTGCTCGACGAGCCTTTGGGCAAGCTCGATAGCCTCACCCGCATCACCATGCAGGGCGAGATCCTGAAACTGTGGCAGGACGCCCGCTTCACCGCCCTCCTCGTCACCCACGACGTGGAGGAGGCGCTGTTCCTCGCCGAGCGGGTGATCGTCTTCTCCGAGCGGCCGGCCCGCATCAAGGCCGACGTGACGGTGGACGTGCCCTACCCGCGCCACCGCGGCGACCCGCGCCTCGCCGAGCTGCGCCACCACCTCCTCGGCCTCCTCGGCCTCGACGCCACCTGGTGACCTCTTTGCCCGCCCTCAAGGGCTGTTCGCATTCATCCGAGTGATTTCAGGAGCCCGCCATGACCGACCCTGCCCTTGCCGACGACGCAAACGCCCCCCGATCCACCACCCGCCGCAGCCTGCTGCGCTACGGCCTCGCCGCCGGGACCGCAACCCTCGCCGGCGCCGCCGGCGGGCGGGTGCTGGCAGCCAGCCTCATGCGCGCGCCGCAGACGGCCGTGCCGGACTTTCCCCTGTGCCTGACTGCCGCGGAGGGCGCCGCGCCCACCGGCCCGCTACGGCCGCTCAAGCTCGCCTGGAACGCCAGCGCCATCTGCACCGCCGCGGCCCCGGTGGCGAAGGAGACGGGCATCTTCGCCCGCCATGGCCTCGACGTGGACTTCGTCAATTTCGGCAGTTCCACCGAGCAATTGCTGGAAGCCATCGCCACCGGCAAGGCCGACGCCGGCATCGGCATGGCGCTGCGCTGGCTGAAGCCGCTGGAGCAGGGCTTCGACGTGAAGATCACCGCCGGCGTCCACGGCGGCTGCCTGCGGCTGCTGGGCGATGCCAGCGCGGGCGTCACCAAGGTGTCGGACCTGAAGGGCAAGACCATCGCCATCTCCGACCAGGCCTCGCCCGGCAAGAACTTCTTCTCCATCTACCTCGCCGAGCACGGCGTCGATCCGTTCAAGGACGTGGAGTGGCGCCAGTATCCGCAGGAGGCGCTGCCGCTCGCCATCGACAAGGGCGAGGCGCAGGCGCTGGCCGACGCCGATCCGCGCACCTGGATCTGGATCAAGGAGTCCAAGGGCAAGCTCACCGAGATCGCCACCAACCTCTCGGAGAAGTATGTCGATCGCGCCTGCTGCATCATCGGCGTGCGCGGCAGCCTGATCCGCGACGAGCGGCCGGTCGCCACCGCCCTCACACGCGCCATCCTGGAAGGCGCGCACAAGGTGGGCGCCGACCCGGAACTCGCCGCCCGCACCTTCTCCGGCTATGGCGGCAAGGGCTCCATCGACGACCTCGTGGCCATGCTGGACAGCCAGGACCACCACCACGCGCCGGTGGGCGCCGACCTCAAGACCCAGCTTGCGGCCTATACTGACGAACTGAAGCTCGTGCAGGTCATCAAGCCCGCCACCAATTCCCAGCGCTTCGCCGAGAAGATCTATGCGGACGTTCTGACCGTCTGAGGCAGGTACGCCCTCACCGGAAATCGGCGGAAGCGGACGGCGGAAACGCCCATCGACAGGTTCGGGCATCCGTACCGAAAAAGGCCCAAAAAATCGCCCGACAGCCCCCGTGGCAGCCGGGCGAGTGTTTAACCACCACATTGAGAGCATGAAACTTTTTCGGGTGGAACGGGGAGAAACCTCACCCATGGCACGCATGTGCGAACGCTCTCCCTGATCCGTTTCATCCGGCGGCGCCCCGGCGGAACGCCGCCCCCGCCTGTCTCAGCGCAGCTTGCGCTCGTCGAGCCCCAGGGCGCGCCCGATGATTTCCTTCATGATTTCCGAGGTCCCGGCGAAGATGCGGGAGACCCGCGCGTCGGCATACATGCGCGAGATCCGGTATTCGTCCATGTATCCGGCGCCGCCATGAAGCTGGAGACAATCATCGATGGTGTCGTTCTCAAGCTCGCTCGCGAGCAGCTTCACCTCGGCGGCCACGTCGGCGGTGAGCCGGCCGGCATTGGCGAGCATCACGCACTGGTCGACGAAAGCCTGGGTCGCGTCCAGGCGGGTCCGGAGCGCCGCCATGACGAAGCGTGAATTCTGCATGGCCCCCACGGGCTTGCCGAAGGCGCGCCGCTCGCGGATGAAGTCCAGCGTCAGGTCGAACGCCGCCTGGGCGTGGGCGAGCGAGCCGATGGCCACCTGCAGCCGCTCGTTGGCCAAAAGCTCGGCCATGTAGGCAAAGCCGCGGTCGGGCGCGCCGATGAGGTTCTCCTTCGGCAGCTTCACGTCGTTGAAGAATAATTCGGCCGTGTCCTGCATGGGCAGTCCGAGCTTTCCAAGCTTGCGCCCCCGCGCGAAGCCCTCCATGTCGCGCTCGACGATGAACAACCCGATGCCGTGCCGCGCCTCCCGATCGGTGCGCGCGGCGACGATCACCACGTCGGCGAGAATGCCGTTCGAGATGTAGGTCTTGGAGCCGTTCAGCAGCCAATGGTCGCCCTTGTCTTCCGCCGTTGTGCGGATGGCGGCGACGTCGCTGCCGGCCGAGGGCTCGGTCATGGCGAGGGCGAGAATGGTCTCGCCGCTCACAGCGCCGGGCAGGAAGCGGCGCTTCTGCTCGGGCGAGCCGAAATGTCCGATATAGGGGGCGACGATCTGCGAGTGCAGGTTCTGGTAAAAGCCGGGATCGCCGCCGCGCACCACCTCTTCCTGCAGGATCTGGTCGAAGCGCAGGTCGGCGATGCCCGAGCCGCCAAGGCTCTCGTCGGCCCACATCAGCAGCAGGCCGGCCTCGCCCGCCTTGCGGAACACCGCGCGGTCGACATGGCCCTGCCGGCGCCAGGCGTCCACATGGGGCGCGACCTCCGCCCCAACGAAGCGACGCGCGGTCTCCCGGAACATCTCATGCTCCGCCTCGAAGATGGATCGTGGGAACACCGGTGTCTCCAGTGTGAGAGTGGGCGTGCGCTCGGAACCGGCAGGCCGGCAGGGCGAACCCGTCCGCCCTGCCGGCCTGATGCGAACTAGCCTTTCACGAACGGACAATTGCCCTTGTCCAGCGGACGGATGATCTCCGCGGCGGACATGCGGCGAAGGACCTTCAGCAAGTCCCAGGGCTGGGTCACTTCCGAGGGCTTCTTCACCTCCACCAGGAACATGTCCTTCATCAGCCGGCCGTCTTCTCGCAGAATTGCGCCCTCAGCGAAGAAGTCGTCGACCGGCATTTCCTTCATTTTCGCAAGCACGACCTTGCCTGAGTCGCTCTTGGCCGCGGCCGCCGCGCGCAGATAATGCAGGGTCGCGCTATAGACACCGGCATGGGCCTGAGATGGCATCCCGCCATTCATCTTCTGTGCGAAACGCTTGGCAAAGGCACGGCTGGCGTCGTCGCGGTCCCAGTAATAACCGGTCATGAACTGCAGCCCCTGCGCCAGTTCCGGCCCCACCGCCTTGGCCGACTGGATGTAGAAGATGGGCGCCGCCAGCTTCTGCCCCATCTCCACCACGCCGAACTCCTTGGCCTGCTTGATGGCATTCACAGTATCGCCCGAGGCATTGGCGAGCCCGATCACCTTGGCCCCGGACTTCTGCGCCTGCAGAAGGAAGGAGGAGAAATCGGGGTTGTTCACCGGGTGACGGACGCTGCCCTTGACGCTGCCGCCGGCGCCCTTGACCACATTCGCGAGGCTGTCCTCCATCGCCTTGCCGAAGGCGTAGTCGGCGGTGATGAAATACCAGCTGTCTCCCCCTTCGGCCAAAACGGCCTTGCCGAGGCCCTGCGCCAGCGCATAGGTGTCATAGAGCCACAGCGCGCCAGTGGGCGAGCAGGTTTCGCCGTAAAGCGCTGCCGTGGCCGAGCCCACATGGAGCACCGCCTTGTCGTTGGCCCGGCCGATCTCCTGCACCGCCAGGCTGACCGCCGAGTTCGAGAGATCGACGAACACGTCGGCTCCCTCAGTGTCGATCAATTCGCGCGCCTTCAGCGCACCGAGATCGGCCTTGTTCTGGTGGTCGGCACTGATCAGCTTGATGGGCACCCCCTCGATGCCGGCGCCGAAATCCTCGATGGCCAGCTCCGCCGCTACCACGGAACCTTTTCCGGCCGTGTCCGAATAATTGGAGCTGAGATCGGTCAGGACTACGATCTTGACCGCATTGTTGCTGAACTCGGCATGCGCCGCAGTCGTGGCGAGCGACAGCATGGCTGCTGCAACGAGATGTCGTATCATTGTTTCCTCCCTTTCTTCGGAGCGACGTGCCCCGCACGTTGGCGTGTTGTCCTGACGCGAGATGTGTCCGGAATCTCAGGCGGCGCTCCGCCGGACTGTGCCGGCCACGCAGGCGACCTGCTCGATCAGACCGTCGGTGATGGCGAAGCGGGGTCCATGCGCCGCCGCGAAGCGGGCGCAATCCCTGAGGAAGGCGTCCTCGCCCACCGTGGCGATCACCGACAGGGCGCCGCCGGTCCAGGCCGGGAAGCCGATGCCCAGCACCGAGCCCAAGTCGGCGGTGGCCGTGTCGTCGATCACGCCCTCGGCGAGGCAGCGGGCGCTCTCCAGCGCCTGGATGTAGAGCAGGCGCTTGCCGACATCCTCGGCCGAAGGCTGCGCGACTGCCGCTGGATAGAGATCCGCCAGGCCGGGCCACAAGAGCTTGCTGCCGTCCGCAGCATAGTCGTAGAAGCCACCGCCGCTCTTGCGCCCCAGCCGGCCGAGGGCGTTGAACCGCTCCACCACAGGATCCGCATGGGCACGCAGGAAACGGGCGTCGAGCCCGTCCGCCTTCGCCTGGTCGATCACCAGCTTCTGCAGATCCAGCGAGACCTCGTCGGTCACCGCCAGCGGCGGCACCGGGAAGCCGAGCATGCGCGCGGCATTCTCCATGAGGGCCGGGGCGACCCCTTCGGCCAGCATGGCCATGGCTTCGTCGATATAGGTGCAGAAGACGCGGCTGGTGTAGAAGCCCGGACTGTCGCGCACGACGATAGGCACCTTCTTCAGTCGCGAGACGAAGGCGAGGGCATCCGCCACGGTCTGGTCCGAGGTGGCCTTGCCGACGATCACCTCGACCAGCGACATGCGTTCCACCGGCGAGAAGAAATGCAGCCCGACGAAGCGGGACGGATCCGCCACGTTCACCGCCAGCGACGAGATGGACAAGGTGGAGGTGTTGGAGGCGAACACGCCGCCCTTGGCCAGAAGGGGCTCGGCGGCGCGGGTGACCCCGGCCTTGACCGCGCGGTTCTCGAACACGGCCTCGATGATCAGGTCGGCGCCGCCGAGGTCCTCATAGCCGGCGGTCGGGCGGATCCGGGCGAGGGTCGCCTCGGCCTTGTCCGCCGACAGGGTGCCGCGCGCCACCTCCTTCTCGCGCTGCGTGCGGGCATGGGCGAGGCCGCGCTCCGCCGCTTCAAGGGTGCGGTCGAGCAGCACGACCTCCAGGCCCGCCCCGGCCGCGACGTTGGCGACGCCCGCGCCCATCATCCCCGCGCCGAGCACGCCGAGCTTGACCACGGCGCGGGACGCGGCCCGGGCGGTGCCGAATGCGCCGCGCTTGCGCGCCTCGCTTTGCCGCAGGAAGGAGCGCACCAGATTGCCCGAAACCGGATCGGCCGCCAGGAGGCCGAAATATTTGGTCTCGATCCGCAACCCGGTGTCAAAGGGCACCTGCGTGCCCTCATAGACGGCGGAGAGGATCGCATGGGGGGCCGGGTAGCGGCTCCGCGTGGCCTTGAGGCGCGCGGTGCCGGCCTGGAAGCTGCGCGCGGCGTGCGGGGCAAGCGGACCCGCGCCGCCGGGCACCTTGAAGCCCTTCACGTCCCACGGCGCCACGGCAGAGGGGCGCGTCAGCAGCCATGCCCGGGCGGCCGGGATCAGTTCGTCCTTGGCGGCGAGCTGATCCACGACGCCGAGCTTCAGCGCCTCGGCAGGCGCGAGGCTGCGGCCCTCCAGCAGGATCGGCAGGGCCTTCTCGATGCCGATGAGGCGGGGCAGGCGCTGGGTGCCGCCGCCGCCCGGCAGCAGGCCGAGGGTCACCTCCGGCAGCCCCACCACGACCCCGGGCATGTCCACCAGGATGCGCCGGTGGCAGGCCAGCGCCAGTTCGAACCCGCCGCCAAGGGCGAGCCCGTTGAGGGCCGCCACCACCGGCTTGCCGCAGGTCTCCATGCGGCGGAACACATCGGCGCCGGTCCGCACCCACGCGGCGGCGCCGACGGCGTCGATGCCGTCGTCGATCAGCGCCAGGATTTCCTTGAGATCGGCGCCGGCGATGAAGCCCGAGGGCTTGGCGGAGGTGATGATGACGCCGATCACGGCGTCATCGGCGACAATCCTGTCCAGCGCCGCGCCAAGGTCGGCGAAGAGGGCCGGCGTCAGCACGTTCTGCGACCGGTCCGGGATGTCGATGGCGAGGGTGGCGATGCCGTCGGCATCGGTGGTGAAAGCGAGCGTGGACATGGTTTCTCCCCGGCGCTCAGACGCGTTCGACAATGAGGGCGATGGCCATGCCGGCGGCCGCGCACAAGGTGATGAGGCCAGTGTTCAGGTCGCGTCGCTCCAGCTCGTCCAGCACGGTGCCAACCAGGATCGCGCCCGTGGCGCCGAGCGGATGGCCCAAGGCGATGGCGCCACCGGCGACATTGACCTTGTCGTGTGGCACGTCGAGTTCGCGCATGTAGCGCAGCACCACGCTGGCGAAGGCCTCGTTGACCTCGAACAGGTCGATGTCGGAGACCGTCATGCCGGCGCGCTCCAGCACTCTGCGGGTCACCGGGGCGGGACCGGTGAGCATGATGGCCGGCTCGCTGCCGATGCTGCCGGCGGCACGGATGCGGGCGCGCGGCTTCAGCCCGGATGCCGCACCGAAAGCTTCGTTGCCGATCAGCACGGCGGCGGCGCCATCGACGATGCCGCTGGAATTGCCGCCGGTGTGGACATGGGAGATGCGCTCCACCTGCGGGTAGCGCTGCAGCATGATGGCGTCGAGGCCGTCGCGCTGCCCGGTTTCCGCGAACGCGGCCTTGAGGCGGCCAAGGTCGGCAAGGCTTGTGCCGGGCCGCATGTGCTCGTCCCGGGCGAGCACCGGCTGGCCGAGAACGTCGCGCACCGGCACCACGGAGCGGTCGAACCAGCCTTCGTTCCAGGCATGGGCGGCGCGCGCCTGGCTCTCCACCGCATAGGCATCCACCGTCTCCCGGTCGAAGCCCTCCATGGTGGCGATCAGGTCGGCGCCGATGCCCTGCGGGATGTACCAGGTGTCCCAGTTGCTGCGGGGATCGCTGTAGCAGGCGCCGCCATCGGAGAAGATCGGGACGCGGCTCATGGATTCCACGCCCGAGGCCAGCATGGCATCGGCTTCGCCCGCTTTCACCCGGGCGCCGGCGATGTTCACCGCCTCCAGGCCCGAAGCGCAGAAGCGATTGATCTGCATCCCCGCCACGTTTTCCGCATAGCCGGCCTGGAGCGCGGCAACGCGGGCCATGTTGCAGCCCTGCTCGCCGACGGGCGACACGACGCCCATGATCACGTCGTCCACCAGCGCGGTGTCGAGCCTGTTGCGATCCCGCACCGCCTCCAGCACCTGGGTCGCGAGCTGGATCGGCGTGATTTCGTGCAGCGCGCCGTCCGGTCGGCCCTTGCCGCGCGGGGTGCGCACGTGATCGTAGATGAGAGCCTCGGCCATGCCGTCCTCGTGGGTTCGCGATGCGGGGCGGACGGCGCATGCACATCCGCGAAGGGGGCTTCGACGGCGCCGCCGCCGAGCCGCATGTGGTGCGATCAGGCTGCCGCGCCGCCGGATCGCGCGCTCGCATAGGCGGCGCGCAATTCACGCTTGAGCACCTTGCCGAGGGCGTTGCGCGGCAGGCTCTCGCAGATGGTGACCTGGGAGAGGCGCTGATGCTTGGCGAGGCTCGCATTGGCGAAGGCGAGCAGCGCCTCGGCGGTGATGTCCGCACCCTGGCACAGCACCACGAGGGCCACCGGCGTCTCGCCCCATTTCTCGTGCTCGACGCCGATGACGCTGACCTCGAGCACCTCCGGATGAGCCCCCACCACCGCTTCCAGATCCGCGGGATAGATGTTGAGGCCACCGGTGATGATCATGTCCTTCTTACGATCGAGGATGTAGAGGAAGCCCTCCGCATCGAACTGCCCGACATCCCCCGAGCGGATGAAGCGGCGGCCGCGCGCATCGGTCCAGATGGCGGCGCGGGTTTCCTCGGGCTTGTTGTAGTATTCCCGCAGCAGCCCCGGCCCGCGCCCGACGATCTCCCCCGCCTCGCCAGGCGAGCAGGCGCGGCCCTCGGTGTCGATGGCGAGCAGCTCCTGCCCCATCAGCGGCGTGCCCACCGAGAGCGGCTTCGCAGCCTGGTCCTCGGGGCGCAGCAGGGTGGAAGAGCCCTCGGTGAAGCCGTAAAGCTCGAAGAATTTCTGGCCGATGATGCCGATGAGGCGCGCCTTGATGTCCGGTCGCAGCGGAGACCCCGCCGACAGCATCATCTTCAGGCTGGAGAGATCGTTGGCCTCGAAGCCGCAGCCGGCGAAGATCATCTGGATCTGGCTCGGCACCACGAAGGTGTGGGTGATGCGCTCGGCTTCGACGAGCTGAAGGAAGGTCTCGGGCCGGAACTGGCTCTGGATGAAAAGCGTGCCGCCATTGAACAGCGTGGGCATCACCACGAGCCATGTGCCGGCGGTGTAGAGGGCGGTCGTAACCAGCCCGCGCGAACCACCATCGAAGCGCATCTCGAAGCCGTTCGAGACACAGAAATAGGTGCGGGCGCCGTGGGTGTGGACCATGCCCTTGGGCAAGCCGGTCGTGCCCGAGCTGTACATGATGCTGAACACGTCCTTCGACGTGAACGTCACATCGGGCTCGTCGCCCGATGCATCGGCGGCGAATGCTTCCAGACCGATCCAGTCGTCTTGCGAGAAATCCACGCCGATGCGGCCATCGGGCCGCAAGCTTTCCAGACGGCCGGCAATCGGATCGACGAGATGGCGAAGATCCGCCGACGCAATGATGAAGGACGCAGCGGAATCGCCAAGCAGCGTCGCCACCTGCTCGGCGGTCAGCATGCCCGACACCGGAACCATGATCGCGCCGGACTTCACCACGCCGAACATGGCCACGCAGGCGGCGATGGAGGATGAGCACAGCACCGCCACGCGCTCGCCCTTGCGGAGACCGGCGCGCAGGAGAGCGTTGGCAAGACGGTTCATGGCAGCGTTGAAGCCGCCCCAGCTCAGCTGCTGGTCTTCGCACACGATGGCGAGCTTGTCCGGGTGACGCCGGGCATGGCCGGCCCAGATCTCCGGCAGGACAATGTCTGTTTGGTCAAAACCGTCCATCCAAGGATCCTCCCTGTCGCCTCTCAGCCGCGCCTGGGGCGCGTGCCGGCCTCCCCGCCCTTTCGGCGGATCGGCGCTCTCATTGCATGAGTTCTCGTTGGCATAATTTTTATCAAGCATTTGCTTGAAATGCCAGAGTGGCTGTGCGAATAATTTTATGCCATTGATTATACGATATAATTTCGACAAGAACGGGAGGGAACAATGGTGGGAGAGGCACCCCTGCACGGCCGGCAGGGGCCACTGGCGGGCCTGCGTGTCATTGAGTTTCACTCGCTCGGACCCGGTCCGTTCGCCGGCATGCTGATGGCCGACATGGGCGCCGACGTGCTGCGCATCACCCGCGCCGCCCAGGGCGAGCCGGAGGCCTTCGATCGCATCACCTCACGCGGGCGCAGGGTGGTCTCCCTCGACTTGAAGCGCGAGCGCGAGACGGCGCTGGCGCTGTGCGGCGGCGCGGATGTGCTGATCGAGGGCTATCGGCCGGGCGTCATGGAGCGCCTCGGCCTTGGCCCCGACGCGGTGCATGCGCGCAATCCGGGGCTGATCTACGGGCGCATGACCGGCTGGGGCCAGGAGGGTCCGCTGGCGCGCACCGCCGGGCATGACATCAATTACATCGCGCTGACCGGCGCGCTTGCCGCCGTCGGACGGCGGGATGCGGGGCCCGTGCCGCCGCTGAACCTCGTCGGCGACTATGGTGGCGGCGCCCTTTATCTCATGATGGGCGTGCTCGCCGCCTTGTGGGAACGCGCGCGATCCGGTGCCGGCCAGGTGATCGACAGCGCCATGTGCGACGGCGCCGCCTCGCTCATGAGCATGTTCTACGACATGCGCGCGGGCGGCACCTGGAGCCTCGCCCGGGAGAGCAACCTGCTGGACGGCGGAGCGCCGTTCTACGGGACCTATGAATGCGCGGATGGCGGGCACATCGCCGTCGGGGCGCTGGAGCCGCAATTCTGGCAGGAGCTGTGCACTCTCGCGGGGGTGGACGCCATCGACCCCGCCTTGCGCGACGACCCGGCGCGGTGGCCGGACCTGAGAAGGCAGCTTGCCGATGTCTTCCGCCAGCGGAGCCGGGCGGAATGGTGCGCGCTGCTCGAACTGCACGACACCTGCGTCTCCCCGGTCCTCCACATGGATGAGGCCCCCCAACACCCGCACATGACCGCCCGCGGCACCTTCATCGAGGTCAGCGGCCTCACCCAGCCGGGCCCCGCGCCACGCTTCTCGCGGACCCCGTCAGCCACGCCATCCCCGGCGGAGGTCGAACCCGCGGCGGATGCGTTGCGGCGCTGGGGGCTTTAGACCCGCGCCGCGTCAGCGCGGGCGCAGCATGCGGACGAAGTGGTGGCCGATGTCCTCGGGGGTGAAGCGCCCGCCCGCCCGATACCACGTCTGCGACCAGTTCAGCGCACCGAGGAATTGCAGCTTGTAGAGGCCGCGATCCAGATCCGGCGGCAGATCGAGCGCGCCAATCGTGTCGGAGACGATGCGCTCGTATTCGTCGCGCTGGCGCACGAATTCCGCGTGGTATTCGTTGATCTCCTCGGGAAACTCCGGGAAGACCATGATCATGAAGCCCTGGTTCTCCAGAACAGCCCGGCAGTGCGCCGCGGCGAGGTGGCCGAGCCGCGTCCACGGGTCCCCGCCCTGCTCCAGCGCCGAGCGCGTGGCCTGCGTCAGGATCTTCATGCCGGTGCCATGCACCTCCAGGAACAGCTCCTCCTTCGAGCTGAAGTAGTAGTACAAGGAACCCGACAGGAGGCCGGCGGCTTCCGCGATATCCCGCATCGACGTGCGGTTGTAGCCCTTCTCGGCGAACAGGGATCCCGCGACCGCTACGATCTGCTCCCGACGATCCAGGCCGGGCGGTACCGCGACTTTCGGCCGCCGGTGAGTGGGGCGACCGACACGCCGCCTTGCTTCTTTCGCCATCAGCGCCATCCGAGCAACCTGAGCCTGCACAGGACCCGCGCGATCCCACGACATTCCGCAGACCAACGGCATAACCCCGTTGCGGTATCAGCACAATATCAAACGCTTGATTTAGGTCATCCCTGGACCGGCGCCGCTCATCCGCGCCAGCGGAGCGCGTCGACGAGCAATGCGAAGGCGGCCGAGGGCTGGCGCCGGCTCGGATCGTACAAATGATAGCCTGGAAAGGAGGGACACCAGTCCTCAGCACGCGGACCAGGTGTCCGTCCTTGAGGTGGGCGTCCACCTGATCCTCCATGACGAAGCCCAGCCCGAACCCCGACACCGCGGCGCGCACCACCATCGCGACGTCGTTGAACGCAAGCTGGCCATCGACACGGACGCGCACCTCGCGGCCCTTCTCTCAGCTCCGGGACGACGCCTCGGACGGATGCGACTGAAGCAGGTGGGGACCAAGCATAGGCCGGCTCTGCTGCCTATGAGAGCTGTCCGCTCAAGGCACCCGATATGGAGCGAAGCGAGCTACCTCGTGGGTCCAAGCCATCAAAAACTCCCGCTCGGTTCGGACCGCGGGACCAATGGGCAACCACCAATGCAGTTAATAGTTAAGTGGCGCACCCAACACGATTCGAACGTGTGGCCTTCGCCTTCGGAGGTATTACTGGCAGATCCGTCGAAATTACGACGGAGCGCGAAGAAATGCACTATCACACTGCGAATAATAAAGAATTTTATGTGGCTATAGCCGCGGCCATCCTTTTCTCCGCCACGATTTTCGCCCAGCGGCTTACGTGGTGCTTACGCGAGATTAGGCGACCGGACTGGAGAAGCACCATGGCTAAGCTCACAAAAAGGGCCATCGATGCCGCAGAAGCCGGCGCCAAGGATTACGTGATCTGGGACGACGAACTCCCCGGCTTTGGCCTACGGGTGTTCACGTCCGGCAAGCGAAGCTACGTCCTTCGGTATCGGTCGGCCGGCCGATCGCGCCGGTTCACGATCGGGCTGCACGGGGTATGGACACCGGAACGCGCGCGCCAGGAAGCCAAGGCGTAGTTGGGCCGGATCGCGCAAGGCGACGACCCGGCCGAAGAGCGGCTGCTGGATCGCAAAGCGCTTACGGTCAAAGAACTCTGCGATCTCTATCTGACTGACCTGCAAGGAGGGCTGATCCTCGGAAAGGGTGGGCGCCCCGCCATCTGGCGTCTTGGCGCCCGATGTGGTTGCTAGTTGCCACAACGCAGTCACTAAAGGCGGAGCCCGCCGGTGGCTTGTTTGGCGGCCGCCAATCGTCGGAAAGCTAGGTTCAGAGAAACAGACTTGCACCTCGGGAGGGGATGAGGATTGCATCTCGCCCTTGAGGTCGCTGGAGTTCGGTTCCTAGACGACGGCGAGGTTGCAGCGGTCCTGGCGTGGCGCTCAGAGCTGTGCCGTGAGCAGGACCTAACGGAGCTTGGCGATCCCAATGCCATCGATTTTGGCGCGGTCTTTGATGGATTCCTCGCTACGCGTCATTGCTTTCGAAATCGCCTTGAGTGCCATGCCCTTCTTGGCGAGCAATTTGAGCTTTTCGAGTTCCTCATGCGTCCAGGGTTGGCGGTGCCGTTCAAATCGCTCGGCCATGATCTGCTCCTACTCTGCCGGGACATATCCAGCATTCGCACTATCTATATCAGTGATGGCGCCGAGCGGCCGGACGTGTAGAGGCGTGCCGACACCATCCCGCAGCTCGGGGCACAATCGGGCCCCAGTGGATTGACTCCAACGCTTGGAACCCTCTGTTCCTGGCGGCAATGATAGCTCCGATGGCGCTGCATGTTGCGCCCGAACACCGCGCCGCTCAGGACATCGAGCGCGGCGAACAGCGTGGTGGTTCCGTGGCGCTTGTAGTCGTGGGTCAGGGTGGCGCCGCGGCCCTTCTTCAGCGGCAGTCCGGGCTGGGTGCGGTCGAGCGCCTGGATCTGCGATTTCTCGTCGATGCTCAGCACCAGGGCATGGGCCGGCGGGCTGACGTGGAGCCCGACGACGTCGTGCAATTTCTCGGCAAAGGCGGGATCGTTGGAGAGCTTGAACTGCCGCCAGCGATGCGGGGCCAGGCCATGGGCCTTCCAGATCTTTTGCACCGTGGAGACCGGCAGTCCCGCGACCTTGGCCATGGCCCGCGTGGTCCAGTGAGTGGCCTCATGGGGCGGCGGCTTCAGTGTCATAGCGATCACGGCCGAGGCCCTGTCTTCCGCCACGGGAACCTTGCCCGGGCGCCGCGTCCTGTCGCGCAACAGCCCTTCGACGCCTTCCGCCATGAAGCGGGCCTGCCAGCGCCAGACGGCGGTCTTCGCCGTGCCGAACTCGGCCATGATGGCGTGGGTGCCG
Organism: Xanthobacter dioxanivorans; assembly: GCF_016807805.1. NCBI lineage: Bacteria > Pseudomonadati > Pseudomonadota > Alphaproteobacteria > Hyphomicrobiales > Xanthobacteraceae > Xanthobacter > Xanthobacter dioxanivorans. The sequence goes on along the minus strand of NZ_CP063362.1, from coordinate 2,627,453 downwards.
ACGCCGTCGGCACTCATGAGCACGATCCGAGCGCGCCAGACGTGTTTCTGCGGCGTGTTGCGATCGGCAACCAGGGCGAGGAGCCGTTCCCGGTCCGCCTCGTCGAGAGTGACCGTGATCCCGTTGCGCATGCGCCAGACAAGCACAAACCGGGGCCAAACGGAATCCACCAACGGACTCTTCTGTCTCGGTCAATCCACTAGCTCTTTGCCCCGAAAGTACACCCTGAGAGCGCGGCGGCGGCATGACCGAAGGCACGCTGCAGCGTCAAGACGAAGAAGCTACGCGGCAAGCCACGTGATTTCAGTGGCGGGTCCTCGAGGGATGGCGTGCGTGGTCGTGGCGCCGCCATGAAGTATCTGGCCCATAAGTCATCCCTGAATGTGGGGCCAGATGGACTGATTCCACCACACTCCGAGACTGAACACCGAACCCCGAGGGGCAACGTCAAAGCGGTTGTCCTGCTGGCGGGCGCGATGGACTGAGCGTCGGCTGCGGGGTTTTGTCGGCGAAGGCCCGCTCTCCAGCGCGGATTTCCTGAAGGATACGGTCAGCGAGCGGCACGAGGTGGAAGCCCAGTGCCTGCGTGTTCACCGGCGCCATCCACCTCATGAGGTCAGACCCATGTGAGAGAAGGAGGAACAGATCTATGCCCGGTTCTCGTCAGGGATGCGATGAAGGGTCGACCATGGTCGAATACTCTTCACTCCCCTCCCGTTATCGCGATAATTTCGATTTTCTAAAAAACAATTTCGTCCATGAATACCATTACGACCCGCCCTTCCGGAGATAGTGTTTCAAAATAATCTTTTTCTATCTCGCGGAATTCGCTGACAAGAACATACTCTCCATCATTCAGCCTTGTCGGCGTCCAGTATGATATGCAATGCCTGATTTGCGTGCCGCATGCCGGTCTCCAGTAGCTTGCGACCTTGATGCTCGCGACCTCCCCAGCAAAGAACCCGTTCTGGCAGGCGATGCCCCACTGGGTCTCAAGCAGGTCGGTAAAATACCGGCGATAATCACATTGCGCCAGATCGGCCAGTTGGACGCCATGCAGCTGCGCGGCCTGCGAGGACGCCGCCATATTGACCGCGGACCGGTTCGCCACCTTCACGGCGGAGAGCGCGCATTGAATGCGGTGGAAGAAAGCGAGGTCCGATCGGCTGGAGGGGTCCCGCATCAGGTCGCGCAGCCGGCGCTGCATGCCCAGTTCCGGCACATGGGTGCCGCGCTCCCAGCGTGAAACCGTGGCCTGCTCCACGTTCAGCCGCTCCCCGAGCCCAGCCTGCGTCAATCCGTGGACACGTCGGTAACGCCGGATCTGATCGCGCCAACACTGGCTCATGTCGATCGCCTCATACGCATATATGCCGCCTCATCACCCCCGAGGGAATTAAGCACTATTTCCCGATGCTTTGGCAACCGCTCCAGCGGGGCCGAACGACACAATCGGAATTGCTTCCTTTACCTTCGAGGTTCACGTGACAGCAGCGGGCGAGGCAAACAATAGTCATCATCCTGCCTATATTTTTGGCATCGACCGCGGCGGCACATTTACCGATGTGGTTGCATGGGCACCGGACGGGACTATTCAAACCGCCAAGGTCCTCTCCGCTCAGCCGGGCGTCGAAGACGATGCGGCGGTGATCGGCATCCGCAGTATTCTGGAGGGCCCGGGCGGCGACGGCACCCCGCCCGGGGCGATCGAAGTCATCCGAATGGGCACGACGGTGGGCACCAACGCCCTGCTGGAGCGCAGGGGCGAGCCGGTGGCGCTGCTGGTCACCCGCGGTTTTCGCGATGCGCTGCGCATCGGCTACCAGAACCGCCCGCGCCTTTTCGACCTGCACATCGTCCTGCCGGAAAGCCTGCATGCAACCGCCGTGGAGATCGACGAGCGGATGGCGGCGGACGGCTCGGTGGTCACCGGGCTCGACACCGATCAGCTGCGCGCGCAGGGCTATGCCTCGCTGGCCATCGCCTTCATGCACAGCTATCGCAATCCCTCCCACGAGATCGCGGCGGCGCAGATCGCGCGGGAGGCCGGCTTCGCGTTCGTGGCCATGTCCCACGAGTGCAGCCGCCTGATCAAATACATCAGCCGCGCCGATACGGCGGTGGTCGATGCGAACCTGACGCCGGTCCTGCGCCGCTACATCGCCCAGCTCAAGGACCAATTGTCCGGCACGCCGCTGCTCTTCATGCAGTCGAACGGCGGGCTAATCGCCGCGGACGCCTTCCGCGGCAAGGATTGCGTGCTGTCGGGGCCGGCGGGCGGGATCGTCGGCGCGGTGGAGGCGGCGCGTGCGTCGGGCTTCGATCGCATCATCGGCTTCGACATGGGCGGCACGTCCACGGATGTCACCCATTATGCCGGCGAGCTTGAGCGCACGACGGAAAGCGAGATTGCCGGCGTGCGCATCCGCGTGCCCACGCTGGCCATCCACACCGTCGCCGCCGGTGGCGGTTCGCTTTTGTCCCTGGACGGGCAGCGCTTCCGCATCGGCCCGGGGTCGGCGGGCGCCAATCCGGGGCCGGCCTGCTATCGCAACGGCGGGCCGCTCACGGTGACCGATTGCAATCTCCTGCTCGGCCGGCTGGCCCCGGAGCATTTCCCCCGCATCTTCGGGCCCGGCCGGGACCAGGGGCTGGATGCGGACGCCACCCGGGCCGGCTTCGAGGCCCTCGCAGCGGAACTGGCGCTGCGGACCGGCCGCGGAAAGTCCATCCACGATTGCGCGGAGGGCTTCCGGCGGATCGCCGTGGAGAACATGGCGAACGCCATCAAGAAGATCTCCATCGAAAAGGGATACGACCTCGCCAGATATGTGCTGTGCAGCTTCGGCGGCGCCGGCGGGCAGCATGCCTGCGACGTGGCCGACGCGCTCGGCATGTCCCGCGTGCTGGTGCATCCCCTGGCCGGGGTCCTGTCCGCTTATGGCATGGGGGTCGCCAACCTGCGGGTGATCGAGGAGGAGAGTGTCGAGGCCCGACTTGACCCGGCCTCCTGCCCGCAGTTCGAGGCCAGGAGCGAGGCTCTGCTTCGACAGGCCGCCGCGAGGCTCGCCGCCCAGGGCATCCACGCCGGCGACATCACCTTCGAGCGGCGGGCGACGCTGCGCTACGAGGGCTCGAATGTGGGCCTGCAGGTCGCGTTCGCCCGAATGGAAGAGGCGGCCGCCGCCTTCGTCGCTGCCTATGCGGCGCGCTACGGCTTCACGCTGCCGGGCAAGGCCGTCATCGTCGAGGCCCTGTCCGTGGAGGCGATCGGCCACTCCCGGGTGGAGGATGTCGCGCTGCGCCCGCAGGCGGAGGGGGAGCCCGCCGCGCCCATCGCCGCCAGCCGGCTCTATGTGGATGGCGCCTTCCATCCGCTTCCCGTCTTTCACGGCGAGAGCCTGGCTGCAGGCCAGCGCCTGCCCGGCCCGGCGATGATCATCGACCGGAACGCGACCACGGTGGTGGACCCCGGATGGGGCGCGCAGGTGATGGCGGATGGCGCCATCCTGCTGACCCGCGCCGGCCAAAAGGAGAATCCGCTCCTGACGCCGGATGTGGCCGATCCGGTCTATCTCGAAGTCTTCAACAACCGCTTCATGGCCATCGCCGACCAGATGGGCCAGGCGCTCATCAACACCGCGCACTCGGTCAACATCAAGGAGCGGCTCGACTTTTCCTGCGCCATCTTCGACCGCGCGGCAAACCTCGTATCCAATGCGCCCCACATTCCCATCCATCTGGGCGCCATGTCCGAGAGCGTGGAGGTGGCGCTGCATGCCTTCGGGGAGAGCTTCAAGCCGGGCGATGTGTTCGTTCTCAACTCACCCTATCGCGGCGGCGCCCACCTGCCGGACATCACCGTCATCGCCCCGGTGTTCGACGCGCAGGGCCGGGAGCTGATGTTCTTCACCGCATCGCGCGGCCACCATGCCGACGTGGGCGGATCGACCCCTGGGTCCATGCCCCCGACAGCACCTCGATCCTCGATGAGGGCGTGCTCATCGAGCCCACCCTGCTGGTGGAGGCGGGGGTGTTCCTTGAGGAGAAGATGCGCGCGCTGCTCGGCTCGGGCCGGTATCCGGCGCGCAACCCGGAGCAGAACCTGGCGGACCTCAGGGCGCAGGTGGCGGCCTGCATGCGGGGCGCGGCGGAGCTGCGGGGCCTATGCGCCGAGTTCGGGTCGGCGGTGCCGCTCGCCTATGCCGGGCATATCCAGGATGCGGCGGAAGAGGAGGTGCGGCAGGTCATCTCCACCTTGGATGACGGGACCTTCACCTACGAGCACGACCTCGGCTTCCAGGTCTCGGTGCGCATCTCCATCGAGCGGGAATCGCGCAGCGCGACCATCGACTTCACCGGAACGAGCGCCGAGGTGCCGCTCAATTTCAATGCCCCGCCCTGCATCACTCGGTCGGCGGTGCTCTACGTGTTCCGCACCCTGGTGCAGCGGGACATTCCCTTGAATGCGGGCTGCCTGCGGCCCATCACCATCATCATCCCGGAGGGCTCGCTGCTCAATCCGCGCTATCCGGCGGCGGTGGCCGCAGGCAATCCGGAAACATCGGTGCTGGTCACCGATGCCCTGTTCGGCGCCCTCCAGATCCACGCCGCGTGCCAGGGCACCATGAACAACGTGACCTTCGGCGACGCGGAATACCAGTATTACGAGACGATCTGCGGCGGCGCCGGCGCGGTGGAGGGCTTCGACGGCACCTCGGCCGTCCACACCCACATGACCAACTCGCTGATGACCGACCCGGAAGTGCTTGAACTGCGCTTTCCGGTGCGGCTCGAAGACTTCAGCATCCGCGCTGGATCGGGCGGGGCGGGGCGGTTCCGCGGCGGGGATGGCACCGTGCGGCGGCTACGCTTCCTGCGGCCGATGGAACTTGCCGTGGTCACCAACCGCCGGCGCATCCCGCCCTATGGCGTGAAGGGCGGCGCGCCGGGTGCGCCCGGCCTGAATGCCCTGCTGCGCGCCGACGGCACCATCGAGCCCCTGGGCAGCTGCAGCCGCGCCATGGTGGCTGCGGGCGACTGCGTGGAGATCCAGACCCCCGGCGGCGGCGGCTTCGGCGCGCCGGGCGATCGCAGCTGAGGGGAAGCCGCATGAAACCGTTCCTTTACATCGACAATTGGAACCGCGCCCAGCCCAGGAACCGGCTGGAGCAGCTGCTCGAGGAGCGCAGCTGGCCGGTGGAGCGCATCCGCGCCCAGTCGTCCACCCTGCCGGCACCCCTCGAATATTGCGGCGTCTTCGTCGGCCCGAGCGATTCATCGGCCTATGATCTCGACCCCTGGATCGTCGAGGAGCGGGGCACCCTGCGGCGCCTGGCGCAGTCGGGCGTGCCGGTCCTCGGCCTGTGCTTCGGCTCGCAGATGCTCGGCGCCGCGCTGTTCGGGGTGGACGTGGTGCAGCGGCGCCGCGCGCGGGAGAGCGGCTTCGGCGAAATCGTGCGTGCGCCCGCGGCATCCGATGACCCGCTGCTGGCGAATCTGCCGGATCGCCTGGACGTGTTCCACTGGCATGGCGACGAGGTGGTGCCGGGCCATCCCGACATGGAGGTGCTGGCGGCGAGCGCGGCCTGCAGCAACCAGATCTGGCGCTGGCGCGGCGGCCCGGCCTGGGGCGTGCAGCCTCATCCCGAATACGACCGGGCCGGGCTGTGCGCGTGGTTCTCGCAGGACGAGGAGCGCTTCCGCGCCGCCGGCTACGACACCGGGCAGGCCGCCGCGGCTGCGGTGGATTGCGGGCCGGCAGCGACGATGTTCGAGAATTTCCTCGCCATCGTGGCGGCGCAGGCGGCCGCCGCCGCAGGGAGGCGCCGATGAGCGCGCCCTCCTTGGTTCCCGCCGGGGCCTCGCCGCACGCGATCCGCCTGGCCTGCCGCAGCGGGGCGTTCGCCGGCCTCACCTCCGGCATCGCCGCGGGCTATGTGCAGGGCAACATCGTGATCCTGCCGCGGGACTGGGCCGACGACTTCCTGCGCTTCTGCCAGCGCAATCCCAAGCCCTGCCCGCTCATCGCCGTCGGCGATCCCGGCGATCCCGCCTTCGAGGAGCTGGGCCTCGACCTCGACATCCGCACCGATCTGCCCGCCTACCGGATCTACGATCACGGAAAGCTGGTGGCCGAGGTGCCCGACATCATCGCCCACTGGCGGAAGGACTTCGTGGCCTTCGTCATCGGCTGCTCCTACTCGTTCGAGGAGGCGCTGGGCGCCGCCGGCCTGGGCATCCGCCATGTGGAGTGCGGCTCCATCGTGCCCATGTACCGCACCAACCTGGCCTGCCGCCCAGCCGGCCGCCTGTCCGGGAAGATGGTGGTGTCCATGCGCCCGTTCACGCCGGCGCATGCCATCCGGGCCATCGAGATCACCTCGTGCTTTGCCGCGGTCCATGGTGCGCCCGTGCATCTGGGGGCGCCGGAGGCCATCGGCATCGCCGACCTTTCGGCCCCCGCGTTCGGCGACCCGGTGCCGCTGCGGCCCGGCGAGATTCCGGTGTTCTGGGCATGCGGATACACGCCGCAGACGGTGATCGAACATGCCGCGCCGCCGCTCGCCATCACCCACGCGCCTGGGCGCCTGCTGGTGACCGACCTTCTCAACGCGCGTCTCGGCGCGACTTGAGGCTTTCAGCAAACAACAAGGAAACCTTCCATGAACCGCAGGGAACTCATTGCCGGCATCGCCGGCCTCTCGCTCGCCGCCGCCGGCCGCGCCCAGGCGCAAGCCGTGCCGGAGGTCACCATTGGGACGATCTACCCGCTCACCGGCGCCAGCGCGCAGGTCGGCTTCGATGCGAAGCTGGCGGTGGAGACCGCGCTCGACGTGGTCAACACGGTGCACGACCTGGACCTGCCCACCGCCCGCAACGCCGGCCTCGCGGGCCTTGGCGGCGCCAAGGTGCGGGTGGTGTTCGCCGATCACCAGGGCGATCCGCAGAAGGGGCGGGCGGAAGCCGAGCGCCTGATTACGCAGGAGAAGGTCTCCGCCATCTTCGGCACCTACCACAGCTCGGTCGCCACCACCGTGAGCACCACCGCCGACCGCTACCAGGTGCCTTTCCTGGCCGCGGATTCCTCCTCGCCGACGCTCCAGCGGCGCAAGCTGCGCTACTTCTTCCGCGCCATGGCGGACGACGAGCAGTTCTCGAAGGTGATGTTCGATTTCCTCGATGCCGAGCGTAAGGGCGGCCGGGCGGTGGAGAAGATCGCCCTGTTCCACGAGGACACCATCTTCGGGACCGATTCCTCCAACATTCAGCGCCAGCTGGCGGAGAGCCGCGGCTACCGGATCGTGGCCGACATCAAGTACCGGGCCAACTCGCCCTCGCTCACCTCCGAGGTGCAGCAGCTGAAGGCCGCGCAACCGGACGTGCTACTGCCTTCGAGCTACACCACCGACGCCATCCTGCTCATCAAGACCATGAACGATCTGGGCTTCCAGCCTCCGGCGATGATCGCCCAGGCGGCCGGCTTCGTGGACAAGGCGCTTTATGATGCGGTGGGCGACAAGGTGGACGGCCTGATCACCCGCGCTGAATTCTCCCTCGACCTGGCCCAGCGGCGGCCGATGATCGCCAAGATCAACGACCTGTATCGCGCCCGCTCCGGCAAGGACATGAACGAGAACACCTCGCGGGAATTCATGGCGGTGATCCTCCTCGCCGACGCCATCGACCGCGCGCGCTCCACCTCCGGCCCCGCGGTTCGCGACGCCCTCGCCGCCACCGATCTTCCCGGCGACCGCACCATCATGCCCTGGAAGTATGTGAAGTTCGGGCCGGACGGCCAGAATACCGGCCTCAACCCGGTCCTCCTCCAGTATATCGACGGCCGCTTCGCCACCATCTTCCCGCCCGACGTCGCCGTGCGCCCCGTCAAGTGGCCAATGCGCTGACGGGGGCCCACATGACAAGCGATACACTGATCCAGGTGCTGCTGAGCGGGCTGCTGATGGGGCTGATCTACGGCCTCGTCGCAGTGGGGCTCTCGCTCATTTTCGGCCTGATGGACGTGGTCAACTTCGCCCATGGCGAATTCCTGATGATCGCCATGTATGTGATGTTCGGCCTTGTGGTCTTCTCCGGCATCGACCCGCTGGTGATGACGCCGCTGGCGGTGGGGGCGCTGTTCGTGCTCGGGGCCCTCACCTATGTGGGGGTCATCCGCCACGCCATGCGGGCCAAGACCAATGTCGGCATGGTGCAGATCTTCGCCACCTTCGGCCTGGCCATCACCATGCGCGGCGTGGCGCAATATTTCCTGACACCGAACTACCGCTCCCTGCCGGAGAGCCTGCTCGGCGGCAAGACGGTGGCGCTGGCCGGAATCGTGGTGCCGCTGCCTCAGCTGGCGGGTGGGCTGATCTCGCTGGCGGCCTTCGGCGCCCTGTTCGCCCTCATGACGCGGACGGATCTCGGCCGCGCCCTTGAGGCGACGCGCGAGGATGCAGGCGCGGTGGCCCTCGTGGGTATCGACAAGGATCGCGAGTTCATGATCGGCTGGGGAATCGGCGCGGCCCTCATCGGCCTCGCCGGCTCCGTGCTGGCGATCTTCTACTACATCTATCCAGATGTGGGCGCGCCATTCGCCGTGATCGCCTACATCACGGTTGTCCTCGGCGGCTTTGGCAGCATCTTCGGCGCCCTGCTGGCCGGCGTCATCGTCGGGCTGGCGGAAGCGGCGATGACCCTGGTTGCGCCACCCGCGATGAAATCCATCGGCATCTACATTCTTTTCCTGGCCGTCGTCATCTTCCGCCCGCGCGGCCTATTCGGGAAATTCTGATGTTTGGGACAAGCAAGACTCCACAATCGCGCGGGCAGGTCGCCATCGCCCTTTTGGCCACGGCCGGGGTGCTGGTGTTCACCCGCTGGGTCAGCGACCCCTATGTGCAGAACGTGCTGGTGCTAACGCTGATGTATGCGGCGCTGGCCCAGAGCTGGAACATCCTGGGCGGATACTGCGGCCAGATCTCTCTGGGGCACGGCCTCTACTTCGGCATCGGCGCCTATGCCTCCACGCTGCTGTTCGTACGCGCGGACGTGTCGCCCTGGCTCGGAATGCTCGTCGGCGGTGCGCTCGCCGGCGGGCTGGCGGCGGCACTGGGCTATTTCCTGTTCCGGCTGAGCGGCCATTACTTCACCATCGCGACCTTCGTGGTGGCGGAGGTCGGGTTTCTCCTGATGCTGAACTGGGAATGGGTGGGCGGCGCGCTGGGCATCCAGATTCCATTCGAGGCGGACAGCTGGGCGACGCTCCAGTTCGCGCGGGACAAGGTGCCCTATATTCTCACGGCCCTTGCTCTCGCGCTCATCGCCTGGGTCGCCTCGCTGGTGCTGGAGCGGTCGAAATGGGGGTTCTGGTGGCGCGCCATCAAGGATAACCCGGAGGCGGCCGAAAGCCTCGGGGTCGAAGTCTTCGGCTCGAAGGTCGCCGCGGCCGCCATATCCGCCTTCTTCACGGCGGTCTGCGGCTCCTTCTACGCGCAGTTCGTGTCCTATATCGACCCGGAAAGCGTGATGAGCTTCCATTTCTCCCTGCTCATCGCCCTGCCGGCGGTGCTGGGGGGCATCGGCACCCTGTGGGGGCCGGTCCTCGGCGCGGTGGTGCTCATTCCCACGTCGGAACTGACGCGGAGCTATCTCGGCGGCTCCGGCAACGGCACCGACCTCATCATCTACGGCGCGCTCATCCTCCTGGTCTCGCTGCTGCGGCCGCAGGGCCTCGTGAGCCTCTTCGCGTTGCCCCGAACAAAACAGGTGCATCCCTCATGAGCGCCACCATCCTGGATGTGGGTCACATCACCTGCCGCTTCGGCGGACTGCTTGCGAACGACGACATTTCCCTGTCCGTGCAGGAAGGGGAGATCGTTGGCCTGATCGGCCCGAACGGGGCGGGCAAATCGACCCTGTTCAACATCGTTGCCGGAGCCGTATCGCCGACGTCCGGCTCAGTCTCCTTCCTGGGACGGGATGTCACCGCCCTCCGCCCGAGCGGGCGGTGTCGTCTGGGCCTCTCGCGGACCTTTCAGGTGATGCGAAGTTTCAACTCGATGAATACGCTGGAGAACGTCATCGTCGGGGCCCTTGCCTGCGGCGAGGGCGCGCGTCAGGCGCGCCGGAACGCATATGAGGTGCTCGACTTCGTGGGGCTCACGCGGCGCGCCGAGGTTCCGGCCAGCGAACTGACGCCCGCGGAGAAGCGCCGGCTAGAGGTCGCGCGGGCCCTGGCGACGCGCCCGAAGCTGTTGTTGCTCGACGAGGTCATGTCGGGCCTCACGCCCTCCGAGGCGCGCGCAGGCATGGACCTCATCGTGCGGATTCGGGAGGCCGGCATCTCGATCCTGCTGGTGGAGCATGTCATGGAGATCGTGGCGCCGCTTGTCGACCGCGCCATCGTGCTCAACCTGGGACGGATCCTGACGCAAGGAGCTCCTGCGGACGTGCTCAAAGACGAGCGCGTCGTTTCTGCTTATCTGGGAGAGGAATATCATGCTTGAGGTTCGCTCTCTCACCACCACCTACCAAGGACTAACGGCGATCTCGGATATTTCCATCGACGTGCGCGAGGCAGAGATCATTCTTGTGGCCGGGGCCAATGGGGCGGGAAAATCCACGCTGCTCAAATCGATTACCGGGATGGAACGTGCCCAGGCGGGCACGGTGTCGTTCCTCGGCACACGGATCGAGCGAATGCCACCGCACCGCATCACGGCGGCTGGCATTGCTTTCGTGCCCGAAAACAGGCGGCTGTTCCCGCGTCTCTCGGTACAGGATACCTTGCGGCTCGGCAGCTATCTCCATCGGCGGGACCCGCAGCGCGATGCGCCGCTGAACCTAGTGTTCGATATCTTTCCCCGCCTAGCCGAGCGACTGGACCAGCGGGCGGAGACGCTGTCCGGCGGCGAACAACAGATGCTGGCCATAGGCCGAGCCCTGATGACGCGACCGCGCCTGCTGCTCCTGGACGAGCCATCCCAAGGCATCATGCCCAAGCTCGTAAACGAAATTCTCTTTGCGGTGGAAAAAATATGCGCAGAAGGAGTGAGTATAATTCTCGTTGAACAGCGGATAAAGCAGAGCATCAAAATCTCAGACCGGTACTATCTGCTAAAAAATGGTAAAATTATCTCGTCCGGACCATCGAATGCGATTGGAGGGGCGACAGACCTTGAATCTGTCTATCTGTCATAGTAGCGGCGCCATGCAATACCACCCGCCACATTTTGACGAATATGCGGCCATGAGGGCCGGGACCGCCCAATGCAGCGCGATCTGGGTGCGGGAATATCCGGCGGAGACTGAGACGGTCATGTCTTTCCCTTTCCGTATCGGAGGATGGGGCGGGCCCGGCGCGGGGGCGCCCCCAGTCCTGAATCAGTTCCCCGGCTTCGTGCCGGACGCGGCCGGCTGGCCGTACCATCATCTGAGCGGGAAAGCGCATTTCCTCGGCGCTCAGCTAGCCGTCCCCGTTGGCGTCGGGCATGGCGAAGGGGCGGTCGGCCATGTTCTTCGTCACCTCGGCGAGGAGCTTGCCGAACTCCTCGCGGGACAGCGTTGATCACGATGGCATTCACGCGGGTCAGGTCGGCAAAGCCGTCGCCGTCTAGGTCCGTTTCAGTGGTCATGGTCCGGCCGTCGGCGCTGGTCGTGATGATCTCGCCGGGGGCCCGCGCCCCTGGGTTGATCGTCTGACCCTGGTAGTTCGCGATGTTCTCGACGCGGTTGCCATTGGCCCGCACCACGGTCGTGTCATTCTGGGTCGCGATCAGCGTGCCACTGCTGCTGCCCAGATATTGTTTGACCGTCTTCGCAAGGCCCGTCCGCCGTCGTCGTCACCACGCTGGTATCAATCGATGAGCCGTCGCGCGCAAGGTCTGTCAGTGTGACGGTCGTGCCGCTGGCGTTTGTCACCCGGCTTTCGTGCTGGTCAATGACGCTGTCGCCGTCCAGATCGTAGTCGATATTCGTTGTTTTTCCGTCGGCACTGCGGGTCGTCGTGGTGCGATCGACGTGGGCACCGACCACATTAGTGTAGGAAAGCGTCGTGGTGCGGCCGTCGTCGCCATTGTTGACAATGGCTTGGGTCTGAGTGCTCTCGAAGATGCCCTCGCCATTGGCGTCCTGCTGCAAGGCGCTTGTGAGGCCATTTGCGCTGGTGGTGCTGATCGTCTCTTTGGCGAGATTTCCGCCGGCATCGTAGGCCTTCACATCCATAGAGCTCGATCCGTCGCCGTTGACGGTGGTGGTGCGCTGCGTGAGGCAGCCATCGTTGTCGCAGCTCAGCACGACGTCGGCCGCGGTTCCGGGGGAGCCGTCGGACTTGGTGAAAGTCGTGGAGACGAGCATCTGCGAGCCGTCCGCCAGCACGGCTTGCGTGTTGTCCGGCTTGAGGTTGATCGAGGTGATGCCAAGCTGCGCGAGGGAATTGAGCGTGGTGGTGCCGTCGGTGTTGGTGACAAGCACCTTGAAGCTCGACCACTGGGCATCGCCGGAATCGAGCTTGCCGTTGTGGTTGGTGTCGAAGACGTCGGCGAGCGCCTGCATGTCGCTCGTGGCCGTCGGGTCCCAGGTGGTGAATTGGAAGGCCTGGGGCGAATCCACGTCTCCCGCGCCCGTATAATCGTAGACGAGCATACCACATCTATAATTTTCAAAAATAGATAGCATTTCCGATGTCAAATAATAATGATACGGAAATTGAGATCCGTCATCTCAGATATTTAGTCGCTGCAGCCGAGCATGGGAGCTTTCGGAGGGCTGCGGCGGCACTTGGGGTGCAGGAATCATCCGTGAGTCAACGGATCCGGGACGTCGAGGACCAGCTCGGCGCTTCCCTGTTCTTGCGACACCCTGGAGGGATTAACCTGACGATAGCTGGACAACACTTCCTCCATCGGGTCCGACACGCCTTGAACCATATTCGTGACGGAGCAGCGGAGGTGGCAGCCATTGGTCGCGCTGAGGAGAGATACATCAAAGTAGGACTGTTTTCGTCACTTTCTTCGGGATTTCTGTTGATCTTGTTTCGAACATATGATGAAAAACATGGGCCCGTTCACATATATTTCGTCGAAGGCGAGGCACATGAACATGTAAGTGCTCTTCGACAATTTCAGCTTGATATCGCTTTTGTCATCGGATTGGCCGATTGGCCGGAATGCGATACGACTTATCTTTGGTCGGAACAAGTCCTTGTGGCATTGCCTGAAGGCCATCCGCTTTCCGCCAAAGACGCGTTGACATAGCGAGATCTCAGTTCTGAGAAAATTCTTATCCGAGACACTGCGGCTGGGATGAGAATCCAAGACTATGTCATTCGCAAGATCCGGGAAGTCGAATGCGAGCCCCATGTCGAGGCTCAGCTCGGTGGGCGATATAAGCTTCTCAATCTCGTCGCGTCCGGCCGCGGAATAACGTTGGAGCGAGATACATCCCGTCAGCGGTAGGATCAGGAACGACGCGCTCGACCCTGGCGATTGCGAAATAGCCGCGGGTCTCGGCAACCTTCCGGGGTTCGTAATAAACAATCCAGTCCCCGATGCAGGCCTCGACCCGTCCTAGATACTGATGCGGGAACTGATACCGTTCAGCCGGGCTGTCGTCGTAGATCGAGTCCGAGCGGTGAATGAAGACGCCGAATCCCATGTGCCATCCCTGATCCCCGTTCGATCGTATCGCACATTGGAGGGCATTCGGCAGCGAGGGGCCCACTCACTCTCGGTCGCGCGTGCGCACTACCGGCGCGGCACAAACGTTCAGTATTCCCTTCTCTTTGCCATGAGCGATAAGACGCCTATCTATAAATCATCGAATCGCTATCATGTGAGCTATAGAAAGGAGCTCTATCGCTCATGGTGTGGAACTGGACGCAGCACGGCTGGCCGCAGTTTGCCTTTGATCCGGTCGCCCTTGAACCGCTGGAGCGACGGTTCCTGCTGCTTACCGGCGAGGTGATCGGCGCGGTCCGGCATGTGAGCGACGACGAGCGCGACCTGCTGCGGATCGAACTGCTCAGCGACGAGGCCGTCAAGACCAGCGCGATTGAAGGGGAGACGCTGGATCGCCTCAGCGTGCAATCCTCCCTGCGCCGCCAGCTCGGCCTCGATACCGACAATCGCAACGTGAAGCCGAAGGAGCGCGGCATCGCGGAGATGATGGTGGATCTCTACCGGAGCTGGGCGGCCCCTCTCGACGCCGACACATTGTTCCGTTGGCACCGCATGCTGATGGCGGACAGCGGGCATCTGGAGACGATCGGGGGCTATCGCCGCCACGAGGAGGCGATGCAGATCGTCTCTGGCCGGCATGATCGGCCGATGGTGCATTTCGAGGCGCCTCCATCCTCCCGGGTTCCAGAGGAGATGACCGCCTACCTCGACTGGTTCAATGGCTCAGCACCGGACGGCGACACGCCCCTGCCGGCACTCACCCGGGCCGGGATCGGGCATCTCTATTTCGAGAGCATCCATCCCTTCGAGGACGGCAACGGCCGGGTCGGCCGAGCCCTCGCGGAAAAATCCCTCGCCCAGAACATCGGGCAACCGACCCTGATCGCGCTCGCTTATACCATCGAGCAGCACCGCAAGGCCTATTACGACCAGCTCGAGGTTCATCAGCGCACGCTCGCTATCACGGGCTGGCTGGTCTATTTCGCCGAAACGATCATCAAGGCCCAGCAGGTGACGCTCGACCGCGTGGCGTTCCACATCGCCAAGGCCCGCTTTTACGATCGCTTCCGCGACAAGATGAACGACCGGCAGGAGAAGGTGGTTGCCCGCCTGTTCCGCGAGGGTCCCGGCGGGTTCACGGGTGGCCTGAGCGCGGAGAACTACATCGCGATCACCGGCACCTCACGTCCGACCGCCACGCGCGACCTGCACGACCTAGTCGAAAAAGGCGCCCTGACGCGCATCGGCGAGCGCCGATACACGCGCTACCATTTGAACCTACCGGGAACAGCTTGAATGCCATAACTTCGGGAGAGGCATAGGGCGATAATCGCGCTCTGTCGGTCAACAGGACGCAACGGGCAAAAGGGTCCCGATCTGGAGGAGCGCCAAAAGCAGACTTTGGCGAACCTCCAGGAATTGGACATCCCGCTCGGTCATCTCGTTCGGCAAGTTGCGCATTTTGGGGCACCGCCGTCTTTCAAGTGGTTGGTAGAACACGGTTGCAAGCACTGCCATGATTGCGCAGTACCCGACACGTTGTAACGCGGCGCGCTGGACAAATTCCCCATCGAAGAAGAAGACGAAGTTCGGCCTGCAAAATTGTAGAGCCGTCGATCATATGCCCTGGCGCGATCGGTTCCAAGGGCGAGAGGATGATCCGCTGTGCCGCTTCCCATAGAGAATGGGTCCGCAGCATTGGCGAACCATGATCAACTTGCATCCAGATCCACTATGCCCATCCAGAACATGGAGTATGCGCCCACATCCACATCGTACTTGCGCGCAAAAGTCAGCTTGCCGTCGTCATGGACGCGGAAGACGGACAGTCCGGCGGCATTCGTCTTCATCCCTGATCCATAGCGCACAGTCACTGGAAGATTGTGCTCGACCACCATCATCCGGCCGCTCGGGTCCACATGGAACGTGCGCGGGTGGATGCCTTGGGTGTCCACATGCTGGATGGGCCGCGGCTCGCCCGTCGCCTGATCGATCGCAAAGACGGCGATGCTGTTCTCGCCGCCTTTGAAGACCTCGACGCCGTCGACGTCCTCGGTCTGCTCCGCCCGGTTTGCCACATAGACGAACCGGCCGTTGGGGTGGACATGGATCGGCCCCGCGGCCTGCCGTGCCCGTCCGGCGTGCGAGCCATCAAGGGTGCCAACCCTGAACAGAAGCCGGGGATCGACGCCGTCGTCGCTCATCTTCATAAGCGCGATCTGGTTCTGCGTCTCGATAGATAGAAAAATCCACGGCTTCGTCGGATGAAAGTCCAGATGACGGGGGCCGAAGGCCCTGCCCCCGTCGGGAGCGATGGAGACCTCATTGGTGAGAAGGCCGCGCCGATAGTCGAAGACCTTGATCGCGCCGGGCTCCTCGGGCCGCGCGGAGGTTCCTTCGTTGCCACGGGTGACGAGGAGCGCGCGCCGGTTGTCCGGCGTCACGCGGACCTGATGGGCATAGATGCCTGCATCGGGCATTTGCGGCTGTCGTACCTCCTCTCCCGGCGTGCCATCCCCGTTGATGCGGTACACCCTGAGTGCGCTCGGCCGGTTGAAGGCGACCAGGATGTTCTGCGCGGGAATGTCGGTGGAGAGGTGGATGGGGCGCGTGGGTAGCGCCACCGGCGCCCCATAAAGCCCGAGCTCGCCGCTGCGTTCATCGATGCTGAGAGCGCTGAGGTGATGGGCCGTGCCAGGCGTCGCGCCATTGCCGGGCGCGGTGTTGCTCGTGGCGACGTAGAGGAACCGCCGCGAGCGGTGGGGCCACGCATATTGCACGTTGTCGGGCAGCGTGACGGTGCCGCGACGCGTCAGGGTCAGTGCCTCCACGTCGACATCATAGTGGGTGAGGTCCGGCCCGACGTTCGCGTAGAGCGCCAGCCTGCCGGGTGGCGTCTGCGCGGACGAAGCGGCCGAGAGGGTGAGGCTACCGGCGACAGCGGACAAGAAGGCTCTCCGATCGATCATGTTGAGGCTCCTGCATGGGCTAGTGGGCCGACGTTGAGCGGCGCCGGTTCACTCGTCGCGGACGACGAGCTTGAGCAGGAGGGCGAAGACCATGGACACCGCGAGAAATCCGGCCATGGCTAGCAGTCCGGCCTCGAAGGTGCCGGTGGCATCCTTGAGCCAGCCGACGACCGTCGGGCCGAAGAACCCGCCGGTGGTGCCGATGGTGTTGATGAAGGCGATGCCGCCCGCAGCCGCGATGCCGGTGAGGAACCGCGTCGGGATCGACCAGAAGATCGCCCGCGCTGCCGTGACGCCGACGAGTGCGGCGGTGAGCCCCAGCAGGGAGAGGTCGAAGCGCCCGGTGGAGATGGCGATGAGAAAGCCGGCAGCGGCGAGGCCGCAGCAGGTGGCGAGATTGAAGACCTTGCGTCCGGACCGGTCCGCGAAGCGGGCCCACAGGATCATGCCGATGCTGGCGGCGAGATAGGGCAGCGCCGAAATCCAGCCGATCTCCAGATTGGTCAGGTTCTGCTGCTTGAGGATCTGCGGCAGCCAGATCTGGATGCCATAGGAACCGACGGTGAAGCCCAGGTAAACGACGGTGCAGATCCAGACGCGAACGTCACGCAAAGCGGAGCCGAACTTGGTCACGGCGCGATCGCGCTTCTCGCCTTCAACGCTGGCGATGATGACGCGCTTCTCGTCGTCGGTGAGCCACTTGGCGTCCTGAGGCCGGTCGGCCAAGAGTTTCAACAGGATGAGGCCGATGATGACCGCCGGAAGCCCCTCGATGATGAACAGCCACTGCCATCCGGCAAGACCGTGGTTGCCATCGAGCTCCAGCAGCATCCCGCCGAGGGGACCCCCGATCACCGACGAGAAGGGAATGGCAACGAGGAACCACGACAGGATCCGCGCGCGATACTGGGCCGGGAACCAGGCCGACAGGAAGAAGGCGACGCCGGGAAAGAATCCGGCCTCCGCAACGCCCAACGCGAACCGCATCAGGTAGAAGCTCGTCGGGCCCGACACCAGGCTCATGGCGCACGACAGGAGGCCCCAGGAAATCATGATGCGCGAGATCCAGATCCGGGCCCCGAACCTGTAGAGCATCATGTTGCTCGGGATCTCAAATCCGCAATAGCCGATGAATAAGATGCCCGCGCCCCAGCCGAACTGGGTGGCGGAGAGGCCGATGTCGCGGTTCATCTGCAAGGCCGCGAACGCAATGTTGGTGCGATCGAGGAAATTGAAGACGTAGCCCAGAGTCAGGATGGGCAGCATCCGCCAGATCACTTTGCGGAATGTAGCTTGCCTGAGCGCGTCATCATCCAGGGCGACGCCTTGCGGACTGGTCTGTTCGATGGCCATGTTGGTCACGGTTTCCTCCCCGTTCAGCCTCTTGTTGCCGAGGCCTTTCTTGGTTGGTGCCCGTCTTGTGCGGGCAATATGATGAGGTCAGTCCTGAGGCGAGCGGGACGCCAGTTCCTGAAGCTTGGCGAGCAGGGCCTGGTCGACGGCGATGCCCTCCCGCCGTGCCCGCGCGAGGTTCCGGTTCTCGATCTCGCCGGGCACCAGCACGGGAGACTTGGGATCGGCCGGCGGGGTCGTGTGCAGGATGTGGGCGAAATCTTCCATGCGCTCGGACAGCCAATCGGGGGGCCGAGGCGCCGGGTATCAATCAGAAGGAAGTAATGGCCAAGATTCTGTGGCTCTTCGGGCGCGTCGACCCAGGATTTGACGTGGGTGAGATAGGCCGCACCCGAGAGAAGGCCTGCCAGCAGGTCGACGACCAGAGCGAGGCCGTAGCCCTTGTGGCCCCCGATGGGCAGGAGGAAGCCGTCCAGTGCCGCATTCGGATCGGTGGTGGGGCGACCGAGCCGATCGGTCGCCCAGGTGTCGGGAATGGGCTGGCCCGCCTTGGCGGCGTTCCGGATCTTGGCCCGGGCCGCGACGCTGATTGCCATATCGAGGATGATGGGATCGCCCCCGGGATTGGGAAAGCCGAAGCCGCACGGGCTGTTGCCAAGACGCGCCTCGCGTCCGCCCCAGGGCACGATGGTGGTGGTGGCGTTGCTGCCAATGAGGCTAGCAAAGCCGGCCTCTGCGGCGATATGGCTGTAGGGCGAGACCGGACCGAAATGATTGCTGCCGCGGGCCAGCGCCAGCGCGACGCCTGTGGTTGCGGTAGCGGCCATGGCGGCTTCCAGCGCCCGCATCCCGACCAGGGGACCGACGCCATTGTCGCCGTCCACGCGGACAAGTGCGGGCGTGACCTGTTCGACCGTGATGGACGGGCGCGGATTGATGCCGTTGATCTGAAGGCGCTCGCCATAGGATTCAATGCGGCCGACCCCATGGGTCGCAAGGCCGAACATCTCCGCGAGCGCTAGGACACGGGCGGCATCGACGGCATCCTTCCGGTCGAGGCCCAGCCCCGTCAGCGCCGTCGTCGCGAGTTCGGTCAGCTCGGCCTCGGACAGGACCGGCTTCGATTGCTTGTCCAACAAAACGCTTCCTCCACTCCTGCGGACAAGCGCATGCTTTCCGCATCTTTCCCGGGCCGGCCGGCACGCTTCTTGACGACAATTATGGGGCGGTGGATAGGATATGAAAACGAAGCTATACATGCCTTCATAACGCAGGATTTATGAGCAATGGATACGCGCTTTCTCGAGTGCTTTGTGGCCGTGGTCGAGCACGGCTCCGTCGCCGAGGCCGCTCGCCAGCTCAATCTCGCTCCGACGACGCTGGCGCTGCGGATCCGTGCCCTGGAGGAGGAGTTCGGCTTCGCCCTCATGGCCCGCTCGGGGCGCACCGCCCGGCCCACCTTGGCCGGCGAGGCGCTGGCGCTGCGCGCGGCAGGGATACTGCGAGATCTGCGCGACCTTAGGACGGTGCATGATCAAGACAAGCCGCGTGGACAATTGCGGCTCGGCGTCGCCCAGACTGCCATCACGACCATCCTGTGCGACGTGCTTCCTGCTCTGGCGCAGAAGTATCCGGACCTAGAAATCATCGTCCAGAAGGGATCGTCCGCTCACATTTTCGAAAAGCTGAATGCGGGGGAGGTGGACGCAGGTTTCCTGTTCCATCCGCCCTTCAGGCTGCCCAAGACCCTCGCCTGGCGTGCCCTGAGGGCCGAGCGCTTTATCGTCATAACCTCCAGCAGCGAGGCCTGCGCCGATCCGCTCCGACTACTCAAGGAGCGGCCGCTGGTGCGCTACGATCGCTCCCTGTGGTCCGGCCAGATCGCGGAGAATTACCTGCGGCAGCAGCGGATACGTCCGAAAGACCGGATCGAACTCGACGCGCTCGATGCGATCGCCGTCCTGGTCCATCGCGGCCTCGGCGTCTCGCTGGTGCCGGACCGCGCGCTGCCGCTTCCCGAAGGATTGACCATCCGCAAGCATGCACTCCCCGAGCCGGCACCCCGAAGGGAGCTGGGACTGCTCTGGCCGGTGACCTCCACCCACGCCCGCGCGATTCGGGTAGCCGAAGAGGAGACCGCGCTGGCCATCGGCAATGGAGCGTCCTCGATACCGCTCTGAGGCAAGTCGGGCGCTCCGGAGAACTTATCCGCCGATAAGAGCCGAGCACACTCCCGGTCCGTTCTAGACCAGCGGTACCGGCAATCCCTTGGATCTGTCGACTACAAGTCTCAGATCTCGGTCTGCTTTGACAGGCTCAAGGCGTCGTCGACCTCGATGCCGAGATAGCGCACGGTGCTCTTGAGCTTGGTATGGCCCAGCAGGAGCTGGCAGGCGCGGAGGTTTCCGGTCCGCTTGTAAAGGATGGAGACCTTTGTTCGCCGCAGGCTGTGTGTCCCGTAGCCGGCTGGATTGAGGCCGATCAAGGTGACCCATTGGTCGACGAGGCGCTCCTACTGCCTCGTAGTGACGTGCCCTCCACTATGGCTGCGGCTTGGCCAAAGCCAGTCGCTGCCCTTTGCGCGCCGGATCGCGAGCCAAGCTGCAAGCGCGTCCTTGGTCGGCTCGGTGATCTCAAAGGGGACTGGCTGCCCGGTCTTGTGCTGGATGACGACTGACCTCGAGCGGACACTGCTGCCGGAGAAGACATCACCGACTTTCAATGCAACGAGATCGCAACCGCGTAGCTTGCTATCGATTGCGAGATTGAACATCGTGAGATCGCGCACGCGATTGCCGATCTGCAACCGGGTGCGCAGCGCCCAAATGTGCTTGGCTTTCAGCGGAGGCTTTGCACCGACGATTCGGCCGGCATTCCACGGTTCGCGCTGGGACAGGGTTTCTTGATTGATGTGCATGGCGCCCTCCTTGCGAGGAGCAGCCCCGCTGTAAGCTAACGCCATGATCGGGAATCGGGAACAGATTGAAGCCCGCCCCCGCGCCAGTTGCGGACTCTGACCTCTCCGCAAATTGCCGACATTCGATGGAGGGAGCTGCCCTCTCACCCGGATGCGCGGTCCTCCACTGCACCCGTTCAAAAGTAGCGGATCAGCACCAAGCGCGCGCCCGTTGGGGGCCCCTCGGGGTGACGAGACGCCTCTGGCTTCATGCGACGGATCTCGCGGCCAGCCATCTCGGCAAATAGCTCCGCGCTGTGAGCGCCAGGTCGCCGGCAGGCTGAATGCCGGCCTTGCCAAGAAACGTCATGAGCTCTCCGCGGTCGTGAAGGTCAAGGAGGTCAACCGCGCCGCCGATATGTGCGCCGCCGATGAATATCTGCGGAATGGTGCGCTGGCCGGTAAGGGTATGCAGCACCTTGCGGATATCGCCGCCTATTCCGTCAGCCTGCATCGCCACCGAATCGAGATCAACCGACCGGAACGGAAGGCCCAGGTCCCGGAGGAACCGGCGCACCGCCCAGCAGAATTCGCACCATTCCAGCGCGAACATCACGACGGGCTGTTCCGGATCGTTGATCGCCTGTCGCACGAAGTGGCGGGCGCCATCCGGAGGCGGTTCGCTTGCGGCCGCCGCTGCCGCCGCAGGTTGCGATGCGGGGGCGCTGAAACGGCACGACGGCGTCGAATTCGAAATTTCCCTCTCGACGGCGTCCATCTCCTGTTCGATCGCATCGAAGAGCGGTGTCGACAGGTAGCGCTCGCCCGTATCGGGCACCATGAACAGGATGCGGGAGCCCTTTTGCGCCGTCTTCGCGACTTCGAGCGCCGCTGCCAGCGTCGCGCCGCCGGTGATGCCGCAGAAGATGCCTTCCTGCCGCGCAAGCTCGCGGGCGAGGCGCAGGGATTCTGCGCCGCCGACGGGTTGGATGGCATCGATCAGGCCGGTGTCGAGGGCGTCCGCGGTGAGTTGCGGGATGAAGTCGGGAGCCCATCCCTGCATGGGATGCGGGCGGAACAGCGGATGGCTCTCGGCCGGGGTGCCATCAGCCTTGCAGCGCTGCCTCAATCCGCTTGCCAGCATCGGCGTATTTTCGGGCTCCGAGACGACGATCCGCGTGGCCGCACTCTCGGCCCGCAGCACCCGCGCAATGCCCTTGAGCGTGCCCCCGGTCCCCGCGCCGGTCACGAAATAGTCGGGTCCCGTCCCTCCGAAAGCCGCCAGGATTTCACGTGCGGTCGTGCGGCTGTGAATGTCGGCGTTGGCCTGGTTTTCGAATTGACGGGTCCAGAACCATCCGTGCTTCGCCGCGAGCTCGCATGCCTTCTCGACCATGCCCGTGCCCTTCTCGGCAGCGGGCGTCAACACGACCCGCGCGCCCAGGAACCGCATCAACTTTCGGCGCTCGACCGAGAAGCTCTCCGCCATCACGATAACCAGAGGATAGCCCTTGCGCGCGCAGACCATCGCAAGCCCGATCCCGGTGTTGCCGCTCGTCGCCTCGATCACGGTCTGGCCGGGCTTCAATCTGCCGTCGCGCTCGGCGGCCTCGATGACACCCAGGGCCAGCCGGTCCTTGACCGAACCCAAGGGATTGAACGCCTCGAGCTTGGCATAAAGCTCCATGTCAGGCGGGGAAAGTCGCGCCAGGCGGACGACAGGCGTGTTGCCGATCGTATCGAGGATGGAGGTATAGATTTTGGACATCGCACGATCCTTTCTGGATGAAGATTTTGTTTGGCCGGCTAGGAGCGGGCCTCAGCGCCGGTCCGTGCGCCTTCCATCCGCCGTCCGGCCTCGCTGGCTGGAAATTAGCGATGCACCCTGGCACGGGTCCTTATCAGTGGCTGATCGTTCCCTTATCATTTGTTGTTTTTCGGCCTCTGCAGAGACCATTCGTGATGCTGCACCGCTTTGGATTCTTCGAGCTGGATGAAGGGGCCCGTTCCCTCACCTTGCGGGGAGCTACCCAGAAGATGCAGCCCCGCGTCTTCGACCTGCTGGTCTACCTCGTCCGGAACGCTGGTCGCGTGGTGCCCAAGGACGAGTTGATGGACAACCTTTGGCCAAACCTGACCGTCACGGAAGCCTCGCTGCAGCGTGCTGTCAGCCTTGCCCGCGCAGCGCTCGCTGCGGGCGGGCTCGAACATGCGATCCGCAGCTACGTCAGGCATGGCTATCGCTTCGCGATTGATGAGCCAAGTCTTGGGGCCGCTGTCCCGAGCTTCGATGCGAGCGAGCCCCGTCGCGCCCGGGCGCTGGAGCTGGCACGGGCGAAGGACTGGCACGGGGCTGCGATGGTCTTCGAAAGGCTCGACGCGGAGGGGCAGCTCTGTGCGGCCGATATTGAAATTTGGGCACTGGCCGTGGAATGCCAGGGCCGCCCCGCCGCGGCGATACCGGTCCTGACCTGCGCCCTCGCTGCACATGTCGCAGAGGGAAAGCCCGAGCTGGCCGCAAGAGTAGCCGTGACGATCGCCAAGCTCGAACTCGAGCGCTCGGCACCGGCCGCAGCTTCGGGGTGGATGGCACGGGCCGAAGCGCTTCTCGGCGATGCCGACGATCCGCGCACAAGCGCCTACTTGCTATGGATGAAGGCGCGGCAGGTCATCTTCGCCGGGAATGCGGCGGAGGCGCTCGATCTGGCGCAGCAGTCCCATCGCGCCGCTGTTCAGTGCGGCGATTCAGGGCTAATCGCCCTCACTCTAGTCTATATGGGCTTCTACAATATTTCGCTTGGGCACATCGAGAAAGGCGTCGACCAGCAGAATCACGCCGCGGCCATCGCCCTGTCGAGCAACGTGGATCCGGTCTTGGGCAGCCTTGTCTACTGCAACATCCTGTGGAGTTGCCGCACCTATCCCGACTGGTCACGCGCCCGGCAATGGAGTGAGGGTTTCGACAGTTGGTGCGCCGCAAGTTATGCAGTTGTTCCAGGGACCTGCGACCTGCACCGCGCCGAGATCCTTGGAGCGCAGCGTGACCTCAGCGGCGCGCTTGTGGCCATCGACCAGGCTTTGCCGAAGTTATCCGAGGAGGAATCCTGGTCCATCGGCGATGGTTATCGGGTGCGCGGCGACGTCCGCGCTATGATTGGTGATTTGGACGGGGCGCGAAAGGACTACGCCGCTGCATATGCTGCAGGTTGGGACGCTGAGCCGGGAAGCGCGGTGCTGCTTGCCGAAACGGGCAAGGTGGAGATGGCGTTGGCGGCTCTGGACAGCGTGCTTGAGGGCGCTAGCTGGTACCATGTTCAACGGCGCGGGCTTCTCTTGGCGCACAAGGCACGCATCGCTGCCATGGGCGGCCATCGCGATATCGCCGCCAACACCCTGGACGAGTTGAAGATGCAATCCGCGCGCTGGACGCAGCCGGCAGTGCATGCCTTGATCAACGAGACACGCCATCTGCTCGCGAGCGACACGGAGGCAACACCGTTCCTGATGCTCGCCAGACAGCTCTGGACCAGCGCCGGGATCGAGTACCACGCAGCGCGCGTCCGGCTGGAACTGGCTCGTCTCTTGGTCGAGGCCGGAAACAGCGCCGCTGCGCAGATCGAGATCGCCGCAGCAGAGCGCATCGCCACCCGCATAGGCTCCCGGCGGCTTCAGAAGTTGGCCGCGGATCTGCAACCGAGGCTGGATTCCAGGCTGCAGCCGCCCGGAGTGACCGCGTAAGGGTAAACCGTCGCCGACGTAGATGATCATCGTAAGATCAGTCGCCGGTAAGGACGATCAGCGCCCACCTCCCATAGTTTCCACGTCGTCACGCATGGTGCGCGGCCACAGTGTTCGGCTCGGGTGATGCTCGGCCGTTCAGAGGGAACTATGCAATGCAACTTTATGTCATCCGCCGGCCGAGCGCCTGGGCGTCGCTCGCCGAACTGGAACTGGCCGGCGCCAAGTCCGCCAGGATCGGCAACGAAGAGATGCCCGACCGCGTTCGCTGGATCCGCAGCTATGTGGTGAACGAGCCCGACGGCCGCATCGGCACCTTTTGCATCTATGAAGCTAGGGATGGTGACGCCATCCGAGAGCATGCCCGCCGCGTCGGTATGCCGGGCGAGGAATTCTACCCGGTCGCGACCACCGTCGTCGTGCGGCCAGACCCGGTCGAAGCCGAGATGGTGTGAAACCCACGCACCGCGCGGCCGATGCAGCCACCGTGAGCCAAACCGGCGGGAGAACCTCGCAGAGGGGGCCTGGCACGTCCGGGTCTTCCGGTTTGGACGAAGGGTCCCCTCATCGGACGCGCGGTCCTCCACTGCCATCCCGTTTCAGACAGCACGCCGCTGCTTCCCATTCCAAGCGTCGTCAGAAAACCCGCGTGCGTCAGGTCGAGGGGCGGCGATCTTGAAATTGATGGATCTCAATCCCCTTGCGTACACACGCACACCGAATGGATCGCCTCCGTGTCAACCAACCCCGTCCTCCATCATCGCCTGCCGGCGGGCCGCAGCAGCCGCGGAGCCCTGGTCGTGCTTGCGGCCACGGCCGCCATGGCTATGGGATTTGGCGGCTTGGGACTGATCACGGTCTTCATGGGTCCAATCGAAGCCGACCTCCAGTGGTCGCGGTCGGACACCAGCCTGGGCTATGCCTTGTCCACCGCCGGAATGGCCATCGGCGGTCTGTTCTGGGGCCGGCTTTCCGACCGCATGGACGTCCGGATCCTGTTCGCAATCGGTGCCGCCGGAATGGTGGGCTCGCTGCTGGCGATGTCGAGCCTCCAGTCCTTGCTCGTATTCAACGTAGCTCATGCAGCCTACGGCGGCTTCGGCTTCTCCGTGCTCTACTCCTCGCTCCTCTCGACCAGCGGCGAATGGTTCCCCGAACGGCGCGGATTGGTGATGGGATTGGTCACTGCCGGTGGAGCACTGGGGCAAGGCCTGCTTCCCTTCTTCGCCAGTTTTCTCATCAACGCATTCGGTTGGCGCTGGGCCTTTGTCGGAACTGGCATCACACTTCTTGCTGTACTTGCCCTCGCCTTGCCTGTGCTGAACTGGCCGGAGGGAACGCGGGCGCCCGCGGCTAACGTGGCTAGTGTTCTCGATACGGCGAGGGCTGAGAGGGGCACAGTGGCGGTGCTGGCGTTCGCCGCATTCCTGTGCTGCGCGTGCATGGGCGTGCCGGTCGTGCACATGGCGAGCTTCATCGGCATGATCTGCGGCTCGCCCGGCGTTGGCGTCAACAGCTTGGTCCTGGCGATGATTGCCGGCGCGGTCGGTCGCGTGTGCTGTGGTTTGATCGCCGATCGGATCGGCCCTTTGAAGGTCTATGCCCTGGCGTCGACCATCCAGACCGCTTGCGTGATGGCATTTCCGGCGCTCGGAGACAGCCTGTCGTTTATGGCTCTCTCCGCCCTTTTCGGATTCGGTTTCGCGGGCAACATGACCTCTCTGTCGCTTTGCGTGCGCCAGGCAGTGCCAGCCTGCCGCTTTGGCGGAGCCATCGGTGCCGTGATGATGGTCGCGTGGGCGGGAATGGCGCTGGGCGGCTATGCAGGAGGGGTGCTCTTCGACTTGTCGCGCAGCTACACGCCCTCGTTCCTATTGGCGGGCCTCTCAGGCATGCTGAACCTCGCGGTTATAGGCGCATTCGCAGCAACGAAGAACTCGGCCGCGATTGCTATGAGGCCGGCGGGCAAGCATGAATCAACTGGCGCACCTGCGACGTGACTCTAACAGAGACCATCATGAAGATTTGGCGTGTTTGAGCACCTCGGCCGCTTTAAGGGTGCTTCCCGCGATTCAGTCCCTCCCAATGTGCCATCGAGCACGGACGGCGGATTCTCCTTCGGCCAGTAAAGTCGGAACATCGGAATGAATGCGTCGTCGACAGCGGGAAGCCAGTTTGATTCCTTGTCCGGACCCGGGTTCAAGTGCGGCCTGAGTGCGGAGAACTACATCGCGATCACGGGTACCTCGCGTCCGACCGCCACGCGCGATCTACACGACCTAGTCGAGAAAGGTCATGCTGTTCTTCGAGGATGCCGTCCGGCAGATGGCGGAAAAGTCGCCTGTTTGAGTAGAGCTGGACAGTCCTTTTCGCGTCAACGCGACAGGAGGTCCCCTAACGCCATAACCCGCCGAGAATGGCCGTGAGTTCCTGGCCGGCCGCCACGAGCACGGGGGACATGATGGCGATCTGAGACGGGGTGAAGCGGGTGCGCGGGCCGGAGATAGTCAGCGCGCCCGCAAGGGCGATGCCGCCGGAAAAAACCGGCACTGAGATGGCGGCTGTTTCCGTGTCCCGCTCTCCTTGGGACACCAAGGGCAAATTCGCGAGCAGCGTCCGCCGCTCCGCCACATCCCGGGTGCGCGAGAAGGCCGTCAGCACATGCCCAGCGGCCCCCTTGTCGAGGGCAAGCACGTCGCCCTCGCGGATATGGTCGCGGATGGGCTGATTGGAATCTTCCCGGAACAGGCAGACCCGCACCGGCCCGTCGCGATGGAAGAACGAGGCGCTCTCCCCGGTCTCCCGCACCAGCTCGCGCAGGATGGGACGGACGTGCCGGTCGAGCCTGAAACTGCGCTGGTAGAGGCTGCCGAGCCGCATCACCTCGAAGCCCAGCGCGTAGGTCTTGTCCGGCATCCGCACCAGGCATCCGGCGCGCTCCAGCGAGACGGCAAGGCGCAGGATGGTGCTCTTGTAAAAGCCCGTCCGCTCGGACAGCTCGTGCAGGCTGAGGGCCGTGTCGCCATCCCGGAACGCCCCGAGGATGCGGAAGGCGCGGTCCACCGCCTCCACCCCGCCCGCGGACTTCGCGTCCTTCTCCACGTCTGAAGACATCCCGCCTCCCGTTCACGCTTACGCACGCCTCCGCGGCGGTTGACACGCCTGATCCGTGAGGATAGTTCTATCAGAAAGAAACTAGTTCTGTCTAGCAGAATTTTGGGGAGGCAAGAGTGGAGCGCTACCAGCTCTTTATCGACGGCACGTGGTGCGATCCGGCGTCGAGCGTGTGGTTCGAGACCAGCGAGCCCTTCTCGGGAGAGCCGTGGGCGCTGATCCCCCGCGGCACCGCCGCCGATGCCGACCGCGCCATCGAGGCCGCCCACCGCGCCTTCCTCTCGCCGGAATGGTCCTCGCTCACCGCCACCCAGCGCGGCGCGCTGCTGCGCAAGCTCGCCGGCCTGATCGAGGAGAATGTGGACCTGCTCGGCAAGATCGAGCAGCGCGACAACGGCAAGCTCATGGCCGAGGTCGCGGGCCAGGTCCGCAACGTGGCGCAGTGGTTCCACTATTATGCGGGGCTCGCCGACAAGGTCGGCGGCGACGTGGTGCCGATCAACAAGGCAGACGTCTTCAACTATACGAAGCTCGAGCCGCTGGGCGTGGTTGTGGCCATCACGCCGTGGAATTCTCCCCTCGCGCTCACCACATGGAAGATGGCGCCCGCTCTGGCTGCGGGAAACACCATCGTCATCAAGCCCTCGGAATACACCTCCGCCTCGCTGCTGGAGCTGGCGAAGCTGGCTGAGCAGGCGGGCTTTCCGAAGGGCGTCGTGAATGTTGTGACCGGCTTCGGCCCCGATGTGGGCGAGCCCCTGGTCCGCCACCCGCTCACCGCCAAGGTGGCCTTCACCGGTGGCGACATCGGCGGGCAGAAGGTGAATGAGGCGGCGGCGCCGGGCCTCAAGAAGGTGACGCTGGAACTCGGCGGCAAGTCCCCCAACATCGTGTTCGACGATGCCGACCTGGAGCAGGCGGTGAAGGGGGCGGTGGCCGGCGTGTTCGGCGCCTCCGGCCAGACCTGCATGGCGGGCTCTCGCCTGCTGCTGCAGGAGAGCATCCACGACGCCTTCCTCGCCCGCCTGATCGAGGTGGTGAAGGACGCGAAGATCGGCGATCCCGCGCTCATGGAGACGCAGGTCGGCCCCATCGCCACCCGCGCCCAGTTCGAGAAGATCCTGCGCATGATCGAGATGGGCAAGGAGGACGGCGCCACCCTCGCGCTCGGCGGCCATGCCCTGTCCGGCCCGGGCTACGGCCAGGGGCAGTTCGTGGCGCCCACCATCTTCACCGGCGTGCGCAACGACATGCGCATCGCCCAGCAGGAGGTGTTCGGCCCCGTGGTCTGCGTCCTGAAATTCAAGGACGAGGACGAGGCGCTGGCCATCGCCAACGACGTGCCCTTCGGCCTCGCTGCCGGCGTGTGGACCAAGGACCTGCATCGCGCCCTGTGGTGCGTCGACCGCCTGAAGGCGGGCACGGTTTGGGTGAACAACTATCGCTCCACCAGCTTCGCCACCCCCTTCGGCGGCTACAAGCGCTCCGGCCTTGGCCGCGAGGGCGGCGTGGAGGCGATCAAGGAATATCTGCAGACCAAGAGCGTGTGGATCACCACCCGGCCCAACCGCTCCAACCCCTTCATCCTGGGCTGAGAGAGCGCCGTGACACCCTCTCCCGATCCCGGCCAGTGGTGGCGCACCGCCATCATCGACATCGCGCCCGGCACCATCCGCGTGCGGGGCTATGCCATCGAGGACCTCATCGGCGCTGTCTCCTTTCCGGAGATGATCTGGCTGATGCTGCGCGGCGACCTGCCGAGCGCCGATCAAGCGGCGCTGCTCGGTGCGGTGCTGGTGGCAGCGGTAGATCACGGTCCACAGGCGCCTTCCATCGCCATCGCACGCATGGCCATGACCTGCGGCGTCGGGGTGAACAACGCCATGGCATCGGCCGTGAATGCGCTGGGCGATGTCCATGGCGGCGCCGGCCAGCAATGCATGGAGCTGTATGCCGCCGTCGATGGCCGGGCCGGACACGGCATCGCCCTCGATGCCGCCGCCGGTGCTGAGATCGGCGCCCGCCTGCTGCGGCGCGAGCATGTGCCGGGCTTCGGCCACCGCTTCCATCCGGTGGACCCGCGGGCGGGGCGGCTGCTCGCGCTGGTGGACGGCGCGGTGGCGCGGGGCGCTGTCACGGGCCGTTTCGCCGCCATCGGCCGCGCGGTGGAGGATGCGCTCGCGACGGCCAGGGGCAAGCGCCTGCCCATGAATATCGACGGTGCGACCGCCGTGGTCCTGTCCGAGCTCGGCTTCGCGCCGGAGGAGGGCCGCGGGCTGTTCATCCTCTCCCGCTCGGTGGGCATCCTCGCCCACGCCATGGAGCAGAAGGCGCAGGGCGGCCGCATCAAGGGGCCGATGCCGCCTGCGGTGCCATACGCCTACGACGGCGCGGCCCCGCGCGCGCTCCCCCGCACGACCACCACGGCGGGAGGAACCACGCCATGATCCGTGAGAAGCACCTGCCCCTCGCCGGCATCCGCGTGCTCGACTTCGGGCATACGGTCATGGGCCCATCCTGCGCCATGATCCTCGCCGATCTCGGCGCCGACGTGCTGAAGATCGAGCCGGCTCCGGGCGGCGACCCCACCCGCCAGCTCCAGGGCTTCGGCATGGGCTATTTCGGCTATTTCAACCGCAACAAGCGCTCCCTGGCGGTGGATCTGAAGAGCGATGCGGGCCGCGAGATCGCCCGCCGCCTCATCAAGGGCGCCGACGTGCTGGTGGAGAACTTCGCCCCCGGCACCATGGGCCGTCTGGGGCTCGATTCGGAGGCCGCCACCGGCCTCAACCCCCGGCTCGTCTATGCCAGGCTCAAGGGGTTCCTCGACGGCCCCTATGCCCATCGCCTCGCCCTCGACGAGGTGGTGCAGATGATGTCCGGCCTCGCCTACATGACCGGGCCCAGTGGACGGCCTCTGCGGGCGGGGACATCGGTGGTGGACATCGCCGGCGGCATGTTCGCTGTCATCGCCATCCTCGCCGCGCTGCGCGAGCGCGAGGCGACCGGTGAGGGGCAGGTGGTGGAGGCGGCGCTGTTCGAGACCACCGTCTTCCTCATGGGCCAGCACCTCGCCTACGCGGCGCAGACCAATGAGCCCATCCCTCCCATGCCCGAGCGCGTCTCGGCCTGGGCTGTCTACGAGCCGTTCGCTCTCAAGGATGGGCGGCAGATGTTCGTCGGCATCACCACCGACGGGCATTGGCAGCGCTTCTGCGCGCTGGTCGGCTGGCAGGACATGCTTACCGACGCCAGCCTGGCCACCAACAACGGCCGCGTCGCGGCGCGCGGACGCATCCTGCCCTGCTTCTCCTGCCTGTTCGGGTCGCTGACACAGGACGAGGCGGTGGCGCTCTGCGAGAAGGCCCGCATTCCCTTCGCGCCCATCGCCCGGCCAGAGGATCTTTTCCACGATCCCCACCTCGCCGCCACCGGCGGACTGATGCCGACGCGCCTGCCGAATGGCGTGGAGACGCGCCTGCCGCGCCTGCCCATCCACATGGGCGAGGCGGACCTCTCGCTGCGCAGCGACCCGCCGGAGGTGGGAGCCGATACGGCCGACGTTCTCGAAGCTCTCGGCTATGCGCCGGACACCATCGCCGCGCTGGCGCGGGAAGGCGTGGTGGCCATGAGCAGCGCAGCGCCCCGCTGAAGCACACCAACGACAACGAAACTCCGGGAGGAGAACATGCCAGTGACAGCAAAAGGCCCGGACCTGCTCGTGGTGGGCTGCGGCATCGCCGGGCTCAGCGCGGCCGTGTCAGCTCTGGAAGGCGGACTTTCTGTGACGCTGCTCGAGCGCGCGCCGGAAGAGGAGTTCGGCGGCAACACGCGCTGGACCGAAGCCTACATGCGCATGAAGAACGACAGCGAGATCTCCGACGATTTCGAGGAGCATTTCGCCACCAATGCCGGCCCCAATCTCGATCCCAACGTCCTGACCGAAGTGGCGCGCCCCTATGCGGACTGGCCGGCGGTGGTGAAGGCCCATCCCTTCCCGGACCCCGAGGTCATCTCCACCTTTGCCGCCGAGGTGCCGCCGACCATTGCCTGGCTGAAGGGCTTCGGCCTGAAGTTCGGCCCCCAGCCCATCTATCTCCTCACCCAGAACACCACGCGCATCGCCGCGCAGGGCGGCGGGCTCGCGCTCATCGAGCGGCTCATGGCCGAGGCAAAGCGGCTCGGCGCCGAGGTGCGCTTCCGTACCACCGCCACCGCCCTGCTGCGCGATGACGACGGACGCATCGCGGGTGTCGCCGTCACCGGTCCGGACGGGCGGCGGGAGGAGATCCGCGCGGGCGCCACCGTGTTCGCCTCGGGCGGCTTCCAGGGCAACCCGGAGATGATGACGCGCTACATCGGCCAGAAGGCCGCCAACATCCGCCCCGTGGCCCGCGGCGGCTACTACAATCGCGGCGAGGGCATCCGCATGATGCTGGAGGCCGGCGCCGCGCCCGCCGGCGAGTTCGGCTCCTACCATGCCGAGCCGGTGGATCCCCGCTCGCTCCAGGCCGAGGCGGTGGTGTTCATCTATCCCTATGGCGTGCTCGTGAACCGCGACGGACGGCGCTTCCTCGACGAGGCACCCGGCACGGTGGATGCCCACTACGACAATATCGGCAGGGCCATCGCCGACCAGCCGGGCGGCATCTCCTGGGTCATCTTCGACGCCAAGGTGGAGGACATCCCGCGCTGGCGCACCTCCATTCGCTCGGATATTCCGGCAGTGGAGGCGCCCACGCTGGAGGCGCTGGTGGAAAAGCTGGGGCTGCCGGCCGAGACCCTCAGCACCATCGCCGCCTTCAATGCCGCCTGTCCTGACGACAGCGGCGACTTCACCCCCTTCGCCATCGACCACCGGGCGACCACGGGCCTCGAGCCCCGCAAATCGCACTGGTGCCGGCGGATCGAGACGTCGCCGTTCCGCGCCTATCCCATCATCTCCACCGCCTGCTTCACCTTCGGCGGCGTGAAGGTGAACGCCTCGGCGCAGGTGCTGGATGGCGATGGCAAGGTCATCCCCGGCCTCTACGCCGCCGGCGAGACGGTGGGTCTTTATCACCAAGTCTATACGGGCTCGACCTCCGTGCTGCGTGGCGCCGTGTTCGGTCGCCTTGCGGGCCTGCACGCGGCCGCGAACCTCGCCCCACGCCTGAAGGCGGCGCTCTGAACCAGATACAAGAGGGAGGACAACTATGAAAAAGACGATGCTGGCGGCCGCATGTGCGGTGGCCATCGCCCTACCGCTCGCCGGCGCCCGGGCCCAGTCCTATTCGGACGGCACGGTGAAGATCGGCATCCTGACGGACCTGTCCGGCCAGCTGTCCGACTCCACCGGCGCCGGCTCCATCCTTGCAGCGGAAATGGCGGTGGCGGACTTCGGCCCCATCGAGGGCGCGAAGGTGGAGATCATCTCCGCCGATCACCAGAACAAGGCCGACATCGGCGCCGCGACGGCACGCAAATGGTACGAGGTGGACGGCGTCGACACCATCATGGACGTGCCCAATTCCGCCGTGGCGTTGGCCGTGCAGCAGATCACGCGGGAGAAGGACCGCATCGCCATCTTCTCCTCGCCCGCCTCCTCGGACCTGACCGGCAAGGCCTGCTCGCCGAACGGCATCCACTGGACCTATGACACCTACGCCCTCGCCCATGTGACCGGGGATGCGGTGGTGGCCTCCGGCCTGAAGAACTGGTTCTTCCTGACCTCCGACTATGCCTTCGGCCATGCGCTGGAGCGTGACACCGGCGCGGTGGTCCAGACGGCGGGCGGCAAGGTCTATGGCTCAGTGCGGATGCCGGCCAATGCGCCGGATTTCTCATCCTTCCTGCTGCAGGCCCAGAGCTCCAAGGCAGAGGTCGTCGCCCTCGCGACCGCCGGCCTCGATACGCAGAATGCCATCAAGCAGGCCGCGGAGTTCGGCCTTACGGAATCGGGCAAGACTATTGCGGCCCTGCTCCTCGCCGATACGGAGGTGCACGCCCTCGGCCTCAAGGCCACGCAGGGCATCCGCCTCACCGCTCCCTTCTACTGGGACATGAATGACGGCACCCGCGCCTTCGCCAAGCGCTTCTACGAGAAGCGCAAGGCCATGCCCACCTTCTACCAGGCGGGTGTCTACGGCGCCGTGACCCACTACCTGAAGGCCGTTAAGGCGGCGAAGACGGATGCCGCCAGCGTGGTGATGGCGAAGATGAAGGACACGCCGGTCAATGATTTCATGACCAAGGATGGCAAGGTGCGCGAGGACGGCCGCGTCATCCGCGACATGTACCTGTTCCAGGTGAAGACGCCGGCGGAGTCCAAGGCGCCGTGGGACTATTACAAGCTCACGGCGACCGTGCCCGGCGACCGGGCCTTCCGCCCGCTCGCCGAAAGCGAATGCCCGCTTGTGAAGAAGATGTAGGGGCGCTGGCACTAGGCCGCGGCCTCATAAATTTGCGCATGCGGGACGTGCCAGAACGCTATGGACCGCGCACAACCTTCTACAACCTTTTCGTGCGCTGGCGGGCGGCCGGAGTCTGGGCCGGCCGCTGGAGGCGGTCTCGGCCGCCTATGACGGCAACATCGTCGTGATCGACAGTTCCTGTGTTCGGGTGCACCAGCACGGCGCCGCGGTCAAAAAGGGGGCCAGGACGGCACCGACGATCGTTGCATGGGACGCTCCCAGGGCGGCCTGACCACCAAGATCCATGCCCTGGGCGATGCTGAAGGCAGGCCCATCCATCTCGCCCTGACCGCCGGACAGGCGGGCGATGCACCCGCAGGGCGGGAGTTGCTGGCCCGCTTCCCACCGGGCGGCATCCTTCTCGCCGACAAGGCCTACGACACCGACGCCATCCGCGCCGAGATGGCGGAGCGCAGCACCTTTGCCAAGGTGCCGCCACGTGTCATCCGCAAGCGCACCTTCGCCTTCAGTCCGTGGCTCTATCGCCAGAGGACCACATCGAACGTTTCTTCAACCACATCAATCAGATGCGTGGCCTTGCCACGCGCTAAAGGAGGTCGCGGACCGACTTCTTGCCCCTGCCTTGAAGCGGACGCTTCTACCGTCGCTAACGAGCCAGTTTCGCTGTGCCGTGCCGCCCACACGTCATGACTCCAAAGCCGACGTTCCGAGTGTCCGCTTCGGGTTATCTTTTGCCTCTGCAGTGAGGACAGCCACCCAGGCTTCCAGGTCATTGGGGGCTCGCCAAAATCCGGAACATCAGTTCCCGTTGAAAGCGTGGTAGCAGCCCAGTTGCTGGTGCTCCCGTCATTGAGGACGGTGATACAATGCCTGCTTCGCACCACGCGTGCGTAGCGAAGAGCGTTCATATCACCCACCAAGGAGGGAGAGGTGGTCGCGAGTTGAAGGGACAGCAGCTCGAAGTGACGAGAGGCGGGGGCGGACCTGGTGCTTGTGAATGACGTTTCTTGAGAGGCGGGGAGGCATCGGGCGTCTGCCGACTTCCGTGCTCTTCAGAGGCCGCCGTGGAAGCAGGCTCGGCGAGCCGAGCGTCTCATAGACCGTCGAATTTTGGAGAAGACGAGATTCGGATGCCGGCGCGAGCCGCGCCCCCATCTTGCCAGGGCGGTCAATGGGCTTCCAGCGACAGGATGGAAAAGCGCGACTTCCGCGCAATTGCCGAAGCAATTTCTGTTCTGAAATGGCGCACCCGACACGATTCGAACGTGTGGCCTTCGCCTTCGGAGGGATTACTGGTAGCTCCGTCGAAATTGCGAAGGAGCGCCAAATAATGCGCTATCATACTGCGAATAATAAAGAATTTGAAACCCACCCCAGCCGCGACTATCCTTTTCTCCGCCACGATTTTCGCCCTTCTGCTTACGTGGTGCTTACGCGAGATCAGGCGATCGGACTGGAGAAGCACCATGGCTAAGCTCACAAAAAGGGCCGTCGATGCCGCGGAATCTGGCGCCAAGGATTACGTGATCTGGGACGACGAGCTCCCTGGCTTTGGCCTGCGCGTGTTCAAGTCCGGCAAGCGAAGCTACGTCCTTCAGTATCGGTCGGCTGGCCGATCGCGCCGGTTCACGATCGGACTGCATGGGGTGTGGACACCGGAACGCGCGCGCCAGGAAGCTAAAGCCCAATTGGGCCGCATCGCGCAAGGCGACGACCCGGCCGAAGAACGGCTGCTCGATCGCAAGGCGCTCACGGTCAAGGAACTCTGTGACCTCTACCTCGCCGATCTGCAAGCGGGTCTCATCCTCGGAAAGGGTGGCCGCCCCAAGAAGCCGGGCACGATCGCCTCCGATCTCGGCCGCATCCACCGTCATATCGTTCCCCTCCTCGGCACGCGTCGCGTCAGGGACCTGATGAAAGCCGACATCACGAGGGCCATGAAGGACATCATGGCAGGGAAGACGCGTGTCACCGTCATGACGAAGAACCTGCGCGGCAAGTCCATCGTGAGAGGCGGGGCCGGCACAGCTACGCGGACAATCGGCCTGCTCGGCGGCATCCTCACCTATGCGGTCGAAGCCGGGATCATCGAAACGAACCCAGCACATGGCGTGCGGCGGCCGAAGGACAACGTGCGCGCGCGGCGGCTGAGCGAAGCCGAATATCGCGTCCTCGGTGACCTTCTCAAGACGGCGGCCGAGAATGAGAACTACCAGATGTCGGTCGAGGTCATCCGCCAGATCGCGCTCACCGGATGCCGCCGCATGGAGATGGTCACGCTGCGATGGGCGGAAGCCGATACGGATTCGAGCTGCCTCCGGCTGATCGACAGCAAGGAGGGAAGCTCCATCCGCCCCATCGGGCTGCCCGTGGTGGAATATCTGGAGAAGCGCCGGAAAGAGGCGGTCGGCGATTACGTCTTCCCCGGCCGGGGCGGCGAGAATGCGTTCGGCAGCTTTCCCAATCACTGGAGGAAGATCTTCGCGGCCTCGTCACTGGCCGACGTCACCCCTCATATCCTGCGCCACAGCTTCGCCAGCGTCGCGAACGATCTCGGCTTCACCGAGGTCACCATTGCCGCCCTGGTCGGCCATGCGAAGGGATCGGTCACGAGCAACTACATCCACACGCTCGACACCGCCCTGATCATGGCAGCCGATACGATCTCCGGCTACATTCAGGGGCTGCTCGACGGAGTTGAGTTCAAGCAGACTGCCTATGCGCTGGATCGCGGCTCCCGGAAAGCGGCATTGGCCCGGTTTCTCCAGAGGGTCGCCGGTGATGAGGATCCGGAACCGGACCAAAGCGAGCATCTCGTTGCATGAGTCGGTGCTCTTCCCCAGAGCATCCTGCGCCCCCCTGCCGGTGGGGGCCCTCCATGGGGCTCCTCGCCCTGGTGGCCATCTCCAATTATGCTGACGGGCTGCCTCTTTTTTTTCGCAGGAAAGCTTCTGCACCGGGGATGGCATCGACCCCGGACGCTCGAACATGGTGGACGGAATGGGACAGGTCGGCTGCCACCCGAGCCGCTCACCGACCGTGTCCCTCAGAAATCCGCGCCGGAGATGCGAGAGATCAGCTGCGCGAGATCGGCTGCCTAGCGGCGTGCCTCCTCACGACCATTGCGTAATTCTTGCAATCTCATTGAACATCCCCGCCGCGCCCCGGCGGAGCGGATCGAGCGCCTCGGCCCGTTCTTTCGCCCATGCGATCCAATCGCTCAAATTGCGATCCCCGACGCTGACGTCGCCTTCATCGAAGGCGCGCTTCTCCACTTCTGCCAGAAGCACAAGCAACCTATCGCGCTGCTCCAAATCCGCTGCAAGCTCGCGGAGCTTGTTCCAGCGTTTGTCATCGATTTCCCTGAGACGCCTGGCCTCGTAGCGCCGGGCCTCTTCTTCCCGATGCCGCTTCTCACGCTCCTCGCGCTCGCGCTTCTGCTGATCTAGGATCGGTCCCGCAGCCATGATGGTACCGACGATCTCCGGCAGCAGGTCGCCAATCTTTGTCTTCTGGCTTTCGATCCATTGAGGCTGCCGGCCATCCAGGTAGGTGGTGATCGACACGCGCAGGAAGCCTGACGAGCCGAGGCCCGATTGATGGTGGTCGGGATAGGCTGTCCACGTCCGCGTCTCATCGCGCGGCTTAAGCGACTTCACCAGCTTCTCCACGATCGAGCATTCAACGAGGTGGCTCGCAATTTTGAAGGTCACCTTTCCTGTCATCGGGGACTGCTCAATCCTGCCTCCGGCTTTCTCGACGCCCGTGAAAATCGCGCTCGTGACCCGGAAACGGTATAGGTCACGTATGGTTAGGTCGGGAAGCAGTCGAGGTGTCCACCAACTTTCGTGCCTTCGCCGTCTGCTCTCTTGCTCGCATTCCTTCTGCTGCTTCTTGTGCTCCGCAAGCCACGCCTTCACGCGTGGATGAAGGTCATCCAGGCCATCCGGCACTCCAATGGCTTCTACCTTCGCAGCGGCAGCCGTCGCCGACCTCTCAGCTTCCTGTAACGGCGCTGGCTTGGCGGGCGTGGGGTAGATATCCGTCACCTGCGGAATTCCGTCCCTGCGGGGCGGCAGCTTGAATGCAACCACCGGCTTGCCTACCTCCCTTTTGGCCCAATAGCCGCGCGGTGGATAAGGCACGTCCATTCTGTCGCAGATCTTGGCAAGCCCATTTCCGCTGATCCCGAACTCCTCCGCTAAACGGCTCATCGGTCTTTGCCAGACCAGCGCGAACAGCTCGTCGCGGCTCACATGCCGCGGCTCCTTGTGTACCGGTATGTCCGCCATATCTATCCCGCTTCACACTTGGTTGAACGCAAAGGCGACAAGAAGCTCACGTGCCGGATCGCACGCTGCGTGATCGATGCTCAATTCCGGTTCGCGCGGCTCTGGCTGCCCATCTTGCAACACGGCTCGTGCGCGAGAAGCCCACCACTTACGATTTTGGGGACGGCAGTTCGTATCTCAAAAATCCCAATTAAAAATCAAATATTTATTTAATTTTCGCGGGCTTCAAACTCAGCAGCTAAAATGGTTTTTGAGAAGGTCTTCGCCACCGCGCGCGATTGGACCGCATCTCCCGCGCGTTTCTCCTGCCTTCGAGACTGCCATGCCGATCCTCTCGCAATTCCTGAAGGCAGAGACAGCCGAGCGGGAGGTGCCATCGACCGCCTACCAGATCAAGGCCGCGCGCTTCCCGGCCTATCGCGACCTCGCCGGCTTCGACTTCGCCAGCAGCGAGGTCAACAAGGCGCTCGCGCGCCAGCTCCACCGCTGCGAGTTCCTCGACGACGCGCACAAAGCCGTCCTAATCGGCGGTCCCGGCACCGGCAAGACCCATATTGCCACGGCTCTTGGCGTCCTCGCCATCGAGCATCATCACAGGCGGGTCCGCTTCTTCTCCACCGTCAAGCTCGTCAACGCCCTCGAACAGGAGAAGGCCCAGGGCAAAGCCGGTCAGATCGCGGGGCGGCTCGTCCACGCCGATCTCGTCATTCTAGATGAGCTCCGCTACCTGCTGTTCAGCGCCTCAGGCGGCGCTTTACTGTTCCACCTGATCAGCAAGCTCTATGAGGGCACCAGCGTGGTCATCACCACCAATCTCAGCTTCTCCGAATGGCCCACAGTCTTCGGCGACGCGAAGATGACCACGGCACTACTCGACCGCCTCACCCACCACTGTCATATCCTCGAGACCGGCAACGACAGCTTCCACTTCAAGAGCAGCTCGGCAAAGCCACCCAAACCCACCAGGGAGAAGCCCCGAAACTTGACCGCCACCTGAACCGAAGACCACCATGAGCCTGGGTCACTTGTCAGTGGAAATCCAGGGTCACTTCTCGCCGGAAATCAACACTCAGCGACCGCGGGCCCTTCGCCAACGTCGGGCCGATGAAGGGCCGCAAGCGAACGCTTGCCTTCAGCCCGTGGCTCTATCGCCAGCGCAACCTCATCGAGCGCTTCTTCTCAAAGCTCAAATACTATCGCGCCGTCGAAACACGATACGAAAAGCTCGCCACAAACTTCTTCGCCGCCGTCAAACTCGCCGCAGCAGATCTGGATGCACTTTATAATTCGGAGACCTAGTGTCCGGTCTCGACGATGTCGTAGTGGATTGACCCTCACGAATTAGACGTCTCGTTCCGATCGCTTTTGGTGCGGCATAGATCGATGAACTGCTCCATCTTCTTGGTCAGGTCATTTCGCCGCCAAGAGAGATAGGATTGCGCTTCCATCTCCGATCCGCCGGCGAGGGAACGAATGCAGATCTCCTCGCCACCGCAGAAGCGGGGCACGCCGCAAAAGATGGTGTAAGCTAGGCCTGAAGTCACCAAGCCGAGTATGCCGGTGAGGCTGCTGGCCTCGATGCCTGAGGGCATGGTCAGTCCCTGCCGGTCGAACGCGGCGGCGATGATCGCCCGCATGGTCGGCCACTCCTCCTGCGTGCCGATGACGAAGTGGTGCTCCACCAGATCGGCCAGCGTGAGCTCTGCGCGCGCCGCCAAGGGGTGGTCCGGGTGCATGAGAGCATGCAGCCGGTGGCGGGCCACGGCGAGGGAATCGATGGCGGGGTTCTGGTAGGAGTACTCCAGGAATGCGAAATCAAGCTGATTCTCCAGCAGCATGTCGCGCTGGCGGGGTGCCGATTGAAAGGTCAGTTCCACCCGCACATGGGGGTTCTGCTCCAGATAATCGCGAACCGTGTCGGCAACGAAGGTGTGGCCGTTGATGGTGGTATAGCCGATGCGAAGGGTGGCGAGCGTGCCAGAGGCGATCAGCTGCGCCCTCTCCTCGGCCTTGCGCACGCTGCCGAGCAGCGCCTTTGCATCCACCAGGAACTGGCGCCCGGCCTCGGTCAGCCGGACCACTCGGGTACTACGCCACAGCAGGGCGACGCCGATCCGCTCCTCAAGCTCGCGTACCGTTCTGCTGACCGCCGGCTGGGCCAGATGCAGCCGCTCCGCGGCGCGGTGAAAGCTCAGTTCCTCCGCCACCGCGACGAAGGCCGAGAGGTGACGCAGCTCGTACTTCAATTGATGCCTCCGTCATATCAATAGACGACACACATAGCATTTATCATGCCGGTATAGCCAATCTAAGCTGATTCTAATGGACTCAGATTGATAACAATTAGGCAACACCCGGATGTCCGCGACGCTCCAACCTCCCACCGGCCTGACGGGCTCCGCCCTCGAAATTGCGATTGCTTTCCGGTGCGGCGCGGTGACGCCGCAGGCACTGGTGGAGCAACTGCTGGCGCGGATCGCCGAGGACGGGGACGCGCGGACCTTCGTCTGGGTTGCCGGGGACCGTGCTCGGGCCGAGGCGCAGGCGGCGGGCGCGCGCAT
Organism: Xanthobacter dioxanivorans; assembly: GCF_016807805.1. Lineage (NCBI taxonomy): Bacteria > Pseudomonadati > Pseudomonadota > Alphaproteobacteria > Hyphomicrobiales > Xanthobacteraceae > Xanthobacter > Xanthobacter dioxanivorans. The sequence continues at coordinate 2,586,435 of NZ_CP063362.1, read as the reverse complement.
CGCGCAGGGCCGGGCCCTAGGCTTTCTGGACGGGATCCCCGTGGCCTGGAAGGACAATATCGACCTTGCCGGCGCGCCTAGCCGCGCGGGCTCTCCGCTCATGCCGACAGCGCCGGTCGCCGACGATGCCGACTGCGTGGCCAACGCCGCCGAGGCGGGCGTGGTCAATCTGGGCAAGCTCAACATGAGCGAGCTCGCCTACACCGGGCTCGGACTGAATTCCTACTTCGGCACGCCGCGCAACATTCACGGCCCCGATCACGTGCCCGGCGGCTCCTCGTCGGGGTCGGCGGCCGCCGTGGCCCACGGCCAGGTGGCACTGGGGATCGGTACCGATACGGGCGGATCGGTCCGCCTGCCGGCCGCCTTCAATGGGGTGGTGGGTTACAAATCGAGTGAGGGGCGCATTTCAACCCGGGGCGTGGTGCCCCTCTCCCGCTCTCTCGACACGGTGGGCATCCTCGCCCGCTCGGTGGCCGACTGCGTGCTGGGCGACATAGCGCTGCGCGGCGCGCTGGCGAGCCCGGTGCGGCGACCTCGGATCGCGGATGTCGCCGTCCTCGTGCCCTCCAATCTCGATCTTGCCGCCTGCGCCGAGGCAGTCTCCCGAAATTTCAGCGCATCGCTGGATCTGCTCAGGAGCGCCGGCGCTCCCGTGTCGGTCCTTCCAGTGCCCGAGCTGGACGAGGTCCGCACCCTGATCGCGCGGTACGGCACTCTGACGGCGGCGGAAGCCTATCTCGAATACCAAGCCATGATCGATGGCGCCGATCGCGGCGACATGGACCCGAACATCGTGCGCCGCATGCTCGATGGCAAAGCGATGCTGGCCAGCGATCTGCTGTCGATCCAGCGGGCGCGGGCTGCGCTCGTTCCAAGGATCCGCGAGCGCCTCGCGGGCCGTCTCCTCGCGATGCCGACGACCCCCATCACCGCGCCACGCATCGAAGCCGTCGCCAGGGATGCGGATCGGTTCCGAGACCTCAACCTGACGAGCCTCCAGTTCACCGCCCTCGGCAATGTTCTCGACCTGTGTGGCGTCGCGTTGCCCAACGGGTTCGACGGCGGCGGCCTGCCCACGAGCATCCTCCTCAATGCGCCGGGCGGCGAGGACGAGCAGCTGCTGGGAGCGGCTTTGGCCATCGAGGCAGTGCTGGAGACGGGCGCCGTCGCCGCCCGCCGGAGCGCGGCACGGGCGGCAACGCTCGCATAACAAGCCAAAACAGAGGGATTTCACACATGAGCAGCAAGCGAGAGACGACTCCCGTTACCCGCCGCGCCGTCCTGGCCTCCGGCGGCGCCCTCCTGGCGATGCCAGCGCTGATACGAACCGCTTGGGCCCGCGAGCCGGTGACGCTGGGGGTGGTGATGCCATTGTCCGGGGCGGCGGCACAGTTCGGCATCAATTCGCGCGACGGCATCCAGCTGGCGGTGAACGAGATCAACGCCGCGGGCGGCCTCAACGGCGCACCGGTGAAGCTGATCGTGGCCGATGCCACCTCCAACGCCACCAACGCCGCGACCGTGGCGCAGCGCATGATCTCCCAGGAAAAGCTCTCGGCAATGCTGGGCTGCTTCGTCTCCGGACTGACGATGGCCGTCTCCGAGGTGACCGAGCGCCGCGGCATTCCGCTGCTCTCGGTCTCATTCGCAGACAGCCTGATGACGCGCGGCTTCAAGACCTTGTTCAGCCTCACCAATACCGGCTCGGAGATCGGCCGGGCGACCTTCGACTACACGCTGGATATTGCCAGGGAGAATGGCGCGCCGGTGTCCAAGGTGGCGCTGATGTACGAGGACACCGCCTATGGCAGTTCCCAAGCGGGCGGCCTGCGGAAGGCGGCCGAGGCGGCCGGGATCAAGGTGGTGATGGATGCGGCCTATCCGCTCGGCATCACCGATGTGAGCCCGCTCATCACCGAGCTGCGCCAGTCCGCGGCGGACGTGGTGTTCCCGGTATCCTACCTCAATGACAGCCTGCTCATCATCCGCTCCATGCGCCAGCAGGGCCTCAAGCTGCCCGTCGTCGGCGGCGCGGCGGGCTATGTGATCCCCAACTTCGTCGAGAGCCTCGGGCCTTATGCCGAGGGCGTCCTGTCCATCGCGCCGTGCAACCACGATCAGGTTCCCGCTTTCGCCGAGAAGTTCCGCAGGCGCTTCGGACACTTCATGACCTGGGAGTCGCAGGCCTTCGCCACACTTGTCGGCTGCCTGCAGATGGCGGTGGAGGCGAGCGCCGACGCCTCGCCCGCCGGGGTTCAGAAGGCGCTGCAGACCATGACCTTCGACAAGGGGCTGGCGACCATGTTCACCGGCGGCAAGGTCAGGTTCGACGCCCGGAACATCAACGAATATGCCCGGCCGATCATGGTCCAGTGGCGCGACGGCAGCCCGGTGACCATCTACCCCAAGCAATTCGCCCTGGCCCAGCCCGTATGGAAGTTCTGATCCGTCTTCCATGTCATGCCGGACGCTCGCGCTCGGCATGCTTTGCAGGGTGCAGATGATGAATTTTGTGACTTTTCTTCAGCTCAGCATAGACGGCCTGCTGACAGGCGGCATCTATGTAATCGTCTCCATCGGGCTCAGCCTGGTGTTCGGCGTCATGCACATCGTGAACTTCGCCCATGCCGAGTTCCTCATGCTCGGCATGTTCATCGCGTGGTTCGCATGGTCATGGCTCGGCCTCGACCCGATGCTCGGCGCCTTCCTCTCGCTCGCGCTCGTCTTCGTTTTGGGCATGGGGCTCCAGCGCTGGCTGATCCAGCCGGTGCAGGGGGCCTCGCAGATGTCCCAGATCTTCCTGACCGTGGGCCTCATGTTCATGCTGGAGAATGGGGCGCTCCTGCTGTTCGGGGCGGATTTCCGCTCCGTCAGCACGCCCTACCAGACCATGGGCATGGAACTGCTGGCAATCCCCGGCCAGGGCAAGGTGCTGGTGGGGCTCGACAAGGTCCTGGCTTTCGCCATGGCGGCGCTCATCGGACTCGCGGTCTGGGCCTTGGTCCAGTTCTCGCGCTTCGGCATGGCGATCCGGGCCACGGCACAGGATCCCATGGCGGCCCAGCTCATGGGCATCAACACCCGGCGTGTCTATCGCATCGCCTTCGGCCTCGGCGTCGGCCTGACGGCCTTCGGCGGCGCGGTGATCCTGCCCTACATGAGCGTCTTCCCGACGGTGGGTACCCAGTTCGCAGTGCTAATGTTCACCGCCGTGGTGCTAGGCGGCCTCGGCAATGTGGCGGGCGCGGTGCTGGGCGGGTTGTTGGTGGGCGTTGTCCAGTCGCTCTCCACGCTGCTTCTGCCCATCCAGATGCAGAACTTCGCACTCTTCGTCGTCTTCATCGCCGTGCTGGCGCTGCGTCCGCAGGGCCTCCTATCGCGGAGGGCCGCATGAACAGGCGTTCGATCCTTCTCTCCGCCACCGGCCTGGTGCTGCTTGCGCTGGCGCCGCTGAACGCCGATCCGCAGGGCTACCTGCTGCGGGTGATGTGCCTCGTCCTGCTATTCGCGGCCATGGGGCAGGCGTGGAACATCGTCGGCGGGCTCGCCGCGCAGGTGTCGCTAGGGCATGCAGCCTATTTCGGCATCGGCGCCTACACCTCCACCTTGCTCCTGGGCCATTTCGCGGTGTCGCCGTGGATCGGCGCCGTGTCGGGCATGGGGCTTGCGGGGCTGTTTGCCGCCCTGCTCAGCCTGCCGACGGCGCGGCTCACCGGTCATTATTTCGCCCTCGCGACCCTCGCCGCGGGCGAGGCCCTGCGGGTGATTGCCAACAGCTGGACGTCGGTCACTGGCGGTTCGTCCGGCATCTCGGTGCCCTACCGTCCGGGAAACAGCATTTGGTATCTGCAGTTCGCGGACCTGACCTGGTATTACTACCTGTTCCTGGCGGCGCTGCTTCTGGTCACCGGGCTGTTCTGGGCGATCAAGCGTTCGGCGTTCGGCTACCGATTGTGCGCTCTGCGCCAGAACGAGGAGGCGGCAGAGGTCATCGGCATCGACACCTATCGGGAGAAGCTCCTGGCGAGCATTCTCTCTGCCGTCATCACCGCTTTTCTGGGCACGCTCTATGCCCAGTTCCAGTTCTTCTTCGACCCGGACACCATTTTCTCCCTGGCGAACATCTCGGTGAAGATGGCCCTAATCGCCATTCTTGGCGGGGTGGGAGCGGTGTTCGGCCCCTGGGCCGGGGCGCTCTTCATAGTGGTGGTGGAGGAAGGGGTGAACACGGCCTTCGGCAGCGCCGCGGCCGGCCTGTCGCAATTCGCCTATGGCGGCCTCCTGGTGCTGATGGTGCTCATCGAGCCCCGGGGGCTGTTCCGCCTTGCCGAGCGGCTTGGCCTCAAGTTCCGGAGGGTGGCATGAACGGGCCCAGGGTGCGGGTGAGCGGACTGACGCGCCGCTTCGGCGGCCTCGTCGCGGTCAACGGCGTCAGTTTCGAGATCGGTGCGGGCGAGATCGTCGGGCTGATCGGACCCAACGGAGCGGGCAAGACCACGCTATTCAACCTGCTGGTCGGCCTCTGCCGGCCGAGCGAGGGCCGGGTGGAGCTGGAAGGGGCCGATGTCGCCGGCCTCAAGCCCCATCGCGTGGCGAGGGCGGGCATGACCAAGACCTTCCAGAACGTCGCGCTATTTCCTGAGCTGTCGGTACGCGACAACGTGATGATGGGCGGCCTGCTGCGGGTCGGCCTCGGCGAAGCGCGCCGCGCCGCCGACCGGGTGCTGGAGCGGGTGGGCCTCACGGCCATCGCACACAAGCCTGCCGGTGCACTTTCCCTGCCCGAGCGCGCCCGGGTGGAGGTGGCGCGGGCCCTGTGCACCCGGCCGAAAGTGCTGCTGCTGGACGAGGTGATGGCGGCCCTCACCCCCACCGAGATGGAGGAGATTATCGACCTAGTGAAGGGGCTCAGGGACGAAGGCACCACCTTCATGGTGGTTGAGCATCACATGAAGGCGGTCATGAGCCTCTGCGACCGATTGCTGGTGCTGAATTTCGGCCGGTTGATCGCCGATGGCAGCCCGACGCAGGTGACGCGCAACCACGATGTGATCGAGGCCTATCTGGGATCGAGCTTCGCCGCCAGCCACCGCAACGCCGACATCGCGACGGAGGCCTGAGCATGGCACCGCAGGCAATTTCCCTTCTCTCCGTCACCGGCCTGCGGGTCTCCTACGGCGGTCCTTGGGTGCTCGACGACATCAGCCTGGAGATGGCCGAGAGCGAGTTCCTCGCCATCATCGGCGCCAATACGGCGGGCAAGAGCAGTTTTGTGCGGGCGCTGTCCGGCCTGGTGCCCAAGGTCGAGGGGCGCATGGTCTTTGCCGGCGCCGACCTGCGTGCCCTCGAAGCGCACAGTATCCCGCAGCTCGGCATCGCCCATGTGCCCGAGGGCCGGCATGTCTTCCCCAAACTGACCGTCGAGGAAAATCTGCGAGCCGGCGCCTATCTCCGCGGATCCAAGGCTGAGATCATCGAGACGCTCGCCCATGTCTACGATTTGTTTCCACGCCTCAAGGAGCGCTTCCGCCAGCTAGCGGGAACGCTCTCCGGCGGCGAGCAGCAGATGGTGGCGGTGGGACGGGGCATGATGCTGCGCCCGCGCCTGCTGATCCTGGACGAGCCGAGCCTCGGTCTCGCGCCCAAGGTGGTCGAGGAGATGCACCAGCGTTTCATCGACATTCATGCGGCCGGCACGTCCGTGCTCCTGATCGAGCAGAACGTGTCCCTGGCGCTGAGCTGCGCGCAGCGGGCCTATGTGTTCCAGTCCGGCCGCATCGCGATGGAAGGGCGGGCACAGGACATGCTGAATGACGATTCGATCCGTCGGGCCTATCTGGGAATCTGAACGCGTCGGACAGGCGAAGGAAAGCGCTCCCCCATGTCGCACGACCACGATCACGATCACGGCTCCGGCAGCCATCTGGACGACATGACCGCCCGGGTGATGGCGCTGGAGAAGGTGTTGACCGAGAAGGGCCTGATTGATCCCGACGCACTCGACGCCATCATCGATACCTACGAGACCCGCGTGGGTCCGCGCAACGGCGCGCGGGTGGTGGCCCGCGCCTGGACCGATCCCGCCTTCGCCGAATGGCTCGCCCGCGACGGTGCAGCGGCCATCGGCTCCATGGGCTATACCGGCCGGCAGGGCGAGCACCTGCATGCGGTCTTCAATACCGAGGAGGTGCACAACCTCGTCGTCTGCACCCTATGTTCCTGCTACCCGTGGAGCGTGCTGGGGCTGCCGCCGGTCTGGTACAAGTCCCATGCCTATCGGGCCCGGGCCGTAAGCGACCCGCGCGGGGTTCTGGCGGAGTTCGGCCTTCACCTGCCAGCGGGCACGTCGCTCCGAGTGTGGGATTCCAACTCGGAGATGCGTTATCTCGTGGTGCCCCGGCGCCCGGAAGGCACCGAGGGGTGGGATATGGAGGCGCTGGCGCCCCTGGTCACCCGCAATTCCATGATCGGCACCGAGCTCGCCCTCGCTCCCACCGCGCAGAAGGCATCGCAGCCATGAACGGCCCGCAGGATGTCGGCGGGCGCCATGGCTTCGGCCCCTTGATTCTGGAACAGGACGAGCCGCTGTTTCACGCGCCCTGGGAGAAGCGCGCCTTGGCGGTGACTCTGGCCGCCGGCGCCATGGGCCACTGGAGCATCGACCAGACCCGCTGGGCGCGCGAGAACAGGGCGCCGGCCGAGTATTATGCGACGAGCTACTACAAGCTCTGGATCCTCGCCGTTGAGCGCCTGCTCGTGGAGCACGGGCTGGTCCGGCCCGAGGAATTGGCGGAGGGAAAGGCTCTCTTCGAGACCGTGCCGCCCAAGCGCGTGCTTAAGGCGCAGGACGTGGCCGCAGTCCTCGCCCGCGGCGCGCCGGTGGATCGTGATCCCGGCCCCGTCAAGCCGCGCTTCGACCCGGGGGATCTGGTGCGCACGCGCAACCTGCAGCCACCCGGCCATATCCGGCTTCCGGCCTATGCCCGGGACAAGGTGGGCCGCATCGAGGCGTTGCGCGGCTATCACGTCTTCGCCGATGCCAGCGCGAGGGGCGACGAAGGCGTCGCGCACTGGCTCTACACTGTCGTTTTCGACGCCCGGACCTTGTGGGGCGACGATGCGGCAGCGTCGGACACGGTCTCCATCGATGCCTGGGAGCCCTATCTTGAGCATGTCTGAGCAACGTATCCTCAACCCTCCGGCCGAAGCGTTACCTGGTCTTCCCGTCGACGAGGGGGAGCCGGCCTTCTTCGAGCCCTGGCAGGCAAAGGCGTTCGCCCTCACGGTGAGCCTCAATGAGGCTGGCTTCTTCGCCTGGAGCGAATGGACCGAGGCCTTCGCGGCCGTGCTCGCTGCCACCGACGCGCCCATGGCGGAGGCGCGGACCGCGGCCTATGCCGAAGCCTATTATCGAAGCTGGCTCGATGCCCTCGAGCAGCTCATCGGCCGCCACAAGGTGGCCGACGCCGCCGAACTGAACTTCATCGCCCAGACGTGGAAGCGTGCCGCGGAGGCAACGCGGCACGGCACACCCATCCGTTACGAGGCGGGCCTTCCCTGAGCCGCACCTTGCACGCCTGAACTTGCCCAATAGGATGCCTTCGATCCTTCCCGTCATAGGCGTCGAACGAACTCCGGTGATGGCCAGTGCCCCGATTGAGCACACCTCGCGCGTCGAGTGGCTCGCTGCGCGCCGTTTTCCGGCGACGGGGAACCAAAAGCCTTCGCACCCCCGCTGCTCCGCGCCGAAAGGCATCAGCAGCGTCTCATTCAAGCCATCAAGGTTGAGAAATCACCCATGCAGACAATTGGCAGCAACCAACACCAAGAAATACGTGACGCCGTGCGTGCCCTGTGCGCGGATTTCCCCGCCGAATACCATCGCAAGGTGGACGAGGTCCGCGGCTATCCGGAGGCGTTCGTGGATGCCCTCACCAGGGCAGGCTGGATGGCGGCGCTGATCCCGGAAGACTATGGCGGCTCTGGCCTGGGGCTCACCGAGGCGTCGGTGATCATGGAGGAAATCAACCGGGCCGGCGGAAATTCGGGGGCCTGCCACGGCCAGATGTACAATATGAATACGTTGGTGCGGCACGGCTCGCTGGAGCAGCGCCGGCACTACCTGCCGAAGATCGCATCGGGCGAGCTGCGCCTCCAGTCCATGGGCGTCACCGAGCCCACCACCGGCACCGACACCACCAAGATCAAGACCACCGCCGTGAAGAAGGGTGACCGCTACGTCATCAACGGCCAGAAGGTCTGGATCTCGCGCGTCCAGCACTCCGACCTCATGATCCTGCTCGCCCGCACCACGCCGCTGGACCAGGTGAAGAAAAAGTCTGACGGCCTGTCCATCTTCATCGTGGATATCAAGGAGGCGATGACCGGCGGCATGGCGGTGCGGCCGATTCTCAACATGGTGAATCACGAGACCAACGAGCTGTTCTTCGACGATCTGGAGATCCCGGCCGATAACCTCATCGGCGAGGAGGGCCAGGGCTTCAAATACATCCTGACGGGTCTGAACGCCGAGCGTACCCTGATCGCGGCCGAGTGCATCGGCGACGGCTACTGGTTCATCGACAAGGTGTCGGCCTATGCCAAGGAGCGGACGGTGTTCGGCCGGCCCATCGGCCAGAACCAGGGGGTGCAGTTCCCCATCGCCGAGGCCTTCATCGAGGTGGAGGCGGCCAACCTCATGCGGTTCGAGGCCTGCCGGCTCTACGACGCGCACGAGCCCTGCGGCGCCCAGGCCAACATGGCGAAATACCTCGCCGCCAAGGCCTCCTGGGAGGCCGCCAACGCCTGCCTTCAGTTCCACGGCGGCTTCGGCTTCGCCTGCGAGTACGACGTGGAGCGCAAGTTCCGCGAGACGCGCCTCTACCAGGTGGCGCCCATCTCCACCAACCTCATCTTGAGCCATATGGCCGAGCATGTGCTCGGCCTGCCGAGGTCGTTCTGATGACCGCCTGCCTGCCGCTCGACGGCCTACTGGTGGTGGCCATCGAGCAGGCGGTGGCCGCGCCCTTCTGTACCGCCCGCCTCGCCGATGCCGGTGCGCGGGTAATCAAGATCGAGCGGCCGGAGGGAGACTTCGCCCGCGGATACGACCATGTGGCCAAGGGCCAGTCGAGCTATTTTGTCTGGCTCAACCGGGGCAAGGATTCCCTCGCCCTCGACCTGGCAACCGCAGACGGCCGGGAGGCGCTGCGCGCCCTCATCGCCACGGCCGACGTGCTGGTGCAGAACCTGAAGCCCGGCGCTCTGGAGCGCCTCGGCTTCGGCCGACCAGCACTGCGCGCCGCCCATCCCCGGCTGATCGTCTGCTCCATCAGCGGCTATGGCGACGAGGGGCCGCTGGCGGACCGCAAGGCCTATGATCTGCTGGTGCAGGCCGAGGCGGGCCTCGCCTCCATCACCGGCGGTCCGAAGGAGCCCTCGCGGGTGGGCATCTCGGTGGTGGACATCGCCACCGGCGCCACCGCCTATGCCGCCATCCTGGAGGCCCTCGTGGGGCGATCGGTGAGCGGCGCGGGCGCAGACATCCGCGTCTCCATGTTCGACGTGATGGCCGAATGGCTCACCGTGCCGCTGCTGCAGCACGAGGGCGGTATGCCGCCGGCCCGGGTAGGCCTCGCCCATCCCTCCATTGCCCCCTATGGGGTGTTCCGCACCGGCGACGGCAAGGACATCCTCATCTCCATCCAGAACAACCGGGAATGGGCGCAGTTCGCCGCCGTTTTCCTGAAGGATGCGGCGCGCGCCCGCGATCCCCGGTTCGCCAGCAATGTGGCGCGCGTGGAAAACCGCGCAGCCACCGACGCCCTTGTCGGCGACGCCTTCGCTCGACTCGATGCGCCGGCGGCGGTGGGCCTTCTTCTGGAGGCGGACGTGGCCTTCGCCTCAGTAAACGACATGGGGGCACTGTCGCGGCATCCGCACCTGCGCCGCATCACTGTGGTGACCGCCGCCGGGCCAGTGAGCCTGCCCGCCCCGGCGGCGGTCTTCATGGGGGCGGTGCGCAGCTATGGAGCGGTGCCGGCGATCGGCGCGCACGCACCCCTTGCCACCCTCGCGCCGGACCGGGAGACACCGTGACGAACGACATCGAGACGCTCCACATGGACCACCTGCGCGGATGGATTGGCCGCGAGGAGATCGCCACCGACCATGTGGCCGCCGAGCTTGCCGGCCGCTTCCGCGCCACCTTCGACGAGGCGCCGGGCGCGCCGTGCCCCGGCGATCCGGCTCCGGCTCTGCTGCATTGGTGCCTGGCGCTGCCGGGGGCCCTCACCCGGACGCTGGGACCGGACGGGCATCCCGCGCGCGGCGGCTTCCTGCCGCCCGTGGCCCTGCCGCGCCGCATGTGGGCGGGCGGCAGCCTCGCCTTCCACAACATTCTGAGGATCGGCGACGCCATGCGCCGCACCTCGCGCATCGCCGACGTGAGCGTGAAGGCGGGGCGCTCCGGCACCTTGTGCTTCGTGACCGTACAGCACGAGATCGACGTGGCCGGCCGCCCCATCCTCAGCGAGCGGCAGGACATCGTCTATCGCAACCTCGATGCCGGAGGCGCGCCCTCCAAGGCGCCGGAGCCGGCGGCCGAAGGATGGCACCGGCGCGAAGTCCTCGCCGTCCCGCCCCTCCTGTTCCGCTATTCCGCCCTCACCTTCAACGGCCACCGCATCCACTACGACCATCCGTATGCGACGCAGGTGGAGAGCTATCCCGGTCTGGTGGTGCACGGCCCCCTGCAGGCGACGCTGCCGCTGCGCTTCGCGGCCGAGATCCACGGCGTGCCGCCCCGCCGCTTCACCTTCCGCGGCCTCTCGCCACTATTCGACAACGCACCCTTCTTCCTCAATGCGGAGGCAGACGGTGCCACCCTGAAGCTGTGGACGGCTTGCGCCAGAGGCCCGGTGGCCCTGAGCGCGGAGGCGCAGTGGTGAGGACCGGCGCGCTCGACTTCCTCATCCCCCTGTTCGTGCCGGGCGACCGGTCCGACCGCTTCGCCAAGGCGGCGGCGGCCGGTGCCGACGCCATCATCCTCGACCTGGAAGATGCGGTGGCGGCGCCGGCGAAGAATGCCGCCCGCGCCGCCCTCGCCACCGGCTTCACGGCGCTGCCAGTGCTGGTGCGCATCAACGGCGCCGGTACACCGTGGCACGGGGCGGACGTTGCCGCAGTGGCGGCGTTGCGGCCCGCCGCCATCATGCTGCCGAAGACCGAAAGCCTCTCGGTGCTGGACACCGTTGCATCCGCCCTGCCGCCGGACGTTCCGGTGGTGGCGCTGCTGGAGACCGCCCTCGGTCTCGCCAACGCCCGCGCCCTCTCCGCCCATCCGGCTGTCGCACGCCTTGCCTTCGGCTCCATCGATCTCAGCGCCGACCTTGGCTGCGCCCACAGCCGCGAGGCGTTGCTGCACGCCCGCTGCGAGGTGGTGCTTGCCGCCCGCCTCGCCGGCCTTGCCGCACCCATAGATGGTGTCACCACCGCCATCGACAATGCCGTTGCCATCGTCGACGACGCGCGCCACGCCTGCGCCCTCGGCTTCGGCGGGAAGCTCGCCATCCACCCGTTCCAGATCGCCCCGATCCGCGAAGGCTTCACGCCGGGCGCGGTGGAGATCGCCTGGGCGCGGCGCGTGCTCGCGAGCGGTAACAGCGCCGTGGCGGTGGACGGGGCCATGGTGGACGAACCGGTGCGTATCCGCGCCCGCGCGATCATTTCCCGTGCCACATCTGAGTGAGGCGTAATGCGAAGGTGAGCAAGAAGGGCTTTTTGAGGATGAAGATACTGGGGGCAACTAGATGGCTCGCGGGTTGCAACTCAGTGAATGCGTTCGAATTAATCACGCTAAATCAGGCCCTGTAGCTGGAGGGGCCGTCCATAACGCCATCACGCCACAGATAACCGGGCACGACGCTATCGTCGGGCAATCTGAGGGGCACCTAATTTTGAAGGAGATGACCTGGCGGAGTCCTCTAAGTACGACTTCTATGCCTGTCCATCTGAAACTTCCTTTCGGATGTTGATAACAGAGCTGATGCACGGCACTTTCAGATCATATAGCATAATTTTTTAGTATTGAAATAATTATTTCATATATAAAATTATCACAAAAATAAATATAATAAATCCACTCTTCTGACGCTATAAAATATCTTATAACCTCATAAAGGTGATTTATACCAGTGAAGCCAAAATCTAAATTGCAGTCAGAAATACGGCATCTACGAACCTTCGTCGCCGCCGCAGAATTCGGCAGCTTTCGCAAGGCTGCGAATGGTCTTCATGTTCAGGAATCAGCAGTCAGCCGGCGCATCCGAGACCTGGAAGATCAAATCGGTGCGTCCTTGTTTATTCGTCACGCGGGTGGCATTGCCCTAACCTTGGCTGGGCAGCGGTTCCTGACACGAGCGCGATTGGCATTGGGCCAGCTGGATGAAGGCCTAAGGGAGGTGAGCGCTATCGGCCGCTCAGAGACAGGCCACCTGAGAGTAGGGCTGTTCTCGTCTATCGCCTCCGGCTTTGTCTCCCGGCTGTTTGGACTTTATGATGATAGGTATCCGAGCGTCGAGGTTGATTTTATTGAAGGATCGGCAGAATGTCATATGTTTTTACTCAATAAACTTCAGATGGATATTGCCTTCACGATTGGGAACCGGAAACAACATCCGTACGATGCTCACGAGCTTTGGCGGGAGCAGGTGTTCGCGGCTGTCTGGGATGAGCATCCCCTGGGCGCTAAGAGTGAATTGAGCTGGAGCGATCTCGCGCTTGAGGAGTTTCTGGTACGTCCCGGCGGGCCGGGCGATGAGGTCCGAGACTACCTTAGCCTTCGGCTAAGCCAGATTGGACGCCAGCCTCGGTTTCGGGTTCAGAACATCGGACGATATAGTCTCTTGGGTCTCGTGGCCTCGCGTCGCGGCGTCGCGCCCATGCTTGCGTCGGAGACGGCCATTTCAATCCCGGGGGTGATTTACCGGCCGATCGCCGGAGAGATCCTACCCTTCTTTGCCATCACGTCTCCAAAGAACGATAATCCAGCTGCCCGGACTCTGCTCAGCCTCGCTCGGATTCTGAGCCGCTCGGAAAACTCGCGCCCGTAGCGATGTGCTTCTCCTGCCCCTCCTTGGTCCGCCGCGACTTCGCAAATCCTCGATCCGCCGCCATGAAGCGTTCGAGCATCGGGCGATGAGCCGGGCGGGATCCGGTATGGAGCTTCCTGCTTCTCCACCGAGCACCTGCGCATAAGCGACAAGATCGCGGTGGAGCTTCGCCGGCAACTCCACCGTCACCTTCACCGGCTTGTCGTCGAGGATCTCGGTGAGCTTCAGCTTCGGCATATCAGCCTCCAAAAGGTTCGAGAACGAGATCGCGCGTAACGATGACCCGCACCGGGTACCCCGCCCGGATGGTCAGCGTCGGCGCAATGTTGAGCTGGCGCTGGACGATCTGGCGTCCCGTCTGGCTGATGCTGTCGGAGGCGCCCTCGCGCAGGGCGCTGGCGAGGTCGCTGTCGTTGCCAGACGAGCCCGCATTCGCGCCGGCGCTCAGGATGGTGGAGAGCACGGCGGCCTTGAACAACTCGCCCCAGTGATAGTCGACGCCGTCCTCAAGGCCGGCATAGCCTTGGGCGTCGGCACCAAGCTGGCGCTCCAGCACGATGGAGCGGCCATTGGGGAAGATCAGCCGGTTCCAGACCAGGAGCAGCCGGCGCTGTCCGAAACCGACACCATTGTCATACTGACCTATGATGCGCGTGCCCTGGGGAATTAGGAGGATCCGGCCGGTCGGGCTGTCATGGACATTCTCGGTGACCTGGGCGGTGATCTGACCCGGTAGGTCGGAGCGGATGCCGGTGATCAGCGCTGCGGGAATGACGGCGCCCGCCTGCAGGATGTGGACCGTGGCGGGAGCCGTAACACGGTCCTGCGACACGGTGCGTCGGTCTACCGCCTGGTTGAGAAAGGCCACCTGCCGTTCCTGGGCCGTGGGTGTTGCCGCCTGCGACACGAGACCGAGGGATGCTAGATCGGGGACAGCTGCCGCCGTTGTTGCCACCCCTACGCTGACCTGTTGCCCCACGACAGGGCTCGCCGGCCGCGTGTTGGTCTGGGCGAACAGACGTCCGGTCCGCGCGGCCTCGGTCTCCTGCTGCTGGCGCTGCTCCTCAGGGCTCAGAGCGGAATTGGGGATGCCTCCCATCGTGGGGATCGGCGGCTGGGCCGTCGTCTGTGCATTGAGGATCGGCCGGCCGAGGTCCCCTGGCAGCGGCGGTCCGAGCTTGGGGATGCCGGTGTAATCCTTCGGCAGGCCGGCGAGCCCGTCCGGCGTCGCCTTGATATCGGTGGCGTAGAGTTCCTGTCCCGGCCCACGGTCCCTGCGCGCCTGAAGGGCGTAGATCAAGGCACCGCCGATCCCGAGCCCGGCAACCAGCCCCAGCCCGGCCAGCACTTTTCGGGAAAGCCGAGTCACCCGTGGCGGCTCCGGCCGAAGCCGCATGGCCGCCACAGCCTCCCCCGTCAGCGGCCGGGTGCCGGCATCACTGGCCGGTCCCGGCCCTTTCTCTTTCCCGGGTTCGATGCCGCTCATAGGACCGGCCTCCCATCGGTACGGGAGATGCGCACGCGCTTCTGGTCCTTGTCGGCGCCAAAGCGCAGCTCGGCTGCGGCGAAGAGGCGGTCGACGATCATGTAGCTGCCACGCACGCGATAGTTCACGAGCTCGGAGGTGTCGCCCTGGGGGCCGACCACGAACAGCGGCGGCATCTCGCCCTGGGCGATCCCGCGGGGAAACTCGATGAACACCTGCTGGCCATCGTCGAACGCCCGTAGCGGTCGCCACGGCGCCCGGTCACCGGTGACCTCGTAGCGGAAGTTCACTTTGGTCAGGTCGATGCCGGCGGCGACGGGTTGCATGACTGCCGCCTCGGCATTCTGGCGCCTCAGGGCGATAAGCTGGTCCTGGGGATACTGCCAGGAGACCGAGGCCATGTAGGTCTTCTCGGTGGACCGCAGCTCCATGTGATAGGTGCGCAGATTGGTGTTGATGACGAGGTTGGTGACGAGGTCCGATCGCGTGGGCTTGACTAGGATGTGGACCTGCTTCCCGCCCCCTGCTCCGCTCTCCGTATCACCGATGATCCAGCGCACGGTGTCGCCGGCAGCTACAGGCCCTGAGCCCACCAGTTGCTCGCCGGGCTGCAGGGCGATGTCGGTGACCTGTCCGGGCGCGGCATAGACCTGATAGAGGGCGCCCTCCACGAAGGGATAGACCTGCATGGAGTTGATGAAGCCATTGCGCACCGGCTGGACCCGGGCGGCGGCATTGGCCTGATTGACCCGGGAGGCAGGGTCAGCGGCTTCGGGCTCCGCCTTGCCATCCTTTCCCACCGGCTTCAGCTGGCCCGGCAGCGGCAAAGGCTTCGGCAGCTCGACGATGCGCACCGGCCCCGGCGGCTCGGCCTTGAAGACGGCGGGCGGCGCATCGTCATATTCGATCTCCGGCGGCTTCTCGAAGGTGGCACAGCCGGCGAGCGCGGAAGTGCAAATGAGGAGAAGCGGCAAGCCGGACTTACGGAAAGCCAGAAAGGAGAGGCCCCGGAAAGCCGGCCTCCCGGAATTGCGGATGGCCGTCGTCATTGTGCGAGTTCCTTCGACCAGTTGATGGCGTTGACGTAGATCCCAAGCGGATTGGCCCGGAGGCGCTCGGCGTCCCGCGGCGCCTGCACCACGACGGTGAGGATGGCGCTCCAGCGGACAGTGTCGGCGAGGCTGCCGTCCTGGTAGCAGCGCTCGGTCCAGGCAATGCGGAAGGAGTCCGGCGAGGCGCGGATCACGCTCGAGACCTCCACCGCGACCTGTTGCTTGCCGACCCGGGCGAAGGGATCGTTAGCCCGGGCATAGTCGTTGAGGGCGACTGCTCCGGCCTGCGTCGTATAGGCATAGGCCCTAAGCCAGTTCTGCCGGACAATGACGGGATCGGCGGAGATGCTGCGCACCTCCTCGATGAAGCGGGCGAGGTGGAAGGCGATCTGGGGATCGGAGGGGCGATAGTCCGAGGTGGCGGGTGCCACCGCCTGCGCCTGCCCGAGCTTGTCCACCTCAACGACCCACGGCACCACCGAGCCGCTCAGGGCCTGCCATGCCACGGCCCCGGAGAGGCCGGCGGACAAAGTGAGGCAGCCGAAGGCCATGAGACGCCAGTTCTTGGCCTGGACGCGGGCGGAGCCGATGCGGTCGTCCCAGACCTGGGCCGCGCGCTGATAGGGCGTCTCGGGTTCGGGGGAGCGGCCGTAATGGACGGCGGGTCGCTTGAAGGGCGTCATGAGCGATCACTTTCGGAGAGGGAGATGGTGGAGCCGCCGCCATGGCTGTCGCCAGACCGCACCGCATGGATCGCGGTCTGGATGCCGTGGGTTACCTGCTGAGAGCGGCGCATGCGCCTCGCCCAATCAGGAACATCATTGGAAGAGGCCGGAGCGCTCGACGAGGTGGCAGCGGCTCCGGAGGACTGCCGCGCGGCGGCTGAACCGCGCAAGGGAGAGGTTGCGTCAGTGGCTCCGGCGCGCGCAACGCCGCCCAGACCTCCTGCGACGCCGGACAACCCAGACTGGCCGGCGGCGCCGGCGCCGTAAGCGGATGCAGCACCTCCGGCGAGGCTGGCTCCGGCTCGTGCCGCCGCGGCTGTTCCCGACAGGGCAGCACCAGCCCCCCGCATTGCCATGCCCGCTGCGCCGGCTCCCGCAAGCGCCGCACCTCCTGCGGCGAGGCCGGTCCCGACGGCAGCGCCTGCACCGAGCTGCGGCGCACCCGTGATCAGTCCCGTGGCGATCCCGGGTCCGAAGATGCCGAGACCGAGGAGCGCCAGCGCTGCCAGCACGGCGGACAGGGCCTGGCTGATGGTCGGCTGGGCATCGCCATAGGAGGTGGTGAATTGAGAGAACAGCCCCGAGCCGATGCCGACGATGACGGCCAGCACCATCACCTTCACGCCGGAGGCCACGATGTTGCCGAGCACCTTCTCGGCGAGGAACGCGGTCTTGCCGAAGAAGGCGAAGGGGATGAGGACGAAGCCGGCGAGCGTCGTTAGCTTGAACTCGATGAGGGTGACGAACAGTTGCACCGCCAGAATGAAGAAGGCGATCAGGATCAGGAGCCAGGAGACCAGCAGCACGGTGATCTGCACGGCATTGACGAAGAGCGCTACGGGTCCGGTGAGCTGGCTCGCGGCATCCAGCAGCGGCTGGCCGGCGGTGAGCCCCACTTCCGCCAGTCGCCCCGGCCGCAGGAACTCCGCAGTGCTGATGGTCGACCCGCCTGCCTTGAGGCCGAGCCCGGCGAAGCTCTCGAACACGATCTTCGCGAGCGCGTTGAAGTTGCCGATGATCCAGGCGAAGAAGCCGATGGCCAGCGTCTTCCTCACCAGCCGGCGCATCACATCCTCGTCGGCGCCCCAGGCCCAGAACAGGCCAGCGAGGGTGATGTCGAGGGCGATCAGGATGGAGGAGAGACCCGTCACCTCCCCCTTGATCAGGCCGAAACCGGAATCGATGTAGCTGGTGAAGGTGTTGAGGAAGGTATCGATGACGCCCATGTCATTCATGGCGTTGCTCCGTCCACGAGCTTGCCGAAGAAGCGGCGGCGGTTCGCCTCCCAGAGCGCGGCGCAGCGCGGATCGATGGGATCGGCCTGCTCAAGCGTGGCGCAGCTCTTCAGGTCGGCCGAGGAGACGTTTCCTGCCTTCACGCTGATCACAGTGACCGACTCCGTTTCCCGGCCTGAGGAGACGGCAAGGGCTGCGATCACCGCGCCCACAAGGCCGGCGACGACGAGGGTTCTGAGCGCGGTGCCCTGATCCATGGCCGCCCCTCAGTTCCCGCGGAACATGGTGACGGTGGCGGGCTGGTAGCTCGTCCGGGTGGAGAAGCGCCGGTAGCGCTCCTGCCCCTCCGAGACCGCCGTCGCCCGTTCGGCCTCGGACAGGGCCTGCGCCCGTCCATTGGCGGCCACCACCGCAGTGAGGTCGGAGAGCTGCTGGGCCTGGAGCGCCTGGAGCTGGT
Source organism: Xanthobacter dioxanivorans (assembly GCF_016807805.1). Taxonomy (NCBI): domain Bacteria; kingdom Pseudomonadati; phylum Pseudomonadota; class Alphaproteobacteria; order Hyphomicrobiales; family Xanthobacteraceae; genus Xanthobacter; species Xanthobacter dioxanivorans. The sequence goes on along the minus strand of NZ_CP063362.1, from coordinate 2,568,365 downwards.
TGCCCGCCTGCATGGCCTGCAGTGCGCCGCTCGCCGCCTGGCTCTGCCCGACCAGCGTCGAGGCCTGCGAGCGCCCGGTATCGAGGTTGCCGACGACACCCGCCTGCACCCGCAGCGCATCCTGGAGGCCGGCCAGCGTGGTCTCCCAGCGGCTCTTCGCCTGGGTGACAAGAGCGGCGTCCGAGGTGCTCAGGGAGACCGAGCCATATTGGCCCTGGAAGGCGCGATCGATGGCAGTGACGTCATAGGCGATCTTCTGGGCCTGCCCGAGCAGTTGCTGGGTCCGCTGGGTCGACTGCTGGAGCGCGCTGAGAGAGGAATATGGCAGGCTCGCGAGATTGCGGGCCTGGTTGATCAGCATCTGCGCTTCGTTCTGCAGCGAGGTGATCTGGTTGGTGACCTGCTGCAGGGCGCGTGCTGCCTGAAGGAGGTTCTGCGCATAGTTCGAGGGGTCGTAGACCACATATTGCGCGGCGGCAGGCGCCAGCGGACAGACGAGGAACGGCGCGGCGAGGAGCGCCACACGCAAAGAGCGGCGGATCATGAGCGTGTCTCCAGATTGTCGAGTTTAGGGATGAGGTCGGCGGCCCAGCCGAGGCCGCGATGGCGTAGCCAGGCCGCGAAGAAGCCATCGCGCCCGTGCTCTGCAAAAACCTGCGAGAGCGCAGCCTGATCGGTCTTGGACGCGGCGGCGCACAAAGCGAGCGCCACCTGCGACAGGCCGAGCTCGAACAGGCGGTTGCCGCGCCGGGATTGGCAGCAATAGTCCCGCTTCGGCGTCGCTCGGGCGAGGATCTCGATCTGCCGGTCATTGAGGCCGAAGCGGCGATAGATGGCGGTGATCTGGGGCTCGACCGCCCGCTCGTTGGGCAGCAACAGGCGGGTCTGGCAGCTCTCGATGATGGCAGGAGCGATGGCCGAGCCGTCGATGTCCGAGAGGGATTGGGTGGCGAACACCACGCTGGCGTTCTTCTTGCGCAGGGTCTTGAGCCATTCCCTGAGCTGTCCGGCGAAGCCCGGGTCATCGAGGGCCAGCCATCCCTCGTCGATGATGAGAAGGGTTGGCGATCCGTCGAGCCGGTCCTCGATGCGGTGGAAGAGATAGGAGAGGACCGCCGGGGCCGCACTCGTGCCAATCAGTCCCTCGGTCTCAAAGGCCTGGACGGAGGCCTGCCCCAGATGCTCGGCTTCGGCATCGAGCAGCCGGCCATGGGCACCGCTGATGCAATAGGGTCGCAAGGCCTGCTTCAGCGCATTTGATTGGAGGAGGACGGCAAGGCCCGTCAGGGTGCGTTCCTCGACCGGCGCGGAAGCCAGCGAGGACAGCGCCGACCAGATATGCTCCTTCACCTCCGGAGTGATGGGGACACCCTCGCGCGTGAGGATCGCCACGATCCAGTCCGCCGCCCAGCTGCGCTCGGAGAGTTCATCCACGCGGGCGAGCGGCTGGAGCGCGATGCTCTCCTCGGCAAGGCTTCCGCCCAGATCGTGCCAGTCGCCACCCATGGCGAGGGCGGCGGCCCGGATGCTGCCGCCGAAGTCGAAGGCGAACACCTGAGATCCGGCATAGCGCCGGAACTGCAGAGCCATGAGCGCCAGCAGCACGGACTTGCCCGCGCCGGTCGGTCCCACCACCAGGGTGTGGCCCACATCCCCCACGTGGAGCGAGAAGCGGAACGGGGTCGACCCCTCCGTCTTCCCGTAGAACAGCGGCGGGGCGTTGAAATGCGCGTCCTGTTCGTCTCCGGCCCACACCGCCGAGAGCGGGATCATATGCGCGAGGTTCATGGTGGAGACCGGCGGCTGGCGGACATTGGCATAGACGTGCCCCGGCAGGCTGCCGAGCCAGGCATCCACGGCGTTGATGGTCTCGACCATGGCCGTGAAGTCCCGGCCCTGGATCACCTTCTCCACCAGCCGGAGCTTCTCGTCGGCGAAACGGGGATCAGCATCCCAGACGGTTACCGTGGCGGTGACATAGACGATGCCGGCATGGTCGGCGCCGAGCTCCTGCAAGGCCAGGTCGGCGTCCTCCGCCTTGTTAGCGGCATCGGAATCCACCAGCACCGAAGCCTCGTTGGTCATCACCTCCTTGAGGATGGCGGCGATGGACTTGCGTTTGGCGAACCATTGCCGACGGATCTTCGTGAGAAGTCGGGTCGCGTCAGTCTTGTCGAGGAGGATGGCGCGGGTCGACCAGCGATAGGGAAAGGCCAGTCGGTTGAGGTCGTCGAGGATCCCCGGCGTCGTCGCCGTGGGAAAACCCACGATGGTGAGGACACGCAAGTGCTCCGCGCCCAACATGGGCTCCAGCCCGCCGGTGAGTGGCTGGTCGGCGAGGAGCGCATCGAGGTACATGGGCGTCTCGGGGACACGGACCCGCTGGCGCCGGGTCGAGACGCAGCCGTGCAGATAGGTCAGGGTCTCGGCGTCATCAAGCCAGTGGCAATCTGGCATGAAGGCTTCGACCAGCCGGAGCACGCGGTCTGTCCGATCGACGAAGCCACTCAGTGCTTCGCGTGGATCGACACCCTCGCGCCCTCGCCCCTCATAGAGCCAGCTCTCCACCCGTGCGGCATCCTCCGCCGGTGGGAGCCAGATGAAGGTGAGGAAGTAGCTCGACTCGAAGTGGCTGCCGGCTTCGGCGAACCCCGCCTTCCGCTCGGCATCCACCAATGCGGAGGCGGGATCGGGGAAGAGGCTCTCGGGATAAGCGCCCGCCTCCTCCCGTTGGGCTTCCACGAACAGCGCCCAGCCGGAGCCGAGGCGGCGGAAGGCGCTGTTGAGGCGACCTGCCACGGCCACTAGCTCGGCTGGCACGGCCGAGTCGAGGTCCGGCCCCCGGAAGCGCGCTGTGCGCTGGAAGCTGCCGTCCTTGTTGAGGACGATGCCAGGGCCGACCAGGGCCGCCCACGGCAAATAGTCCACGAGCCGGCTCCCACGTCGGCGATACTCGGCGAGGTTCATCATGATCGCCCCCTCAGACCGACAGGTGGGAGGGGATGCGCAGATGCCGGCGCACCACGTCGACGAAGAGCGGATCCCGCTTGGCGGCCCAGACGGCGGCGAGGTGGCCAATCGCCCAGAGCGCGAGGCCCACGAGCCAGAGCCTCAAGCCCAGTCCGACGGCACCGGCGAGCGTGCCGTTGAAGATGGCGAGGGCCCGCGGCGCCCCGCCGAGCAGGATCGGCTCGCTGAGCGCCCGATGCGCCGGGACGCAGAAGCCCGGCACGTCGCCGGTGTCCCCGGCCATCAGACCAGCGCTCCGCCGCTGAAGGAGAAGAAAGAGAGGAAGAAGCTGGAAGCGGCGAAGGCGATGGAGAGGCCGAACACGATTTGGATCAGCCGGCGGAACCCGCCGGAGGTGTCGCCAAAGGCGAGAGCCAGGCCGGTCGAGATGATGATGATCACCGCGATGATCTTGGCGACGGGCCCCTGGATGGACTCCAGGATGGACTGCAAAGGGGTCTCCCAAGGCATCGAGGAGCCGGAGGCATGGGCGGCGGACACCGCGCAGGCGAAGGCGAGTGCAGAAGCACCAGCTCGCAGCAGGCGGCGATCAATGGAAGTGCGGATCGGCATCACAGGCAGGTTCCTTCGTCGGTCGGAGGGAAGGCGGGAGAGAGCCGGTAATCGCCGTCGGGGCCGAGGCCTTCGACGCGGGCGAGCTCGGTGAGCCGGCGCGCGGCACCGCGGCCGGACAACACAGCGATGAGGTTGATGGTCTCTGCGATCAGGGCACGCGGGACGGTGACGACGGCTTCCTGAATGAGCTGCTCCAGCCGTCGCAGGGCGCCCATGGCGCTGCCGGCATGGATGGTGCCGATGCCACCGGGATGGCCCGTGCCCCACGCCTTCAGGAGATCCAGGGCCTCGGCCCCACGCACCTCGCCGATGGGGATCCGATCAGGTCGCAGGCGGAGCGAGGAGCGCACGAGGTCGGAGAGCGAGGCGACTCCGTCCTTGGTGCGCATGGCCACGAGATTGGGCGCGGCGCACTGGAGCTCGCGGGTGTCCTCGATCAGGATGACCCGCTCGGAAGTCTTGGCCACTTCGGCCAGGAGGGCATTGGTGAGGGTGGTCTTGCCGGTGGAGGTGCCGCCGGCCACCAGGATGTTGGCGCAGGAGGCAACACAGTGACGGAGGACTTCGGCCTGCCCTGCCGACATGATGCCGGCGGCGACATAGTCGTCGAGGGTGAACACGGCGACGGCGGGCTTGCGGATGGCGAAGGTTGGTGCGGCGACGACAGGTGGGAGCAGGCCCTCGAACCGCTCTCCCGTTCCGGGCAGTTCGGCAGAGATCCGAGGCGCTCCGGCGTGGACCTCGATGCCGATGTGGTGTGCGACGAGGCGGATGATACGCTCACCATCGCCGGCACTTAGCCGCTCGCCTGTGGCGGCGAGCCCCTCGGACAGTCGGTCGACCCAGAGGTGCCCATCGGGGTTGAGCATGATCTCGACGACGGAAGGGTCTTCGAGAAGGCGGGAGATTACGGGCCCGAGAGCGGTGCGCAGCATGCGCGCGCCGCGCGTCAGGCTCTCCGAACTGTAAGCTGAAGCCGCCATTTCATCCCCGACTTGGCCGGGAGCGATGCAGGGGCTTCCCGGACGGGGATGATTAAAGAAGGGGGAATTGGGGGAGATTCAACAACAGAACACAGGCATCGCGGCGCGGCGTGCAAAGACAGGCAAAAGCGGGCGCCCTGCTTTGATGCCCTTGCCGGGCAATGTGGGCTGCCATTCTCCCGAAGAAAATTGCGAGCCGCTTTTGGGTTCACAAAGCAGCGTCGCGTTGCCAGCATCGCGCATGTTGTCCTCGCTCGAAATTTCCACATACGCAGGCACAGCGCACTTGCATTGCGCAATTTCTTGGGGCCTAATTCGGTCAAGACGCAAATGCATGGACTGGTTCGGATGATCGAATCGACAACGCTTCGCCTACTTCGCCTCACCCTGACGAAGGATTTCCTTCTGAGCCTTGAAGACGCCCTTCGGGCCGAAGCGATGAAGGCCCATGGGGTCGTCCGCGATCATTCAGGCTTGAAGGATCGGCGCCGCGCACGGGGGGCAGAAGGGCAACTGCGCTTCCGCATGATGGAAGAGCGTTTTGAGGAGATTTGCCAAGAATATGGTGGTCAGCTCCTGGACGGCGGGATCGTTCCAGATACCGACCTTAAGGTGTTTCAGCCGTTCTTCAGATTTGTGACTGGCAGTCAGGGCTTCATATTCGGTCTTGCCGCGATTCCGGAGCCGAATGCGCTTCCCCCGAAGAACAAGTCTCGCCTTGCGGGCGTGCGTGTGAACTATCACTTGCAACCTGGGCTTTTCGATACTGGTGCGCCGAAGGACGGCGACATTTTCGTCCTGCTGCTGGTCGCGCGCGACCGAGATAGAGCGGGCTTCATCGATGAGATGGCGATCGGCATTATTGATGCTCGCTATCAGAGCTTCGTTCTCTATGAGCCTCTCGGCAGGTTCATGAGCGGTCAGGACGACAAGCCGGCTCCCCCAGCTCCACCGCCGGAGCCCCCGACTTCAGGGGTAATCCTCAAGAAGGGCGTGGCACCTTATGTCCCTCCGGAGCTTCCGGAGGATGACGAAAAGAAGGATACGGGAACGAGGTAGCCTGCCCTCAGATTCGGGGACGGGGGGACGAGACGGACATGCGCGTAGGGACACCCGGATTTGTGCCGGCCCGGCTTGAAGAAGCCCGGGCCGCACGCCGTATTAAGACCCAGAAGGATCTCGCTGAACGGCTAAACGTCGCTGCGAGCACGGTGAGCCGTTGGCAGAAGGGTGAGATTGCGCCCGATGCCAACGCTCTGGCAGAAATCGCTGTAGCCTTTGGCGTCCGGCGAGAGTTTTTCCTGCGCCCCATTTGCGTGTCCGATCGGCCGATGTTTCATCGTGCACTTTCGAGCACGTACGTGCCCGACCTCAAATTTCAGAGGTCGCAGATGAGCTGGCTCCAGGAGGTCAGCTCTATCTTGCAGCACTATGTGGATTTTCCGCACGTCGATATACCTGATGTACTCGCTGGAGCCTCCTGGAGACAGCTGCGCACGGAGGATATCGAGCAGATTGCGCTTGAGCTGCGCCGCCACTGGAAACTCGGCGAAGGTCCGTGCGGAGATATCATCTCCCTGCTTGAGCGAGTCGGTGTCATTGTCGGCACGATTGAAATGGGCACGGCTCGGCTCGACGGACTTTGCAGCTGGTCCCCTGTCGACGGGCGCCCACATATTTTGCTCGCCACTGACAAGATGTCATTTCCTCGGCGTCAGATGGATGGAGCACATGAACTGGCGCATGCAGTATTGCATCAAAACGTCAGTGAAGATGAGTTCAATGACAGCCTGAAGGACATCGAGGCTCAGGCGTTTCGGCTCGCAAGCGCCTTCTTGATGCCTTCGACATCATACCCGTTGGAAGTGCGACGCCCCTCGCTGGCCAACCTTCTAAACCTGAAGGAGCGTTGGCGTGTATCCATCAAGGCGCAGATTCGTCGACTCGCAGACCTTCAAATTATACCTCGAGACTATGTGACGGATCTCTATAAGCTGCATTCTGCGCGCGGTTGGACGAAGGAAGAGCCTCTGGACAGAGAGTGGCCCCTCACGCAGCCACGGACTCTGAGGGAGGCCCTCAATCTGCTTGTGAATGCGGGAGGGCGTACCAAAGCAGACCTGTTGGCGGTCGAGTTCACGATGTCGCCAACCGATATCGAGCGGCTGACTGCATTGCCGTCTGGATGGTTCAAGGAGAAGGCTGGCGAGTTGGTGCAGTTGAAAAATGGCCACTCCCGTTCACGTGAGGCGCCCTCAGAGGCCGGTGTTGTCATTCCCTTCCCGCAGAAGCTTGGCTGAGGTGAAGTCTCCAAGGCCACATCGTGGCTAGCTGATTGCCTGCCTGGACGTGACGAATCTGTGGCCGCCAGGTCGCCGAGGCCCTGGCGGCAGCCTGTATGGAGGCCCTCCGCCTGAAGGCAACGTCAAGCATCGGCAAAAAGGCGAGCCCTTCGCTCGATGCAGCCGACCCTGGCGCTTCGCCCTAGGGCGTTCCGTTCAGCATTGTGGACAGATGGGTTGAGCGGAAGGCTCCATGAGTGGCGATCACGGACGTCGGTATGGTTTGGGAGCAAGAAATGATCGACGTTGACGACCTGCGCCGCGCGGACATCGCGCTACACGGCCTGACTGGCGTGGATGAGGTTTACACTCTCTACTACGACGAAACCGGCAACGACCGACGTCTCCACGTGCGGCCTGACGGCCTCAATGTGCAGAATCTGAAGACCTTCGTCCTGGGCGGCATTGGCCATCCTGGCCCTCCGCGTCCGATCGACCTGACCGATCTGCGCAAAACCATCCGCATGCAGCCGGCGACACCTGAAATGAAATTTAAGCACGTTGGCGAGGGCGACTTCCTGAAAGTGCTCGAAGAGCACAGAATCGCGACCTTCATCGACTGGCTATCAGCGCAGGAGCTATTCATACACTACACTGCCTTGGATCCCCTCTACTGGTCAGTGGTCGACATCGTCGACTCGATCATCGCCGAGGGCGATAAAGCACCCTTAGCCGCGTTCGCAGCTAACCTGAAGGATGACCTTTACAGAATTCTACGGCGCGACGAAGCCGGCCTGATCGATCTCTATCGCCGGTACGACTATCCCAATGTCGGCAGGGATCGCCGCAGGCCGTTCGTGGCTGAACTTCGGGCCCGGCTGGAAAAGGCCGAGCACCTCATGCCCGAGTTCAACTATCAAATGCTCAAGGGGACTCTGCAGCTCGGCGAGCGGCTCGATCGCCTCCCCTTCCTAGAGGACGAGGTGCCCAACGTCCTTATCGACCACTACGCTCATTTCTTCATCCAGCGGCTATGCCTACTGAAAAACGCCGCTCATGTTCTCGACGTCGAGCCCGAGATCGAAAAGCGCCTGGCGCAGCTGCCCTTCGTGTCCGCAGGGAGGCCGTTCACGAATCATCGCTTCGCCGTCTCGCACCACGAACCAGGTGTCCAGGTTTCCGATGTGGTGGTCGGGCTGATCGGTCGGCTCTTCACTTTCGTCAATCGGACCGAACTGTCCGATCTCCGGCGGATCCGTAAAGCGCTGTCGCAGCGACAAGCCCACGTCGTCAAGGGCTTGGCTGAGCTGGTCGACCGCTCGATCGCGGCCAGTCCAGCCTTCATCCACACCGTCGTGAGCCTGGAAGACCGGCGTCGCGCCGAATTCTTCCTAGATGGACGCTAACGCCACGGACGACCGCGCGCCTCGGCTTGGCAGGTCATTGAGAGCCTCCACCAGTTCATGCAGGGACGCTTGTCTTTGTCAATCCAGGCGATGACTAACATGACTGTTCGGAAGGCACTTAAATGGGCTTAAACATGCTCTCTGCGGCATCAGAGTTAAGACGGGCCCAGAACTCCATGGCATAACGATCTGTCATGCCGGCGACAAAATCGCATACAGTTCGAGCCTTTATCTTCTTGTTACCAGTTGCGTTCACGATTTCTCTTACATCGGGCGGCATCAGAAGGTCGCCCTTCTCGCTCATCAGCGCATCGAAGATGTCGGCTACCAAATCCGACCCGCGATATTCTCCCAGCTTGACGCGCGGAGAATAGATGGCGGCGGCAAAAGTGTACTGCTTGAGCACCTCCTTCCGGAGAGCCAACTTCGTCGGCAGTTTGACGGAACTCAGGGCTGGGCACTCCTTATGCACAGTGAGTTCGACGCCGGTTATGAAGTTATGGACGAGTTCCGACGACAGCTTTGTCCTGCTGTACCCGTCCTCGCCCAATTTCTTGGACGAAACATAGATTTCGGTGAACGAGCGGAGCAGGCGGTCCCTCTCGCTCTCGTCCTTGATCGCCTCGGCGCCGTTGTCGTCCTTTACAAATTCGGAGAATATATCGAGGAAGACGTCGAGTACATCGCTAACTGGGACGTTGTATCCCAATTGCTTTGAAACTGCCTTGGCTACAATGGTCAGGAGCTTGTCTTCGGATGCTAGAATCTCGGCCGGCGACAGGATGCCGACCTTCAAGCAATCCTCCAAATCATAGACCGAATAGGCGATGTCATCGGCTAGATCCATGATCGAACACTCGATCGTCTTAAACAACTCGTCCGGGTGCAGCCGATACCCATCGAGTATGGAGTGTTTTACCCTTCGAACAATGATCTTCTCGGACGCGTAATAACCTTTGACGAGATCGTCCTTGTCTGTTCGCGTGGCAGGGATCTCGCGGTCATATTTGAGCGCCGACGCAATCGTCCGGTGACAGAGATTGTATCCAGCGCGGTTGTCCCCACCGACCGGTTTGAGGTACCGCTTCTTCTTCTCTAGGCGGGTGACGATGCGCAACGTCTGTGCGTTGCCCTCGAACCCGCCGTATCGGAGCATAGCCTTGTCGAGGGCCTTCTCGCCGTTGTGGCCGAACGGCGGATGGCCGATGTCGTGGATCAGGCCCGCAGTAGCGCAAAGTCGACCGTCGACTCCCTTTCCTCCGAGGTCTTTCGCGTGGTCATGATTCAACCGCTCGGCAATGCCCTGTGCGATCTGCGCGACTTCAAGCGAATGCGTAAGGCGGTTACGAAAGAAATCCGATTCCCGGCTGGGAAAAACCTGCGTTTTTCCCTGGAGGCGTCGGAAACTCGCGCTGTGGATCACCCGACCATAATCGCGGGAGAACTCGTCCCGCCAGTCCTTTTCCTGGCCGTCCGGCCCATCCACTTCGCGCCGAAAATCCACATCGCGGTACATGGGGCTCACCGACCTCCGGCGACCTTGGCCTTGGCCCTCACCTGCGCCTTCGGAACGGCGGTCCCGTCCGCGGTAGCGTCAGCCTGGTCACTCGCCTGCTTCTCGCGCTCGCGACGGATACGCATCGCCTCCCGAAGCGTGCCGAGACGGCTCTTGGCGTTTTCTCTGGCTTCTATAACGGCAGCGAATGCCATAGTGGGTCCCTCCAGGTAAATGTTCCGAGTCGCCGAGGCGGGAGTTGTTTCCTCAAGCTGCCGTGGCAGCAAGGCCCGTCTTCTGAATTCGTTGAATTATCCCGTACCGAAACGCGTCGGGATCCCTGCCTTGCGTACCAAGTCGGCGATGTGGCTTGTCAAACCGACGGGGCCGTCGATGACGATGCCAGCCCCCGTGGGTAAATCGTTGACGAGCTTCCGTAGGACCTCAAGACCGTCCGCTGTCCGGAAGGTCACCCAATGACTAGCGTCGCCGGGAACGACAACCGAGGCCGAGGATCTGGTCCCGCCACGGTGCAACTGGACGAGCCACGCCTTGTGCCCGTCGAAGACCCATTCGAAACGCACGTCGCCAACGCGATTCCGAAGAAGCCTGTGGAGTGCCAAGACGGCGGCCTTTACATGGGGTGGCAAATCCGCGGGCTGCGCTGCGCCGAGCATGAGCTTGTCGCCCGTTCCCTTCACGCCTTCGATCACCACCGATCCGTCGGCGACCTCAATGGCTGCGCCGGACCAAGCGGCCGGGATCCCCGACTGGGAGAGGACGGACGCAACCGCCTTGTGCTCGGAATCCTCCTGCGACATTAAGAGGAACGGATCCTTCCACCCGCGGAAGGTGCTGAACTTCCCGGGCTGCTGCTCCGTCGGGCACGTCCGCAGCCAGATTTCGTTCGATCCCGTGGGTTCACCGAACGTAAATGGGGCCACGCGGCGCCCAATCACCGTAGTTCGAGGGACGGGCATACCGGCGGCATGGGCCACGAGCAATCCGTAGGCTTTGTCGCCGATCATCCGGGAGAAATCGTTCGGCCAGCGGGCATCGGCCAGCCGAGCCGGAAACGCTTCGGCCTCGCCCAACTCCCAGTACAAGACCGGTGTCTGCCTGTACCCGCGCGCCTTAGGGTGAAGGCTGAATTCGATCCGGCTCCTAGTCGCGAAATCGAAGTCGGGACTGGCTCCATAGACTGTCGAGAATACCGTCTCTGCCCAATCGCGCGGCAACGTAGCGAAGCCGCTCTTCTCAACGCCACGCGGGGTCGTATCCGGCCCGAACTCCACGATTTCGCCCATGGCGACTCCGGAGACGCCACCGTCCGAGACGTCAATTGTCTCGTTGGCGATCATGAAGAGACCTTCGGCGGACAAACGCGCCAATGCCGATAGGACGTCGTCGGTCGTTTGAAGCCCATAGATGAACTCACGACTCTGGGGGCGTTCCTCGTCAAAGCTGCGAACGTTCACCGAGCCTTCTGCGCTCTTCTGGAAGAGTGCGCGCACAGCATCCGCAGGGCTGGCGAAGCGGGAATTCGGAGACGCGTCGGCGAGTCGCGAGAATTGCTGAACCGGGCCTTTCGGCGAGGGAGCGAAGCTAACGAACTGCGCGACGTTGAACCGATCCGCCAACCGATCGAGAGAGACGTCCTTACGAAATGGGGACGCTCTTTCGCTGGCCGGAGAATTTCCGCTCGCGCCCATCAATCGCCTTCGCTATCGAATCAAATTGCCTCGTCGACATCCTTACCGAAGCAGGGTACCCGTCGCGACGACAAAGTTACAAGAATCCGAACGGATTTTCCATCGCGGACGAGACTCGTTCGGATTCCCGCCAAATTTCCGCAAGGCCGAAATTTTTATCCGCTCGATAACTGCAGCGCGCCGGCCGCGATCCAATCGCCTGTCAGGCCCGCGGCGTTCACGATGGCGTCGCCACGACGGCCGAGAATGACGGCGTTTACCGAAAGCGCGGTTGCGATGAGCGACAGGATCGCGCTCATCGCACCGGCATCGCGCCACATCAACGTCTCCCAGCCATCGTAGCAATCCGCGTAGAGCCGCCCGTCGGCGACGAGCTGGATCGTCGCGCCGCTGTCCGCACCGGTCAGTTCGTGCACGCTCCTACGGTTCAACTCCCGAGCCTCCGACAGGTCCGTCGGCGCGCGCAGAGCATGCGCCTCGCCGTCGTAGAGACCGCCAACGGTCAAACCGGCGCCGATCACGAGAAGGCGGAGCGTATGGAGGCCGCCGGCAGACGGGGCCGTTCGGCTCTCCCATTGCCCGAACCGTCCGTCCGGGCGACGCTCCCGCAACTGCGTCGAATGTCGCAAGAGTGCGGCCAGCTTCGGTTCGGGAAGATCGCCGCCCGTGCGCGACCGGCGCTGCCCAAGTACCTGGAAGAAGTCGCGGTCCGGCGCCTCGACTTGACGGGGCCAAGCGGTGACGATTGGCCAGTCGGGCAACGACATCCTGCGCTTCGTCCCGAGTAGCCGAGGCTCAGGTTCGCGGTCAGTAGGCATCGCCCGTCAACTCACTGGTGACCTCGTAGTGCTTCACGCATCCCCGGCATACGCCACAGGCTAGGTTTCCGATATGGCATGAATGCGCCCAGGCGAGGACCGACTGAGGGATCCCGGAGATCTTGATCAAAGCCGAGGTCGTCAGACCGATGGCAGGGGCCGTGACCCGAATGCCCCCTTCCTGCATATGCATCAAACAGTCGATCGAGTTGAAAAAGGAGAGCCTGCCGTCAGCATGGACCTCGTCGGAGGCAACCGATCCGACCATCAGCTCCGTCACCCCGATGGCTACCGCTCTCATGCCGACCAAGGTCAGCAGCAGCTGATTGCGAAACGGCCACCATTCCGGGGCGGGCGCTAGATCGAGCGCGTCGGTTCCCGCCATGTGCCCCGATCCCAAAGACGAGCAATCGACGGAGATGATCTCCTGCCGGATGCTCAGCAGCGACGCCACCTGACCCGCCGCAGCAATCTCCGCCTCGGCGGCGGCCTGGCCGTAATTGACGGTGAAGGCCACCTCCGGCCGCTTCCAGTAAGCCAGTGCAATCGAGTCCATCCCTCCCGAGAGCAGTATCCCTTTCATGGCAGAGCCCATACGGCGCGATAGATCGCCGAAACGAGATCGTCGGCCACTTGGCAGCCCGAGCCGATCGTCATCTTCATGTCCTCCGGTCGGATATTCTGGGCTAGCGCGACCACAGGCTTTCCGCGGGCTACTGCGTAGCCGATCTCGAAGATCGTCCCCGCATCGCCACCATTTAGCACGGCGAGCACCACGTCGCACCCGTCGAGACCGGCAAGATCGGCCTTGGCGACCTTGTGGGCCGGGCCGCGCCCCACGTCGTGCAGTGGCGAAAACACGTCGACGCCCATGTGCAGGAGCTGAGATCGGATTTCTTCGATCATCCAAAGCTCACCTAGATTGAAGAATGGGCCAGCAATGTAGATCCGCCCCTTGCCGGGTACGATCGGCCGATCGACGATCCGGCGGAGCTCGGCTTCCGGGGGGACGGCCAGCGACCGTGTCGATACGTAAAAACTGACGGACCGGGAAGCGAGGTCGGCCGCTTCCTCTGGGGACTTGTCCTCGATCGCCCAATGCAGCGTGAACGCTGCCGAGAAGACGTCCCCCGAGCCAATCTTCCAGACGCTGTCACTCCGGTAGGCGGGAATGACACCGCGCGACTTGCGGGTGGCTACGATGGCTCCTTTGCCGCCCTGCTTCAGGACGACGACCTCTGCCTCGTGATCCGAGATGAGAGCATCAATAATCTCGTCTGGGGCGGTCTTACTCGTCAGTCGGCTCGCTTCGAGACTGTTGAGAATCAGGGCTAATTGTTGCGCCGACGAGCCGTTACGATGGAACGGTTGGGGGGAGAAGGCCGACTGCGGATCGTAGACGGCGCGTCGGGCCGTGACCTTTGCGCTGCCTTCCATCATGCCGAACCTCAGCACGACGTCATCCTGCACCTCGAAGGAGGCGTGTTCCTCGATCAGCTCGCGCCGCGGAACGATACGCGGGTCGGCCAACGAATGCAGATAGTCGAACGATATCCCCAGCCCGGGGACCTTGGGTCCCGCGATGGCGAAACGATAGACGGCCGCCAGATTCGCGAAACCGTCCTCCAGACCCTCAGCTCGGTAGGTATGCAGCGCAACGTCCGAAACCGTACTCGCGATTACGGCCGCTGCGCGTCCACCCGATCCGTAAACGTCATCCCAGAACGGTTCGAGGCACCGCTCCGCATAGACGCCGCCTGCTACCGCAATCACTTGCGCTCAATCCTGACTACAACCGACCCACCCGAGCGCTGGATGACTTCGGCGGAATAGCTGTTGCCTTGGTCGATGCATGCGATGAGCGCTAAGTGACCGCGATGGGTCAGCGATCCCGCCGCCGAGCCGGCAAGCGTCCGGACTTCCAGCACGCGATGCGGCTGGACGCCGGTCAGCACGACGTCGAGGATGTCGCCGACGGACAAGGCGTTGACCACTGCAGGCTTGGGGCTGTTGATCGGCGCATCCTGAACAATGGCACAAGGATCGGTGCCGGTTCCGCCTGCTCCACCCCCACCTCCTGCTCCCAACGTACCCGATGACCCGACCGGGACAACATTGACGTTGTCGTTCCTGCTACCGCCGCTTCCCGACACAAGCCCCTCCACCGGTCATCGCCAAGCATGAAAACCTCCGGAGATTTATAGTGTCAACCCGCAAGGGTTGTCCCCGTCAGATTGCGAGCGATAGTTGCGTGGGCAATTGCGAGTGAGACTTCTCTAAACGCCTCCCGGCAGTGCGTCCGGGTAACTGCCGCATCGTGTTCCACATTACGGAATCCAGTATCGAAGGGGCAGTTCTGATTGCTCGGGCGAACCTCAGGTAGGCTGCCTCCAATGCGAGATAATGGCGCTCGGCTGTCAAATTGGGCTCGAAGATGCCCAGTGATCGTCCTGCCCTGTGAATGTGAACGTCGAGGATCGCCACCTCGTCACTCTGCCGTAAATTCCGAACAACCCACGAGGCCGTCTTCGGGCCTATGCCGCGCAGCGTCATGAGCTCGTCGCGCAATGCAGCGTCCGCGAGTGAACGATCAATCTCGGACAATGCCCGGAAGGCGGCCGTCACATAGCCGGCCTTTTGCTTGGCGAAGCGGTAGCGAACAATACGTCCGCCGACGGTGAGCGGCGTCGAGAGCGCTTCCATGACAGACTCGTGATCGGTCAATGCATCGGGCGATGCATGCAACGTTTCTCGGAGCCTCTCGTAGGCGGCCAGGCCGACCTCGGCCGGTATCCCATACCCACCGAGCATGCAGGCAAGTAGTTCCTCTTCGAGGGTATTTCCAAGGCGGTAGTGGTTGGGAGCGTCTAGCGCCCACATCCAAGCCTGGGCAGCCCAATAGGCCGGGGTCATCGGCGTGTCCGCCTCGCCCCAACGGAAATTCCACCCATCGACGATCTCGTCGGCGGCGGGCAGGTCCAGACTATGCAGTCGATCGCCCGATAAGGAAAGGATCCGCTGGCTTGATGTACCGGATGTATGCATATATTCATTCTATTATGCATTCGAGTATATGGCAATGAGTGAGCTTCTCTCTTCCGTCGAGGAACGACGTCTCAGAGCCGGACTGAGCCAGCGATCCGTGGCCCGGGCTATCGGGATTTCGCAGCCTCACTACAGCAAGGTCGTAGGCGGCTTGGTTCGCCTGCCAAAGGGACTTGAGGATCGGCTCGCGGCGTGGCTCGCGGCCCAGGAGCACGATCCGGTCGAGGGCCGAACGGGGGTCGGGATTGAGGCATCGAGGATCAGGGAGCTTGCAGCGTCCATCGAAGCGCAGCTCCGGGAGTTGAATCGCTTGCTAGGTGTGTCGAGTGGCGCTCGAAACAAGCGGGTCCCGTCGGCGACGCGGCGCAGGCCGGACAAGGCCATCAGCTGAGTGATAGCAATGAGACTGACTGCCAGCCTCTTCCCTCGTCGGGGTAAGTTGGGCGTCGACTATCGATAACGGCTCGCTGAAGCTATCTTCCACACAGCATAAGCTCTCGGCCTCCGCAGTCGCTCAATGTCAGCTCTCCGGCAAGGCGCGAACTTTCGCTCCTGGCGCGAGAGCCCCTCTTATGATCTCGAATCGCTCCCCTCCTCAGAAACCTCATGCGCCAGCGTCGGCCCCTTCGCGAGCCGCCGCCCCAGCGCCGCAACGAACGCCTCATACCGCTCCCCCGCCTTGGCTCGGGCCGCCTGGGCCGCGGGCTCCGGCAGCGCCGGCGTGGTGGCCAGCCAGAACCGCACGAACACTGCCAGCGTCTCGACAGAGATGCCGAGGTCCCGCTCCAGCCGGGCCATCCGTCGGTCCAACTGATCGAGGCGCTTGGCGATTGCAGCTTCCCGCTGTTCCGCGGCGTCCGACGACAGGAAGGACGCGATGGCCGCCTCGGCGATCAGGGACTGAGGCTGGCCGCGCCGCGCGGCATAGTCGGCCAGCAGCCCCATCGTCGCGGGATCAAGATAGACCGAGATCTGGGCCTTCTTCTTGCGCGGGGCCATCACCGTCACAGCTCCATGCCATCATTGGGATCGAGCGAGACCTGACGCGCGACGCCCTGCATGACGCCCGTCATACGACTGGTCCGGGCCACGTCGTCTTCAGTCTCATCGACCAGATCGATCTCGAACTCGTTCCGCGATGGGCGCGGCACCTCAACCGGCTCAACCCGCGCCAGCTCCGGCTGCTGGCGGTGTTCTGACCCGGTGGTGTCTTCATCGTCACCGCCCTCCACCATCAGGCTGAGCTGTGACGGCACGGGCAGAGGGAGGACGGTCCAGTCGTCGGGCAGGCGATCGCGAGGTGCCGAAAGCTCCGGTGGGTGCAGTACCCGCTCCTTGAACCGCCCATCCTCATAATAGCGCGCCTTCTTCGCCCGGATCGGCAGCGTGCCAGCCACCATGACGATCTCATCGGCGGGCGGGAGCTGCATCACCTCACCAGGGGTGAGCAGCGGGCGGGCTGTCTCCGAGCGGGAGACCATGAGGTGGCCAAGCCAGGGGGAGAGCCGGTGACCGGCATAGTTCTTCATCGCCTTCATCTCGGTGGCGGTGCCGAGGGCATCGGAGACGCGTTTGGCGGTGCGCTCGTCATTGGTGGCGAAGCTCACCCGCACATGGCAGTTGTCGAGGATGGAATTGTTCGGCCCGTAAGCCTTCTCGATCTGGTTCAGGGACTGGGCGATGAGGAAGCTCTTCAGCCCGTAGCCCGCCATGAAGGCAAGCGCCGACTCGAAGAAGTCGAGCCGTCCGAGCGCGGGGAACTCGTCCAGCATGAGGAGCAGCCGGTGACGGCCGGCCTTCGCGTGAAGGTCCTCGGTGAGGCGACGTCCCACCTGGTTGAGGATCAGCCGGATGAGTGGCTTGGTCCGGTTGATGTCCGAGGGCGGCACGACGAGGTAGAGGCTGGTCGGGCGGGTACCCGTCACCAAGTCGGTGATGCGCCAGTCGCAGCGTCGCGTCACCTCGGCCACCACGGGATCGCGGTAGAGCCCGAGGAAGGACATGGCAGTAGAGAGCACGCCGGAGCGCTCGTTTTCCGATTTGTTGAGAAGCTCGCGCGCGGCACTGGCGATGACAGGATGGGGCCCCGCCTCCCCCAGGTGCGCCGTCGTCATCATAGCGGCGAGGGTCGTCTCGATGGGCCGCCGGGGATCGGAAAGGAAGGCGGCGACACCGGCCAGGGTCTTGTCCCGCTCGGCATAGAGCACATGGAGGATGGCGCCCACGAGGAGGGCGTGGCTGGTCTTCTCCCAGTGGTTGCGCTTTTCCAGGGAGCCTTCCGGGTCCACCAGGATGTCGGCGATGTTCTGGACGTCGCGCACCTCCCATTCCCCGCGTCGGACCTCCAAAAGGGGATTGTAGGCGCAGGACCGCACATTGGTAGGGTCGAACAGCAGCACGCGCCCGTGCCTCGCCCGGAAACCGGCGGTGAGCTGCCAGTTCTCGCCCTTGATGTCATGGACGATGGCCGAGCCCGGCCAAGTGAGCAGCGAGGGGACGACGAGGCCGACGCCCTTGCCGGACCGGGTCGGGGCGAAGCACAGGACATGCTCCGGTCCGTCATGGCGCAGATAGTCCCCTCCGTGGCGACCCAGCACGACTCCGTCAGGACCGAGCAGCCCGGCTGCGCGGATCTCGTCCGGCTCGGCCCAGCGGGCAGAGCCATAGGTCTCGACGCGCCTTGCCTCCCGCGCCCGCCAAACCGAGAGGCCGATGGCGGCGGCGATGGACAGGAACCCGCCAGAGGCGGCGATGATCGCCCCCTCAACGAAGATGCCCGGCGCATAGGCGTCGTAGAAATACCACCACCAGAAGAAAGCGGGCGGAGGGTAGACGGCCCAGGGCCCCATCAGGAACCAGGGCGGTCCCAGTTGGTCCTGGAAGCCCAGCCGCCAGGCCACGACCTGCGTGGCGCCCCAGGTGGTGGCGAGCACGATGGCGAGGACAAGGAGGATCTGGCCCCAAAGGATCTTGGTCGCGGACATGCGGTGCTCCAGTGATTAGCAAGTTAGAGGCCGAGGCCCCGCTTGCGGCCGAAGGACCAGTCGATGCCGCCGTCTGAGCGGGCGACGCCGGAGATGTGCTTGCCGAGCTGCTTCTCGAGGGACGGCGTCCAGGGCACGAGCTGGAAGCCGAGGCCGTCGTCGATCATGGCGAAGCGGCCAGAGGCGAGCGCGAAGCGCTGGCGATAGGTGCCGGAGACATAGTGTCCCGATCCTGATCGGTTGAACGGCTGCCCGGTCTCGGTGGAGAGCTTCTCGCCCAGCGCGTCCACTTCCCGCCGGCGCAAAGTCTCGATCAGGTCCCGGGCGAAGGTGACACGCTGGCCATGGCGCTCGGCCAGCCCCTCCCGGACCAGTTGGTCCGAGCGACGCTCCATGGCCTCGCGCACCTCCGCGCCGAAGCCGCCGCCCGAGAGGGATGCCGGCGCTCGGGAAAGCGCCTGCCGGTCAAGCCAGGTGGCGCCCGAGGCCGTGACCTGGCGTTCGATGTCGAGGTCGGAGCGGACGGCCAGCGCGACCCGCTGCTGGCCCCGCCCATCTTCGAACCTCCGGAGCTCCACGATGGAGCCGGAAGCGCCGTCTCCAGCCGCATCGAGGTCTGACAGCCGGATGTGGTGGGTGCGGCCGTCGACGCCGTCCACGACAGCATAGGCGGTCCCCTTCAGCTCATCATCGAGACCTCGATCGACGAGACGGCCGATGACGGGAGCGTCCAAACTCTCGCCAGCGAGCACATAACTTGCGGTGCCCCGCTCGATGCCTTGGGCAGTGAGAGCCCGATGCATCCGCTTGATGATGTCGCCGCGCTCGCCGAGGGCCCGCAACGTCGCCTCGGCCTTCTCGCCGATGACCCATTGGCCGGGGCCGGTCTCATCAGCAAGGCCGAGGGCCTGGAGCTTGCGCAGTCGTCCAACCTTCATCGGCAGGAAAGCGTCCGGCCCGCCATCAGCATCGCGCGCCACGTCAATGATGCCGGCCTCGCGCTGGTCCCGAACCAACTGGCGATCGAGCTGGGTCCAGCCTTCCGCCTCGACCTGCCGCTCAACGGCGCGGTGGATGTCGAGGTCGGTGCGTGGCCCCAGTTCCTGGGTGACCAAGCCCCGCGCGCGGGCGCGCATGCCCTCCTTGATGTAGTCGCGGGAGATGACGAGGTCCTGGCCATCATCGGTCCGGCCCCGCATCAATATGTGCAGGTGGGGATTGTCCGTGTTCCAATGGTCGACGCCGATCCAATCCAGCTTCGTGCCGAGGTCCTTCTCCATTTGCCCCGCGAGGTCGCGGGCGAAGGACCTGAGGTCGGCCATGTCCGCTGCATCCTCGGGCGAGACGATGAAGCGGAAATGGTGCCTGTCGTCGGCGCACCGCTCGGCGAAGGCGCGGCCGTCCCCCTCCTCGGCGCTCGGCCCGAACAGGCGGGCCTTCTCCCCGTCCCGGGTCACGCCTTCCCGGCGCAGATAACTGAGGTGAGCCGAGAGCGGCACTGCCCGCGCCGTATGCCGAACCACGCGGGTCTTGATGACGACGACGCGCGAGCACCCGGTGAGGAACCGATTGGCGACGATGCTCGCCGCCCTGCCGCGGCCAAAGCGCGAGCGGACACCGGAGGAGATGCGTCCGGATCGGGAGACATGCCCACCGGCCTTCTGGGCTGCCGCGAGGGCCTGGGCGATGAAGGGGCGGGCGCGCTGGGTGCGGGTCGAGCGGATCCGGCCAGGCCGGATGCGGAAGTCGTGCTCATCGGGCATGGCGCGCCCCCGCAAGGTGCGAGAAGGCAAACGAGATCAGAGACTTGAGCGTTCGACGCACATTGCCGATCTGCGGCGCAATGTGTGTTTGGTCGCGAATTTCCCAATAGAAACAACCGCCCAACCGCAGCGCACCCTGCGCCCTTTTATCTCGCCCTCCTAATCGGTCGTATTTCCACTGCTCTTGCGGACATCGTCGCTCATCCTTCCTGATGCGAGAATATACTATGCTGTTCGCCACGGCACGCCTCCGCTCGCGGGCTTCAAGTTCCGATGCGCCTTGCACTCCTCCGCGCTCTGCGACGGGGTGTTCCGGCTGCACGTCGGCAGCGCTCGAACCGTCGCGGCGCACTTTTCCATCGGATTGACGGAGCATCGTCACAGGCAATCGAGCGCGGTCCGGCCGTCTTCCGATCGGCACGGCCGCAGGCAAGATAACGTGCGTTCCGTCGGTCCTGGTCTGCATCGGTCCTCATCCGCCGAGGGCGGATCTCCGTGTTCAGAATGACGTCCGTCAGTTGCGGGCGCGCTGCATGTCTCGTGTCAGCAAGTTGCTCATCGGTACGCTCCCAGGAGCTTGCGATCCTTGGTGTGCGCCCGCTGGGCGGCGTCGGCAGTGCTCGCTGCCGGATCGCCGAGATAGAAGGTGCCGTCGCTCCACATGGCGTGCATGATGACGGCGAGTTTGCGGGCCACGGCGACGCATGCTTTGCGGTGGCAGGAGCGCTTGGCGATCTCCTGGCCCCAGGCCTTCACCTTGTCCTTGCCCTTGAAGCGGGTCAGCAGTCCCGATGCCGCCTCGTAGAGCGCGCGGCGCACATCGGGGTCCCCAGCCTTTGAGATGCGCCCCTGCACGTCGATCGATGTGCCCGACTGCCATCGCCTGGACGTCAGCCCGAAATAGGCGGCAACGTCACGCGAGCGGCGGAAGCGGGACGGGTCGTCGATCGCCGTCATGAAGCTGAGCGCCGTCACCGGCCCGACGCCGGGGATCGCCATAAAGCGCCGGCACAGCTCGCTTTGCGCCACCAGCTTCACGACGAGATCGTGCAGCCGGCAATACTCCTTCCACAGCGCGGCGCGCGCCGACAGCATGGCGTCCATCAGTTCGCTGGACAGCGGATCTTCGGCCACGGCCTCCCTCACGGCCTGGTCGAACTTGCCGCGCGAGGTGCCACCGAGCTTGATCCCGAAACTCTTCAGCGAGTGGCGGATGGCGTTCTCGAGATCGAGGAACTTGCGCTTCAGGTTGCGTCGATGCGTCAGCAGCAGACGCATCCGGTAGCAGCCTTCCGTCTTCACATGAGCCTGGCGGAACCAGCCGGTGCGCATGATGTGGGCGATCCCGAGGGCGTCCGCTGCGTCGGTCTTGTTGCGCTGGGCCGACATTGCGGCACGCACATGCTGCGTCTCCAGGCAGATCGCCGGCAGGCCGAGCCTCTTGAGCTCGGGATGCAGCCAGGGCGACAGCGAGCCGGCCTCGTGGCCGACACGCTTCAACCGCCCAACGAAGGGCTTCAGCACCGCCAGCAATGCCTCCGGCTCGGTCGCCACCTTCACCGTCAGATGTACTTCACCGCGGTCATCGACGACGCACACCGCCGTCTCCTCGATGGCCACATCCAGCCCGCAAAAGAAGTCCATCACCCGCCTCCTGCGTTGCGTAACGCGGGAGATTTTACCGGGCGGCGAAGCTGTTGGTGGTGTGCTCTTCGGCAGGGAACCGTCCTGCCGATTACGGGCGGCAATCGATCGGTTGTTTCCTGCGTCTCCTCTCCGGACCTGCGACCGACCACGAGAGAGCCCGACAGGATGCGAATGAGCCCAATCCCGGTCATGGCGCGCCTCCCGTGCCGCCGCGAGCAACGAACAGCCCATCAGACTGCGGAACGATGGCCGAGACATCGCGCACGTCAGGCACCGGTTGTGCACGATCGGGTGGCGCCGAATCTGCGGCCGTCACGCGGATCGGCGGCACGGCGAAGATCGAAGATCGGGCCCAGGACGGCATCTCGAGCGGCAGTAGAGCGGACAGCTTCCGCGCGTCACGCTCGGTTTCACGGTGCGCGATGTCTGGCGCCAGCTTGTCGGTATATGCGCGGGTCTTCGGAGGCAGCGGGTGCCCCTTCCGAGACGCCTCATCGCGGGCTGGCTCCGCATTGTAAGCGGCAAGGAAGCCGGGATTGCCGTTGCGATCGAACAGCTCTCGCAGATGGGCTGCGCCGGCCATGATGTTGTCGTGCGGGTCGAACGGGTCGTCACCGAGACCGTAATGGATGCGCAGCTCGGCCCAGGTCGCGGGCATGATCTGCATCGGTCCCATGGCACCTTTTGCCGACGTCGGGCGTGGGTCCCCATCGCGTTCCGCGCGCATCACGCTTCGGATCCAGGCCGCGGGAATGTCGAAACGCTCGGCAGCCTCCGCGATGAAATCCGCATAGCGATCCACCGGCGACGGCGCCTTCTGGAGCGCCTGAGCCTCCGCCAGGAGGGCGGCCGTCGGGCAGACCCATGTCATCCCGGAAAGGAGGAGCATGACGGCGGCACGGTACCGCGGGCACAGGCGCACGGGTCGGCGCATAACAGGCAAAGTCATTCTGGTCCGCGGCATGGCGGCCTCTCGAAGCGGATGAGGTTTGAAGGCTCGGTGAGGCTCAGCGCGTCGGCGCACGCCAGACGAAGTGACCGTCGCTGGCCTCGTCGGTGTAGAGCGGTGTTGCGCGGCCGATGACGGCGCTCGTCGGGATCGGTCCGAAATACCGGCCATCAAAGCTGTCCCGCACGTCGAAATTCATGAGGAAGAGCTCGCCCTCCGTGAGGCGATGGCAACCGCGCCAGACGGGCAGCAGGCGACCCATCCCGTCGCGATCGAGCGCATCACCGAAGAACACGCCATCTACCGTGATGTCGCGGCCGGTGCGGCAGACGTCCTGCCCCGGAAGCGCGGCGACACGCTTCATCAAGGGCACGCCGGAGCCCACATAGCCGCGCTCCACCATGAAGCGGGCGAGCGGTGCCGGCGGCGTGACGGCAAGCAGATCGGAGACCTCGAGTGCGCCCGTGGGCTCAACGGCATAGAGTCCGATGGGCGCGCTGGCGGAGACGTTCCAGACCAGCTTCAGCGGCGTCGGAACGAAGGACGCGGCCGCGACCCCCATCACCGAGAAATACGTCACCATGACATAGCCGAAGCGGGTCATTGTTCGCACTCCCGCCGCTTGAGCCAGGCCTGATGACGCTCCAGTGTGTAAAGACGTGGCATGTGGCCGACCGTGAGACGATTGTGCACGTGCCGCCAATGGTCCGGCGCGACGTCGGCGCCATGGATGTGGAGCGCTTCGACGGCATCGATGTGCTGGAGCACTTTCTCCACTTTCGGCCAGCCATCCGCACGCAACAGGATCTCCCCGCCGGGGCGCACGAAGGGCAGCGTCTGGAAGCCTTCACCCGGCGCGACGGCACGCACGATGTCGATGCGCGAGACCACGGTGCCGAAGTCGTTCGACGCCCAGCGCATGAAAGCGAAGATGCTGCCGGGCACAAAGGAGACGACGCGCCGGCTGCCGTCGATGGTCTGCGCATGAGCCGGCCGGCCAAATCGGATCCAGTTCTCGATGCGCTTCTCGATCCAAGTGAGCTCCACATGGGTGAGCGGGTCTGCGGTCGGCACAGCGGGTGAGGGGGCGACGGATTTGGGAACGGAGGATGGCACCGGCTGGGTCATCATGAGGCCTCTCCTGATGTCGGGGGAAACTCACGGGCGAGGAGCTCGCGGAGCATGTCCGCGACGGTCTGGCCGCGCCCGAAGGCGGCGATCTTGATGCGCCCGCGCAGGTCGGGCGTGATGTCGATGGTCAGCCGCGCGGTGAACCCGTCGGCACTGCCATTGCTGCTGGATCGCGCCTCCGCCGCCTTGATCCACTGCTCGGGATCGGCCGGACGGGCCGCGAAGCCCTTGCGGGTCGGGCGCTCGCTCATGGCGCGGGCTTTCCGCACGGGATGCTGGCGATCTCCGTGGCGAGCGCCGCCATCTCGCGTGCCGCAGGCCCGTCCGCGTCGAGCTCGCTGACGAGCTGACCGGATTGCGCCGAGGCGGCGAAGGCGACGCGCTGGCCGATGGTGCTCATGAGCACCGGAGGATCATGATCCGCCAGCGTTTCGGCGGTCTCTCGGGCGAGCACGGTGCGGGCGCCGCAGCGGTTCAGCACAAAGCGTGCGGCAAGCTCGGGCCGGTAGATACGCGCCTCCTTCAGGAGGGCCAGCATCTCGGCGGACGCCCACCCATCGAAGGGCGAAGGCTGCACGGGGATCAGCACCAGGTCGGCGGCGAGGAGCGCCGAGCGCATCAGGCCGGCGACGCGCGGCGGCCCATCGATCACCACGTGGTCGGCGTCGCGTGCGAGCTCGGGTGCTTCCCGATGCAGCGTGTCACGAGCGAGGCCGACGACGCCGAAGAGCCGTTTGCTACCCTCTCGGGCCCGCTGCTCAGACCAGTCGAGGGCCGAGCCTTGGGGGTCCGCGTCGACGAGCGTGACGCGCTTGCCGCGACTGGCCCATGCACCGGCGAGATGCAGCGCGAGCGTCGTCTTGCCGACGCCGCCCTTCTGATTGAGCAACGCGACGATCATCGGGAAGCTCCCGACGGACGGGAGGCAGCTGAGAGAGGCTTTCCGACCTGGACTGCGTCTTTACGGAAAGCCGGAAGCTGTCGATCCTTCGATGGCACCGGTGCGGAGCGGCTATGCACATCGGCTTCGCGCGCAGAAAAGTTAGAATCTACGTTAGACTCTAAGTTAAGGGCACGATTTTTGCTGTCGTCTCCAGGCTTTAGGCCCTGTTTCGGTTCCCGATAGCACGAGTGGTGGGTTCCTGATGGCACGTGCCCTGGGGTTCCCGATAGCACGAGCGGATTCACAGTCCGTCCACGGGCGGGCTCGAAGGCCAGCAGCGTGCGGGCGCGCCCGTCGAGCTCCAGGAACAAGGTGTAGCCGGGCAGCGGCTGGCGGCGGATGATGTCGCGCAGCTCGAAGGCGAAGCGCTTGAAGGGCGACAGGCTGCCGGATTTAAGATGCAGGTGGCGGAAGTCGAAGCGCCAGCCATCCCGTTGGTGGCCGCCATGCTTGCGCACCAGCCGGTAGAGCCAACGGTCGAGCCCACCCGTCAGCTCGAAATACGCCCGGTCGATGGTGAGGACGAGCGCGTCCTCCACGATGGCGCAATAGAACCAGTCGGGCACGATGAGCTCGATGCCGGCGGGCCTGCCATCGCGGTCCGTGCGCTCCTTCCATTCGTTGATCCAGGAGAAGCGGTGACGCCGGCCCTCCGCCCGTTGGCGGATGGAAGTGGACACGGTGGTGGATTGCAGGCGGTCGAGGGCGGCCTTCAGGCGCCGATAGT
Source organism: Xanthobacter dioxanivorans (assembly GCF_016807805.1). Taxonomy (NCBI): domain Bacteria; kingdom Pseudomonadati; phylum Pseudomonadota; class Alphaproteobacteria; order Hyphomicrobiales; family Xanthobacteraceae; genus Xanthobacter; species Xanthobacter dioxanivorans. The sequence continues at coordinate 2,542,895 of NZ_CP063362.1, read as the reverse complement.
CCCCAGAGAAGTGCCCCGGCCCACGAACCTGAGAATCTCGTACGGCGTCGCCGCCATGAAGCGTGAGGTGCGCAGGCCGGCATCGCGGGCCTCCACGATCTGGCTGGCCGCCCAGATGAGGATGTCGGCATCCCAGATAGTGGCCATGCCGTGGTCGGGCACCGCCTCGACCCGGATGGCGATCTCGCCCGCGGCAAAATCGATGGGGGCGACCCGGTGGGTCTTTGCGAGGGAGAAGAAGGGATAGGCCATGAGATCCTGCGCATCGCGGGGCGCGAAGGCGCCGGGGAGTGCGCGGAAGAGCTCGAGCTGTCCGCCGGGCCGGGGGGAGCGCTGCCACGTCGCCATGACGAAGCGGCCGCTCAGCGCGCAAGGCTGCCTGGCAGGGCGCCAGGCAAGGCGTGACGCTTGGCCGGCAGGATGGAGCCACGCGGGTCGGAGGTGGAGGTGACGGCGCCACGAGCAACCCAGGCCTGCAGGTCCTCGACGGAATAGACGACGCGCCCGCCGAGCTTGCGATAAGCGGGACCGGTCCCGTAGGTGCGGTGCTTCTCGAGGGTCCGGGGGACAGGCTGAGGAAGACGGCGGCTTCCTTGGTGCGCAGATAGCGCGGTGGCAGCGGGGCAGCGTCGGGGCGCATGGATCGAACCTCCGTGAGCGATCTCGGGCCGCTGGTCATCAGCGGCGGATGGCGCTCACGGTGGCGAAGGGCGTCCGTCGTGGGGGATGGGGAAGTTGAGGAGGCCGAAAATCCCCACCCCTGCTGCCGTGGCGGCGCGGCTATGGTCGTCGGCGATGACGCAGGAGCTTGAGATATCCGCCGCCGATCAGAGCGAGCCCGCCCTTGACGAGGCCGATGACCCGATCGCGCAGCGACGAGGTCTTCCAGGGTTCGGCCATGACGCGCCTCTCGCCATAGAGGGCCATGGCAACGTCGCGATAGCTGGCGTCGTTGGTCCTTCCATCGGCCGCCAGCATCATGGCGCGCAGGCGGAGCCTTTGCTGCGCGGTGATCCGGGTATCGGAGGGCACGGGGCGCTCTTCGACGCGGCGCCAGAAGCGGGCAAAGGCTTCCACGCGGCCTGTCGTGTCCGCATCAAGCGGAATCACTGCTGCCAATGGTGCACCAGCATGGGCCCCTGGCAGGAACAGCAATTGGCTGGCGTGATCGGCGGGGTGAAGGATCGCGTGTCGCCCTTCAGCGCTGGCGCGTAACGCCATACGACCGTCGAAGGATGGAGAAGACATACCGGAAAGGAATTCCGGCCGTTGGACGAAGAGCAGGACGGCCGGGTCGACGATTGGTGACCACAGGACGTCCTGCTCCATGGCGGACAGCGCGGGCCGGGCGGCGAAATCGCAGCCCCAACCGCTGCTCCACCTCCCGGGGGAGCGGTTCGGCGTCAGTGCCGGCCTTCACGAGGGACTGGTAGTGCTCCTGGTAGGACGTATCCCGGCGCAGGCATTCCCAGGCGAGCCCCTCAACGGACAGCTCGTCGAAATACGCGTAGCTGGCGGGCTCTCGCCAGCGCGAAGTATCGGGCCTCATCGCTCATCTCCGAATCAGAGAGTGTGCGTCGCAGGCGGGGACAATCAGGGATTGAAGGCAGTTCGGGAAGTCGGCTAAGGGGCATCACGTGATGCGCTGGCGGCATCACCTCGAGCGAGCCGAAGCGTCAGATTGGGCGCTCCAGAAGATCCTTGTAGCCGCTGGAAGCGACCCACCGCGCCCGCTCCAGATGGCTGTCATGGACATGACGGGCCCGTTCGGGCTCCCCGACAGGATCGATGCCGAACAGCACTGAGACGGCCTCCTGCCAGTCGGCGCCATCGGCCGAAGCATCGAGGAGGCGCGCATAGAGCTTGATGTGCGCCCGGTCATAGTCCGTCAGCGCGGGACCGGTCGGTGCGGTGTCCTCGAACGTCTCGGTCACCATGTTTGTCCGCGATCCTTTCCAACACCGGGCTTTCGCCTGAACCCTACACGCCTTTCGACGTGCCGGCTGCCGCCTCGAATGTAGAGAATACTCCGTGGTGAAATACTCAACAAGGCGGTGCTCTCTCGATCATGGAGATCCGAGAGGTGTTCGCCCGGAATTTGAAGGCTGCGAGGCTCGCCAAAGGCTTGTCGCAGGAAGAGCTCGCCCATAGAGCCGGGATCGACCGCACCTACATCAGTTCATTGGAACGATGCGTCTACAACGCCAGTATCGACGTCGTGGATCGATTGGCGTCCGCCCTTGAGCTTGATGCCGCCGAATTGCTGAAACGGCCCGCAGCGGATGTTCCAATCGAGCCGGGAACTCTGATCCAGTGAGACCTGGGGCAAGGCTGCGATCTGCTCGATCGATGTGAAAGCCCCGGCCGTTGGGCCGGGGCCTTGGGCGAGGCTCACTCGCCGCGGCGCCCGCTGGGGCGGGACCAGATGAGCGAGAAGGTGTCGCCGTCCTCGTCGTCGAAGAGGTTGGCGTAGATCGGGGCGGTGAAGCTCGGATCGTCGAGCTTGAGGCCCAGATAGTCTCGGCCCTCGTTGGAGCGCTTGGACCAGGCGGCGCCGATCTCGGCACGGCCCACCAGGACCCGATGGCTGGGGGCGTTCTCGCCGCTGGCGCGCTGGTCGGGGACGATGCGCACGCCCTTGGCCTGGACACTGAGGGTGACGATCTCGCCGGTGAACTCGTTGGTGCCGGTCTTCTTGAAGGTGCCGATGGTCGCCATTTGAAGTCTCCTGGATTTCTGTCTCGAGCCCGCACCATCGCGGCCTCGATGGGGATCGAGAGGCCACAGGCGATCGACGCCGCACCCCGCCCGGACCCAACGGGGCGCAGGGGCCGAAGCGCAGCGGAGGATGGCAGCTAGGCGACTTTCTTGATCCGCGAGGAATGGGCGATCCGGGCCCCCTTGGGGTGGTCGCACAGGGGAAGAAAGTCGATCGGCGCCATTGCGGCAGAGGCGATCGAGGCGCAGCCGTCCTGCGGCCAGATCCGCCTATTGAAGAGGCCGCTTCGGTGCGCTCGGACCGACAGAGATCGACGTAAGAGACGGTGGCGAGGCTCGTGCACACCCCTAGGACCGGCACGTGTTCGCTGGATCGAGAGGCTCCCCCAGGTCGGGGCGCAACGCGTATCCTCCGGTTCCTCCCAGCTGAGAAGTCGCTCCCTCCCGAGTCCCTTGGACGATCGAATGGCGCCGCCTTCGCGGCACGCATCGATGGTTCGACGACCACGCTGATGAGGTTTCGTCCGGAGATCAACGTCTCGGCGTTCCCAGACACGATGGCGACGATGGACGCACCAAACGTTACCCTGCATCGTCCGTACGGCTTGAGAGAGCGGTCAGAGCCCTACAGGTCCCCGCCCGGACGGTTCGGGCAGAGTCGCGAGCCGCACGAACGTCACGATTCCGACGGCAATCGCGCCTGCCCCCGAGAAGATGAGCTGCCAAGTCTGTGAGGGCAGGACGTGCTTCACGATGCCATAGGTCGCGGCATAGCCGGCCACGACCGCCGGGGCGACGAAGGCGAACGCGACGAGGAGCTTCAGCCAGAGCGGTCGCGCGACGATGAGCAGGAATTGGCCGATGGCAAATATGGCTCCGGCGGCGATGAGGCCGACGACGATGGCACCGATCCAGCCTGCACCGGTGCCATAGGCCCAACTGACGGCAGTTAGCCCCAAAAGGAACGGCAAGGCGAACACCGCGAGCGTAAACAGCAACCAGCAGAAGATGCCGATGGCGGCGAGACATCCGAGGATGGAAAAGATGATCATGGTGGTGGTCTCCGCGCAAAGAAGCTGAGGGGCGCGCCTCCACCACCACCGCGGCGCGACAAGAATCATAGCCGAGCTACACCACTCCGGAAGCGGAAATCATCGCGATCTCCGCTCACCGAAGCCAGCGCCGGTCAGGCGGCAAAAGGATCGATCTCGCACAAGATCGCGGCAGCATCGCCGTCGAACTCATGGGCGGGCGTGACCGAGAGGCTGCCGTCGCCCGCTTGGAAGATGACGATGGCGACCATCAAGGTGGTGGCGAGGCTGAAAGCGAAGGCGTGAGCGTCGTTGAGGGACATGGGTCCGGCTCCTGTTCGAAGCGGAGGGCCATCCCCCGCTGACAGGCGCCCGACGGGTCGGGCCGGAAGCCGCAATCACCGCGACGGCCTCGCCCGGAGCGGCGGCACGCAACGCGTCGCCGACCCTTCACGGGTTGATGGCCAGGCGATCGGGCGGACCAAGGATCAGCGCACGAAAGGCAGGGGATGGCCCTGCGGGCACAGGAAGACGCATCCGGACGACGCTCCTGCCGCCCTGGGCTATGCTCGCTGCACGTTCGATGACCAATGCCAGGCAGAGCGACAACACACGCAGGGCGACCACGCGCATGACCTATGAGGAGTTCAACGCTTTCTGCGCATCGCTACCGGCCGCGACCCACGTGATGCAATGGGGCGGATCGCACGTCTGGAAGGTCGGTGGCAAGGTGTTTGCGATCGGCGGCTGGCAGGAGGATGTCGAGGCCCGCTTCACGTTCAAGGTCAGCGACCTGTCCTATGAGGTGCTGCAAGAGCAGCCGGGCCTGCGCCCGGCCCCCTATCTCGCCTCGCGCGGCCTGAAATGGATCCAGCACTACGCGGAACCCGGCCTGTCGGACGCCGAGCTGCGCGACTATATCCGGCAGTCCCATCGGATCGTGTCCCAAGGTCTGTCGAAGAAGATGCGCGCCGCCTTGGGACTTCCCGTGGCGGAATAGCGATCGAGCAAGCACGGCGAAACAACACGCGCGCGCTGTCGAACAATCGAAGACCGGTGGCGCTCACGCGCCACCGAACCTTGAGACCGGAATGCCGAGCTTCTTCGCCTTGTCGGCGAGGTTCTGCTGGATGCCGGTGCCGGGGAAGATCATGACGCCGATGGGCAGCACCTCCAGCATCTGGTCGTTGCGCTTGAAGGGGGCGGCGCGGCCGTGCCGCGTCCAATCGGGGGCAAATCCGATCTGCGGCACTTTGCGATGATCCGCCCAGCGCGATGCGATCTTCTCGGCGCCCTTGGGTGACTTGCCGTGCATCAGCACCATGTCCGGATGCTTGGCGTGTACCTTGTCCAGTGCATCCCAGATGAGCCGGTGGTCGTTGAAATCGAGCCCGCCGGTGAAGGCCACCTTCGGCCCGAGCGGCAGGAGCACCTCCCGCTCGGCACGCTTCTTCGCCATCAGGAAATCGCGGCTGTCGATCACCGCCGCGGTCAGGGCCTTGTGGTTGACCATGGAACCCGCGCGTGGACGCCAGGGTGTTCCCGTGTGCCGCTCGTAGTGGTCGGCCGCTTCGTCGCGCATCAGCTCAAGGGCATCGCGGCGCTCGATGAGCGTCTGTCCCTTGGCGATGAGGCGCTCCAGCTCGACGGACTTCACCTCGCTGCCATCCTGCTCCTGCTGGGACCGGCGTTGCGCCTGCTCGTTGTCGTCGAGGTGGTGCTCGATCCGGCTGGTGGCGCGGTGGAAGAGATGCACAGTCGACCAGAGCAGATCACCGAGGTCGGGCTCGAGGCGGGTGTCGCCGAGGGTGGCGATGAGAGCGTCGAAGATATCGACGACGGCGCCGGCGAGATGAAGGCCTTCGGGCAGCGGCCGGTGATCGGGCTCGTCCTGACTGAGCGAGTAGCCATGGAGCTGAAGCTCCCTGAGGACATGATCGGTCGGGGAAGAGGCGTGGTGGGGTTCGTCGTCATTCTCGCTCATGGGATGCTTCCTCGCTTGGACCGCGACCGTCGCGGCCTTCATGGCGGCGGCAGCCCATGAGCGGGACGGGCCTGCACCTAAGGCGCAGCCGAGGGCCGAAGCGTCAGCGCAGGATGGCGAAGGCCGGCGATTTTGCTTCGCGATGGAACGCGCCTCCCAGCGCGCTCGCGCGAAGGGAGGCGCGCCGGAAAATCGTCGGCCTTGCCATTGCCGGGCCGGCCCGCTTGTGGGCCCGATCGCCCTCTGGAAGGCCGAGGCGCGGTCCTTCACGGCGGAACGTATCCGAGCGACACGACGCGATCTGCTCCGTCTCGGCTATGCCGCCAATGCCAGAAAGCGATCCACGTCCTGGGGCGCGAGCTGGATCCTTACCTGTACGTGAAGCGCATCGATGCCGAAAGCGCGGAGATCCTCGTTGAAGTCGCCGAGCTGGGGCGACAGCACGATCGCCTCGATGCCCAACCCATTGGCCCGATCGATTAGGCTGTCCCGCGCGGCGTCTCCCGCCCGATCGTTGTCGCGTGCAATATAGAGGCGCCGGAGCGTGTCTGGGAAAAAGAGCGCGGAGAGATGTGATGCCGAAAGCGCGGCTACCATCGGCATCCCAGGCAGGACACAGCGAAGCGAAAGCACGGTCTCGATGCCTTCGCCGACCGCCATGACGTCGTCCGGAGTGCCAAAGCGAACCGCGTTGCCGAGGAGATGCCCCATGGCCCGCCGGGGGGTGTCGATGGGCGCCTTGCCGAGGTGGATGGTGTGGAAGCCTTGCGGGTCGAGCCAGGTGCGGTGGGCGCCGGTGATCTTCCCGCCAAGATCGGTGACGGCGGCGACCATGGCGGCCCACGCCTCGGTGGGCGCACCCGCGTCGGGCCGGTAGTAGCAGCGCGGATGAAAGCGCAGGCTCCCGGTTTCGTGCAGAGCCGTGATGCCGCGGTTCCGCAGATACGTTTCTGCGAGCGTGCCCGAAATCGGCTGCGCCATGGCGATCAGCCACCGTGCCCTTTCTGCCGTGCCCGCTGGTGAAGAAGGGGCGGCTCGGTCGGATGGCTTTGGCTCAGATCGAGGGAGAGCAAGGAAGGCTCGCGCCTCTTCTGCGACGTCGGCGAAGTCGACGAGGCCCAGCGCTTCGCGGATCACATCAAGCAGATCGCCGTGCTCGCCCGTGGCAGCGTCCGTCCATTTGCCCGCCGGGCCCTTGTTGGAGCCCCTGAGCCGGACGAACATGGAGCGCCCGGGCGAATTGCGGACATCGCCGACCTGCCAATAGTGGCCTTGTCGGCGCCCGTTCGAAAGATAATGGCGGCAGACCGCCTCGGCGCGCTCGGCGAGGCGCCGTGCCAGATCATGTGCGCGATCCGCCATCATGATCTCCTTCAAAGGAAAAGGCCCGCCGTCGCCGGCGGGCCAGTCGTGCAGGGGGAGGCTGCTTGTTATTCGGCCGCGATCGCAGGGGGAGCGTCGTCAGCCCCCTCATTCTGTGACGAGGGCGCCTCATCGGCCATGGCCGTTTCGCCGCCGTCTGCCGTCGTTTCATCGCCAGCAGCGGCGCTCGCCGGCGCATGGCCCGGAGTGCGCAACGGCTCGGGCAGCCAGCCGGTGTCCGCGAGCAGGGTCTCGGCGTCCTTCGCCATGTCGCCCTTCTTGAGGTGGGCGATCCGCTCGGCGGGGCGCGCACCCTTCGCTTCCGTGACCGCCTGCAGGATGCGGGCCTTGGTCACGCGGCCGAGGAACGTGTCCACGGTTGGCCGCCACCCGGCGGCCACCATGTCGAGGCCCACTGCCTCGGCCAGCCGGTCCGCGTGGGCGAGCGTCCTCGGCTTGCGGTTCCAGGCTTCGTGGACCGCGTTGACCGAGAGGCTGACCACATGGGCGAACAGGGACGCCTGACGGTGCCCGTCCCAATTCTGGAGCGCGCCCCAGAGATCGGCTGACTCCTTGGGCAACGCTTTCGCCCAGGCATCATGGCGCGCGCGGATCGCCTCGGCGGCCGCACTGTCGTTCAACCCTGGGGCCTGCGCGCTGAAGCCGACGCTCTTGAGCTCCAGCTCCAGGCAGCTGTCCGTGCCATAGTGGTAGAAGGCATTCAGGGTGAGGGCATGGAGCGCCGCGAAGAAGGCGACGTCCGGCTGCTCGCCGAGCGCCTGGCGCAGGCCCAGGGTCCGATGGGCCGTCAGCTCCGTCATCAGCCGGTCGGAGATGGGCGACAGGCCCTCGTCCTCCTCTGGCTCTGGAGCTTCGGCATCGGCGCAGGCGGGCGGGTCACCGTCATTGACCGGTGCACCGGCCTCGCAGGTCTCCCCATTCTCGACTTCTGCTTCGACCGGCGCCTCGTCCTCGGGACGAACGTAGCCGCGCTCAACGCGCAGACGGCCGTCATGGGCGATGCTGACGAACGCGCCGGCCCGCGCGACATCGGCAGGTTCGAACGCGAACGGCCGCTCATCCAGATCCTCCATGGCTGTCTCCAGCGCGCCAAGGCGCTCGTCCACCTCGTCCGGCAGTTCGTCGGCGTCCTGGTGTTCATCGGAGAGGCGGTCATATTCCGCCTGCAAGGTGTCGCGCTCCCCCTGCTCCTCGGCCGTCAACGGAACCGCCTCGCCGCGCAGCTGGCGCTGGCCGAAGGTGTGGCCATAGGCGAAGTCCGGCGCCACCTCGACCCACTTCCAGCCTTCCGCCGCGATGGCGTCGGATTCGGCCTTGAGCTTGTCGACCACCATCCGGTCGACGAGCGCGGCGTCCTGCAGCCAGCCGCCATCGTCGCCCTGGAACAGGTCGCGCAAGACCGTGCCGCCGGCCTCCACATAAGCGTCGAGGCCGATGAACCGGGCCCGCTTGTCGGAGGCACGAACCGTGCTCTCCGTCAGCATCCGCCGGATGACATGGGGCTGCTTGTCGTAAGACTGCTGCAGGCGCTCGAACACCTGCTCCTGGCGCTCATGGTCGCCCGACACCGTGAAGGCCATGAGCTGGTCCAGGGTCATGCCGTCTTCGGCATAGATGTCGAGGAGCCTGGGCGAGACCGAGGCGAGCTTCAGCCGCTGCCTGACCACCTGGACGGGGACGAAGAAGGTTGCGGCGATCTCCTCCTCGGACTGGCCCTTCTCCCGCAGGGCGAGGAAGGCGCGGAACTGATCGAGCGGGTGCAGCGGTGCGCGCTGGACGTTCTCGGCGAGTGAGTCCTCCTCGGCGAGGCCACCCTCGCGCACGACGCAAGGCACCAGCGTGGTCCTGGCGAGGCGCTTGCGCTTCACCAGCAGCTCCAGCGCGCGGTAGCGCCGCCCGCCGGCAGGGATCTCGTACATGCCGGTCTCGACGCCGTCCGCGTCGAGGACGGGCCGGACACTCAAGCCCTGAAGGAGGCCGCGCCGGGCGATGTCCTCGGCGAGTTCCTCGATGGAGACGCCGGCCTTCACGCGCCGGACGTTGGCCTGGCTCAACAGGAGCTTATTGAAGGGAATATCGCGCGAGGGCGACAGGGTGATCTTCTTCGCGACAGCCATGGGATCGATCTCCACGACGGGCAGCCGGAACTCTCTTTCCGCCTCCAAACCCGTCACGTCACAAAGCGCCGCCCTCTTCCTCTGAGGGCGGCGCCGCAAAACCGACGATCCGGAAAGCCGGGAGAGCGGGACAGCGCAAAGCCGGAGACACGGAACAGCGTATCTCCGGCTTTGCGGAGATCAGGCGGCCCGGTCCAGAAGCTTCTTGGCCCGCGCCTCCAGATCGAGACGGGCATCCTGGTGGGGCTTGTCGCGCGCGACGGCGGTGATGCCCTGGACGAAGTCGAACACGTTCTCGGGCGGTCGGCCCTCTTCGGCGAGCACGGCCTCGATGATCTTCGCCGTCTCCGCTTTGGAGAAGCCGCGCTTGCGCAGGAAGTCGCTGCGGTCCTCGTCCGAGCGCGCCACGATCTTCTCCCGCGCCGCCTTGATGCCGTTGACGAAGGGGAGAGCGGAGGAGTTGGCGAAACGCTCGAGGGCGGGCGCCGCCTCATGGGCGAAGCGGGATGCGGCGTACTTGGAGTGGCGGATGGTGATCTCCTCGAAATCCTCCACGCCCCACAGATTGCGGTTCTGGCACACGGCCCGCAGATAAAAGCTGGCAATGCCGAGCGTCTTCGCCCCCACCTCGGAATTCCAGCAGTAGAAGCCACGGAAGAAGAGGTCGGGCGAGCCGTCCGGCAATCGACCCGCCTCGATGGGATTGAGGTCGTCCACCAGGAACAGGAAGACGTCCCGATCCGAGGCGTAAAGGGTCGTCGTGTCCTTGGTGATGTCGACCCGCGGACTGTAGATGCCGGTGGACCAGTCGAGGACGCCCGGCACCTTCCAGCGGGTGTCCCCCGTGCCATTGCCGGCAATGCGTTGCACGGCGGCGACCAGCTCATGGTCGTAGATCCGGCCGTATTCGGGACCGGTGACGGCACGCAGCTCGACCCGCCCGTCCTCGATCTCGAGCGTCTTGACTTGCTCCGCCCGATGAGAGGTGAGGCCATATTGCAGGTTGATGCCAGCCAGCGGCGCGGGAAGCTGGCGCAGATAGGCTGCCGGCGCCCCGACCAGGCTCGCGAGCTGGCCAAAGCTCCAATGGGTGGGCGCGACAGGCCCGTCCGATCCGGGAAGCATCAGCGCCAAGCGCTCGGCATCGTCGCGGCTCGCCTCGACCCGGATTGCCGCGCTCTCCACCGTCCGGGTCCGGCTACGCTCGGCGCGACCGCGCACGGCCGCATGGAGGTCCGACAAGGACAAATATCGCTCGTCATCCGGCCGGGAGAACCACTCTGAGGACACGCGGCCGATCCGCTCGCCACGGCTCACATCCACCTTGTAGGCGCCAGCACCAGCGGGCACCGCATCCAGAGTCACCACCTGGGTCATGGGAACCAACCTCCATGACGGGCGCCGGAAGACTTTCCTCCCTGCCCTCAACCCGTCATGACAATTCGAACCCAACTCTCACTCTTGAAAGCGGGCGCCGCGCCAACGTCAGACGAAGGGCACTGATTGAGGCAGGCGTCCACGTTCGGAGAAACCTAACTGGGCTGGAAGCGCCAACTACAGACATTGACGTTTTTTTCAGGAAGCTGACGTTCGCCTGCTCGCAGTGCGAGCTTTGGATGTCGAGCTATTCTCGGCTTCGCTGGGTCAGCTGCCTCAAAGCCGCTGTTTGGCTTTCGCGCCGATCTCGTCCATCAGAGCATGGTCTTGCAAGTGATGCTGCCACTCACCAAATTAGGGCTAAACTTGCTACTTACCAACGTACGGCCTTATGGCAGACACTGACGAGCCGGAGCCTGAACCCATCGTCTTGCGCCTCGCCATTCGGGACGTCTCCGCGGACGGGGCGCCATCGCTCATAAGAGTGGTGACGATCGACAGTGGCACCGGGATCACTTTGGAGATGTCTCCCTCGGACCCGCGGGGCGAGGTGATCGAACGGTGCGCCCAGGAGGTGGCGTCCACCGCGGCGGCTGACGTGGACCTACCCCTGCCGCAACGTTTCGAGGCCTTCGTCTCAAGATTGTCGACCGCGCTTGCGGCCACGGGGTTGAACGTCGACCGCTTGCCCGACGCGGACTTCGCAATGCGATTCGAGCTCGACTTCGAAACGGGCCTGATCGTGGGACGGCACGAGACCTTAAGCCCGTTCGCTGTCGCGGACGAAGGCGTTCCTGGCAGATTGATGTCCGCGGTGAGGGACGCCTTCTCGAAGGACCGAGGGCTTGCAGCGTCCATCACGGAGAAGACGGAGCGAGGCGACCATGGCGGAGCAGCTGCAACCGCCCTTAGCGAGGAAGCGCGGGCTGCGGCAGTCCTGAGTCGTTCACCCCACCTCCTAGATGCCATGCTGCGGATCGACCGCGAGGCGCTCGCGGACAACGTCCGGAACGAACTGCTGCTCCGCATGGCCCTTTTGGCGGGATTGCAGGGCCGTCATTTGGATGCGGGTAATGCAGCTGAGGAATTGCTTGCAAGAGATGGAGACCTCGACGAACAAGTCCGTTTCGGTCTCCAGAACCTGAGCGCGATCGCGGCCTTGCATCGTGGCGAGAAGGAATTCGCCCTGTCGACTTGGCGTGCCCTGCTTCGAAGCGGCGACCGCATCGACGCGGGCGAGCGGGCCTGGGTGTGGCGGAACTTGAGCATGGCCCTCGATCCCGGCGGCGCGGAAGCCCTGCAGGCCGCGGAGTGTTCCGTCGATGCCTTCCTCGAAGCGGGAAACAACCGCCAGGCTGCCATCAGCCTGAAGCAGCTTTCGCGGCTGCAGGAGGATGTGGAACCGGGCTCAGCGATCGCGCAACACGAGAGGATGCTCGCTTTGCTGGATCGCAAGGGCATTTTGAACGGCGAGATGCGGGCCGACATCCTTCACCGGAAGGCGCGCAAGCTGCTCGACCTAAGAGACCTCGACGAGGCGCATTCTTCGGCCATGAAGGCCGTGGCGCTGAGGCGTGGGTTGGTGGGCGCGGAGGAGCAGTTGATCGCGTCCCTCCATCTCGCCGTTATCACAGCCGAGCAGATGGGAGATTGTGACGCTGCCGAACGGTTGCGCGCCGAAGCGCGCACTTTGGAAAAGGAAAGTGGATCGGTCCACTTCGCGTTCGCCCGCAGGGTCGCGGCGCTCATGGACGCATTCGATGCGACTGAGGCGTCGGCCCTCGTGAAAGAAGCTGAGGAGAACGGCGATCCCGATCTGATCGCTGGCGCCGGCACTGCCGCGATCATCAAGGATCCCGGACCTTCGCCTTTGCAGAAGCTCGGCAGACTAGAAGCGCTATTGCGGAAGCTAGAGAGGCTTGGCGCGCGCAAAGGCACGATGCACCCGGTCAAACTGGCCATCGCCCAGATCCTGCGGGACGAGGGCGAGTACCAGCGGTCGGCCGCGTGGTACCGGACGATTATCGCGGACGCTCCGCTCGACGTCGTAGCGCACCAGAGTCTCGTCGACGTGCTCTGGAAGGCTGAGGACTGGGGTGCAGCTGCCATCGCACTCCGGGGGCAGTTGGACCGCTTCGGCGAAGCGCCGAACCGCCTCTTCGCCTACGGCCGCTCACTGTTCGAAGCCGGCGACATGAGTGGGGCTGTCTTGGCCTTGAGCAAGGCCTGCACGTTGCTAGACGAGACGTCCGAGCTCCGCGCGACGGCGATGGAGTTGCGCGAGCGCGCTTTCGCGCTCGGGGCCACTATTCTTCCGGAGGTGCCTCAGATTAGCCCGGCCATTCCGGTGACGCTCGCCGAGGTGGATCGAGCGCTGCAATCGTTCGCTCACTTTATCTCCTCCGCAAAGCGCATGGAGTTCTGGCAGCGTCCGAAGGGCACGAAGAACCACAAGTGGATCAATCGGCCAGAAGCGCGTGGCCAGACGCTGCTCCACACCTTCGTCCAGGCGGTCTTCGGAGAGCGGGTCGAGGTATTCGAGGAACTCGCGACGGGCGCTGGCCGCTTGGATCTGCTCCTTCGGTTTGCGGGCGGCCTGTCGGTGATCATCGAGCTGAAGATGTGCGGAGCGCCTTACACGACGGCGTATGCTATCAGCGGCGAGGATCAGATCCACCACTACATGGAGAACCGGAGAGTGTACGTCGGCTTCTTAGTCGTGTTCGATGGTCGAGCCCGGGACGCAGGAAATCCGCTCTTGACCGCATCGGAAAAGCTGAAGGGGTCCGTGACGGAGATCCTCATTGACGTCCGGCCGACGGTCGGGGGCTTTGCGTGACGGGGCGCGCTGCCTCCTGAAGCTGCATCGTGCATGACGTTGCCCCCAAGTTTTATCCAGCCGTGAGTTTGTCCTGACGGTTGTGTTGAAGCGCTCCCCAATTCTAGGCCAACCGGAACTGGAAAATTCCGGGGTTAGGGCTCATGCCGGCGAGGATGCCGGAGAGACATTCATGAGCGCGATGGGCGGCTTGTTGCCGATCGCGCTGTGCGGGCGAACCTCGTTGTAGTCCCTACGCCAAGCCTCCATTTTCACCCTCGCGTCGTCAAGGCTCATGAACCAGTGGGCGTTCAAACATTCGGCCCGGAACTTGCCGTTGAACGACTCGATGAAGCCGTTGTCGGTCGGCCTGCCAGGCCGGGAGAAGTCGAGCACGACACCCCTCTGGTAGGCCCACAGGTCGAGGTCCCGGGACACGAACTCGGAGCCTTGGTCGACCCGAATGCTCTGCGGATAGCGGTGCTCCGGCAGATCCGCTCGAGTGTCGCCACCACGTCCTCGCCCCGGTAGCTGAACCGGGGATCGACCGCCGGCGAGAACCGCGTGAAGGTGTCGACGATGGTCAGGACCCGGATCTTCCGGCCCGTGGCGAGCTGGTCGTGGACGAAGTCCATCGCCCAGGTCTCATTGCCGCGCGTCGCCGGACGACGGTCGTCGCGCAGCTTCGCCTTCACCCCTCGCTTCGGCACCTTGTTCCGCAACTGAAGGCCCAAGTCCCTGTAAAGGCGATAGATCCGCTTCGGATTGGCCGGCCGGCGGTCTCGGCCTCGATCCGCCATCGCGTCAGCAACTGGTCCAGTGCCACAGGATCGAGATCCAGCTTCTTCTGAGGCCGGAGCGCGATGCCTGGCAATGTGCCGGCGACCAGCCAGCTGACGTTACTCAATTCAATCACCGCGACCAATGCAGACTCTTGGTCAAAGGCCACAAGGGAACGGCTCAAATCATCAACCTGCTTCGTCGGCCTGCCTCCGTTGGATGAAGAAGCGGCGATGCTCTCACCATCATCACCGGCCCCATAGCCTCTTCCCCTACGCCCTGGCGCTACCCACGCAGTGCGGACAGGTGGGATCGGCGGTTCGCTCCGTGCGGTGGTGCATGAATGGGTTCTTCAGCACCCTGGGATGCGAGTGTCCGACCACCATCTCGGCAGGAATGTCCCGTCGCAAGATCACCGAGAAATCGAGGGCCGGCGAGAAGGTCTCACCCATCACGAAAACCCGGGTCCACTCCTGCAGCAGATGCCGGGCGAATTCTCGACGCGTTTCCTCCGGTACCCAGTCAAAGGGAAGGTCGACTTCCACCACGGTCGGCGTCCCATACCGCTTCAACGCGCGGTGAGCGCCCGAGCCGAGCAGGCACTGAAGCCACTCGCTACCAAAGAGGAGGTAGTGGCCGCTATGGTCGAGCTGCGGCCGCTCATCGGCGCAGACATAGAGCCGTCCGGTGTCGCGCTCTCGATCGTCGAACCCGGCGATTATCGCCTCGATCTTCTGGCGCATCCATGCCAGGTCATCATCCTCGGCCACCAACCGGCGCGCCAGCGCTTCGAGCTCCGCCGGGTCGTTGCGCCGCAATCCCTCTCGATGGAAGACGCCAGCGTCCGGCACGCGGCAGCCATGGAAGGTCAGTAGCTTCGCCTTCGCTAGGTCATCGGCCAACCCCTCGATCAAAGTCTCCACGCTCGGCTGTACATGGCGCTCGAGAGCGTCCAGCCAGCCGCTGTCGTCCCAGCAGAGATCGAGCTTTCGCTTTTGGAGACGGGCCTTGCCGCCCGGCCGCCACTCTCTTTCGAGCCACGTCTCCAAGGCGCCGAACCAGGTGGTGCGGTCCTGCCAATGGACCCGGCGGCCCCGCCAGACTTCGGCAGAAGGCGTCGGCGCCTCGACGTCGGAAAGATCTGATTCGCCGTCCATGACTCATGGTATCGCAGACGCGATGCGCGTCACGACATGCCCGAGAGAACAACTATGGCAGACTTCGAGAACAGCCCCGATCTCACCAAGCTGATGACCATCGACCCGACGTGCCTGTCCGACAACGATGCGATGACCTTGGCCGCCCTGTTGGTGGACCTCAGTACCGAAGCCGCGAGAGCCGGAGGCTTGGACCGAGCTGAGGCCGTGCTAACGAGTTTAGAGGTGCGTGATCTCGACCCGGCCCATCGTGCGCGCTGGCACTATTTCACCGCCAACCTCTGGAGCACTCGACGGCATCAATCGCTGACCCACCAGACCTGGACCTGGCGTTCGAACGAAATCGACCAGGAACTGCTGGCGCTCCGGCGCGCGGTGGCGAGCGAGGGCTTCGAAAGTCTCGGCCTGATCCAGCGCGCCCAGGCGCTTACCAACCTGGGCAACATCCTCAACCACATCGGCCGGTTCGTCGAAGCCATTGAGGCATGGGACCGAGCGCTCGCCCTGGTCCCGAACATGGCCATGGCCAACGGCAACCGCGGCATCGGCCTTTCCCACTATGCCGCCGGCCTGCATGACCCCGGCCACAACTATGTCCTTGCTGCCGCCGCGCACCAGGCCTTCCGCCGTGCGATCGACCCCAATGCCATCATCGAGAGCGATGGGCTCGAACCCGCCCTGGACTACTTCGCGAAACACGCCCAGGCACTCGACGCGTACCTGACCGCCAACCCCGTCGAAGTGGACCTTCATGGCCATTCCCTGGGCCGAGGACGTCGCGAACGCGAATATCGCCGCTGGTGTCTGGCCCGTCGACTCTTCATCAACCCACTAAATGACGCCGCCCCCTTCGAGATCGCGGCGCGCGACGTGATGATGCTGCCTTCCATCACGGTCGTCGGCTTGGACGGCGGCCCCGGTCCGCCGCCGGTTATCGCCTACTTCAACCTGATGAAGCAGGAGTACGCGGCGGCCCGTTTCGCTTGCTGGGAGGGTCTAACTGCCAGCGGCGTCCACTTCGCCGACCGCGGCGTGCAAGTCTACAACACCCTGGACTATCCGGCCGTCGGCTTCGCAGTCGAGCGTCTGAAGATGGCGTTCCGCGGTGCATATTCGATCTTCGACAAGGTTGCCTTCTGCCTCAACACCTACCTGGGTCTCGGCCATCCGGAGCGGCAGGTCAGCTTCCGGAACCTCTGGTTCGTGAAGGGCAGGGGCAAGGCGCTCCATCCCAACCTCGACGGGCTCGCCAACTGGCCGCTCCGCGGGCTCTTCTGGCTGTCGAAAGACGTGTTCGAGAACGACTTCAAGGACGTCACCGAGCCGGACGCCCAGGCGATCTACGAGCTACGCAACCACCTGGAGCACAAGTTCGTCAGCGTCCACGACATGTTTCTACGAGCTGTCTCGATCTCACCCTCCCCAAGACAGCGCCCGGCATCTTTGACCTCTCCTTCGAAGACCTCGCCGCCCGCACCGGCCGCCAACTCAAGCTCGCTCGGGCCGCGATCATGTACCTCACGCTAGCGATCCACGCCGAGGAGCGGCGGCGGGAAGCCGAGCGGCCGCCCGGCGCGAGCTTCCCCATATCGCTCGACACTTGGGACGACGCCTGGAAGCGGCGAGACTGAACCCATGGCCAAACCACTCGTCGATTCCGCCGCGATCCGCTCTTTCTTCGCCTGGAGTGTCTGGAATTCGGCCGGCATACGGTACGTGCCTGCAGGGGTGCGTTTTCCAAAAGCCCCCTCGATTCGGTGAATACGGACGAACGATAGGTTGTGCACGCTATCCGGACCTGGTGCGAGGACATCGCTCCGGCGTTTGCTCGTAAACCGCAGGATATCGCCCGATAATGAGCGTCCTCGAGTTCTACCACCTCCTGCGTCGACGCCCGATCGCCCAAGGAATTCTTACGGTGATGCGTTGCATCGACTCCTACGACTGCTTCTCTGATCGCTTTGGAATCGGAACACGCGTCACAAGCCCGACCGCTTCCAGTGCAGCGCGCGATGCCTCGAATTCGGCGGCGGGCACGCCCACCCACAAGAGGTCTCGAGGTCGAGTGACTGCGACATAGCCGATGCGGCCGATCTCGGTCGCCGTGCCGGCCAACATCCCGTCGAGATGGGCCTTGGTGACCACATACAAAACTGCGTCCAGGGTCTCGCCCTTGGCACCGTGAACGGTGTCGACCCGAAGTGGCTTGATTGCATCGGCCTTCACGGCTGAGACAGGCGCCGGCGGCAACGCCTTGCTGCTCAGCCGCATGGCGAGATTTGCGGCGGGTTGGAGTCCGGAGGCCGCCGTGATCAGGTCAAGCAATGTCGTTACGCTTGATCGAAGCGCGGGAAGCCACTCGGTGTCGGCCCGAAGGTGTGCGCCGGGTAAGCCGTCACCGGACCGAACGAAATTCCAGACGAGCCGCCGGAGCGGACGCAGCTCCGGATAGCGTCGAGGGTCGGCTAGGTGACTGGCCAGGCCTTCTGGTGGGTTTCCCAGCAGCGAGTGCTCCAGAGCCTCGGCAACGAGCCGGAAAGTTTGGTGGAAATCGCCCTTGACGTCGCGCATGGCAGCCGCCTTGGCAAGGGTCTTCACTGCGCCCGATCCGACAGAATTGCCGCCCCCGGAGATGGTCTCGACGAGAGCCGATGCTCGGCAGAGCACAGCGCAGCGATCCGCGTCGAGACCGCAAGCAGTTATTGCGTCGCGGAAGGCCGCGATCAGGGTCTCGATACCGTTCTCCGCGTAAGGCACGGCATAGGCCCCGGCAGGCGGCGCGCGATCCTCGCGGTGGGTCTCGCCCGTCTCCCCGGAGAGCTTGCGGGCGACGGCCGTGATCGATGGGATCGATCGATAGTTGCGAGTTAACGAAAACGGCGAAGTCGAGTGGCCGCGAAGATAGGTACCGTCCGCGCCAGCGTATTCGTAGATGCCTTGGTGGGGGTCGCCGACCAGCGTCACGGACGAACCGGCCCTGGCGAGCAGGGTCAAGATCGCCTGCTGGGCCGAGCCGACATCCTGAGCCTCGTCGATTAGGATCTCCGGATAGCGATGAGAGAAGGCCTTGAGCAGTTCGCGCTCGGCGGCCAACGTGCGGCAGCACCAGTAGCGTCCGAGCTCGTGCGTATATGCTCCGACCTTGCCGAGCCGCTGCACGAGATCGACGGTTTTGGTCTTGTCGAGAGATCGCTCGTTGCCGAATACGTCCGTAAAGAACTCGAACCGCGACTGCACCACCTTGGTGCGAATCTTGTCGACAGTAACCGGCGGGCTCCCTTTGGAGAGGGGCGGCAGCCGAAAACCCGTTAGAAAGGGCTCCGTTCCCGACACGAGGAAGGCCGCCCTCGGCGCTTGCATCACCCGATAGGCATGGGGGCGAATGATGTTGGCGGTGATGAAACCGTCGATAGTGTCGATTTCCACGCCGGAGCCAATCGAGACCGCCTCAGACTCGCACAGCTTGGCGAAGTCGCTCCGGAAGGTGTCGACTGCGATGTTGGAGAATGACAATAATGCGACGCGGCCGGGGCGGCGGCTCAGACGGCGGCGCAGCGGTGAACAGCCGTCTGCGTTTTGCCGCTGCCGGCGCAGGCAAGCACAGATAGCGGTCCCAAATCCGCAGCTATGACAGCAGCCTGTTGGGCGGAGAGCTTGCTCATGCCTCCGGCACCTGACAGGCATGGGCGATGGCGTCTAAAATATACTTCGGGACCTTGTGGCTCGCCGCAGAGTTGACCAGCGCTTGAGCGAGCGCCTGTCCAAAGCGCCCCTTCTGCACGTTGTTCTGAGCGCGCTCGAACATGCCGGTGAACAAGGCCTTGGCCTTTGCAGCTGCATCGCCAGCCCCGCCGACCGTCGTCGTCAAGTCGGCGCCAATCTGCGGATGGATGTCCCTCAACGCCGCAAGCATTGTCGAGACATTTTCGGGTTCCAGCGCCAAGTCGTACTCCAACGTCTTCTGCCCGTGGAACACGCGGACCAGACTGTCCTGCAGCTTCTTCATCTTGGCCGTGTTATCCGAGACCGTCACCACATCGTCCGCGGCGGGATAGAGCGCCTTGCCGTCCTGGTCGACCGGGTCGGCGTCGGTGATGACCGCAACAGGTATCTTCAGTGCTTTCTCCCCGAACAGCGGAAGGAAGCAGTCGAAATTCAGGCCCTCGACGCTGATCAGGCTTACCCCGTGGTCGCGCAGTTTGTAGCCGGCGCGCTCGGCGAGTACGCTGACCAGCATGAGTTCCGCCGCGCCTTCGACGAGGATAATCCGCCGGGCGAAGAAGATCTCGGCCCGGGTGACGTCTAGGTAGCGTTGCAGCTTCTCGCGTTTACCCTTGTCGAAGGCGATGGCGCGCGGCTGAAACGCCTCGACATGCCCCCCATGGTCGACGAGGCAGACCAAGGTGTTGAGTTCGGCGATGCTGGCGAAGTTCGGCGAGTGGCTTGTGACGAATATCTGCACCGGCTTTTCGCCGTCGACAGTCTTCTGAATGTCCGACAGGTAGCGCAGCAACACAGCCTGCAGCTGAGGATGCAGATGTGCCTCCGGCTCTTCAATAATCAGGCCACGGTAGGAGGCGTCGGTGTTCTTTGCCATCTCACTCAGAACGACCGCCATGAAGATCAAGTTGTTGAACCCGAGGCCGTTCTGGTCGATCTCGAACTGATCGACTGAGATTGATAGGCGCGCGGCCAAGCGCTGGAAGTCGCTGGCGCTAAGTCCGATCTCCAGGGCCTGCGCGAGCTGTTCGCCGAGCATTGACGCATGGCGGCCGGCGATGGCCTTCTGGGTTTTTTTGATGGGGTCTTGCGCCTTCAGCGACTTGTCGAGCTCGACCAATGCAGTGTTGACCGCCTCGCGCCCCTCGTCGTCCGTCAGGATCTGGAGCAGGCGGGCAAGTTGGCTGCCGCGGCTGGGCCGCAGGCCTTGGGAGGCATCGCGCAGCGCTGGTAGGTAGACGCCGCGTAGGTGCTCCGCCATTTCTGTCGTCAGCCCATTCTCGCGATGCTCGCCGCACCAGCGCTTGGCCTGCAGTCGCCCACCTTTGTCAGGCTCGCCGTAGCCGACTGAGAAATGAGCTTGCATGGCGCCGTCCGGACCAGGCCGGATCGCGGCCATGAACTCGGCTTCGTCGTCCAGGTTGAGATTGGCGAAGATGAATTCGAAGAGGATGCCCCCCGACGGTTCCCCAGCTTTTGGGTGATGTATGTCCTCGATGTTCAGACGCGGATAGGGCTCATCGATGCCGCCGAGCAGCGCCCGCAGGGCGTCGACGACAGCGGTTTTCCCGGCGTTGTTCGGGCCCACGAGAATGTTCAAGCCCTTCTGGAACTCGAAGGTGACGTCCTCGAGTTTGCGGAAATTCACGATCCGCAACTTAGCGAGATGCACGCGAGTCCTCCAAACAACTACCGGGCGATGTTGATCTCGTCGACGGCTGGAAGCCAAGCCGCGAACACTTCGCCTGTGGCTATCCAGCGGAAACCAAAGGGCGTCGCCATCAACGTGGCCGCGACATGGTCGACGGCTTCGAGCTCAGTATCCCAAAGACCATGTTCCTCGATCTCGGCGATGAGACCGTCGAATTGATCAGCGTCCGTCAAGGCGACGATTAAAGGCTCGAATCCGGCCGTTGTGGTCGCGGTCAGCAGGTCAGGTGCGATATCCAATCCTGGCCCTAGATACGCCGCGACCATTTTCCCGCCCAGCCGGTCGTTGATCCGGCTCTGGCGCTGATAAGCGGCGTCAACCTGAGGACCGGGCGCGCTTCCCGATATCGAGAACACGCCCTCATCGGAAAGCTCGATCGTCCATGGCATGGGCGGGTTGGCGCTGAAACGGCCGACAATTGTCCGTGCAGGTCGATAAGACTCGACCACTCGCCGTTGGAACTCGTTTAGGAGCTCGAAGAACCAAATAGCGATCTGCAATGCCGCAAGAAGCTGCTCGTAACTGACCACGATCGGCTGGCCGCCGTTCCGCCGCCTCAGCCTGAGCCCGCCCTGCACCATGATGTAGTCGGCATGAGCCATTGCGTTGCGGACATCGTCTCGGAACGCTAGTTCGAGAACGCGCGCCAGACCCGGCATACCGATTGCTGCCGCGGTCTCGGCTAGGCGGCGGAACATCGCGTTGGCGTTTGGACCAATAACTGCTCGAGGCTGATGGCGGACTCGCACCAAGTCCTGGAAAGGCCACATATTCCAAGGCTTGAGTTGCGCGATCAGCATCGTGTTCAGCAAGCCCTCATAGACACCGCCGGCTTCTGCAAGCTGAGCATAGAGGCAGAGCACCTGCCGGAGCTCCGCCCGATTCAGGGGGGCGCCCTTGCTGCCGAGCGCCTTCAGCTCTCCGAACACTTCGTGGGCTGTGACTGCCGTATTCCAGCCTGCGTCCTGCATGCCCCGGAACTCGGCGGACGTTGCCGCCGCAGTGTCGATCTCATTGATACGCCCCGCAAACGCGAACAGGTATGTCAGCTGCGTGTTGAGCGCCCGCAGATATGCTTCCGATTCCATCGACTCAGGCCTGTCAGCGCAATGACACGGATCGTAACCGAGAATGATCTCGGCCATCATAGATCCTTCAGATGAGCGCCCGCCAGCAGACATTCCCATTGTCAGCTAAAGGTCATTCCCAGCGGAGTCCGTCAGGCGCCAACGCGCCAGGAGGGGACGTTGGCTCGTTTCCTGCTAGCCGACATTTGATGGGGATAGCGCAACGAGCCGGTTGCGGTGCTACGGTCCCAATGTACCATCATCGGTCTCGCACAATGGCTGACCGACAGTACAGCTATGAAGACGCGGCGCTCAAATGATCGAGATATGATCGAGATCCAGTCGATCCGATGTCAGGTAGCTAGCCGCTGATAGGCTCTCCAAAGCCACCGCACGGCCTACCGACCTCGTGGCACGGAAGAGACCGTGGGAGCCAGGGGCGCCAAGCCGCGCGTCTCATACGTTGTCGAATTTTGGAGAAAACAGGATTCGAATGCAGGTAGGAGCCGCTTTTGACCCTGCCAAGGCGGCCAATCAGCTTTCAGCGCGAGGACAAAAACGTGCTCCTGCCACTCAAACGCTAATACAATTTTTAATTGAAATGGCGCACCCGACACGATTCGAACGTGTGGCCTCCGCCTTCGGAGGGCGGCGCTCTATCCAGCTGAGCTACGGGTGCCTGCTGCTTACGCAGTGCTTACTCGGATTTCCTGCGAAAGTTAAGTTCCACGAGCCAACCCTCACAAGCCATTGAATTCAAAAACTCTTTTTTCACACTTTTCACATCGGCCGGCTTGACACGTGCCTTCGGAGGGCGGCGCTCTATCCAGCTGAGCTACGGGTGCCTGCTGCTTACGCAGTGCTTACTCGGATTTCCTGCGAAAGTTAAGTTCCACGAGCCAACCCTCACAAGCCATTGAATTCAAAAACTCTTTTTTCACACTTTTCACATCGGCCGGCTTGACACGTGCCTTCGGAGGGCGACGCTCTATCCAGCTGAGCTACGGGTGCCTGCTGCTTGCGCAGTGCTTACTCGGATTTCCTGCGAAAGTGAAGCCCTCGGCCCACGCTCGCAAGTCGTTGAATTCAAAAACGCTTTTCTTCACACTTTTCGCACCAGCCGGCTTGACACGTGCCTTCGAGGGCGACGCTCCATCCAGCTGAGCTACGGGCGCACGGCGCCGGGACGCCGGTTCGGTCTTCATATCGGATGCTTCGGCGGGCGGCAACTGCCCGTGCTCGCGATACCCCCGGCGCAGTCGCAGGCCCGTCCGCGCCCGCGCATGGCCCGCGCATGGCCCGGGTGACGGCCCGGGTGACGACCCATTGCGCGCAGAGCTGAACGCCCCTGCCCCGCGCACGAAAGCCGCAGGCGCCGATGCTTGCATAAGACCACGCTCCGCCCCAACCTGCCGCTCCGCGACGCGCAAGCCAGATCCGCCCGGACGAAGCCGGGCGCGTCATCGCCACGCCGATCGCCCGCGCCCACAGGCCGGGCCACTCGAACTGGAAGACGATGCGATGACCGACCCCGCCGCCGTGACCGCCGTCCGCCGCCTCATCCGCGAAGCCCGCTTCGGCGCCCTGGCGACGCTGGAGGCCGAAGGCGGCCCCTATGCATCGCTGGTGGCGATCGGCACCGATCCCGATGGCCGGCCGACCCTGCTCATCTCCCGCCTCGCCCGCCATACCCGCAACATCGCCGGCGACGCCCGCGTGTCGCTCCTCGTCTCGGCGGCCGGGGCGGCCGATCCGCTCGACGCGCCGCGCGCGAGCCTCGTCGGCCGAATCGCGCCGGCGGACGAGGCCCAGGTGCGCACCCGCTATCTCGCCCGCCACGCCGCCGCGGCCGGCTATGTGGATTTCAAGGACTTCTCCTTCTTCCGCGTGGAGATCGAGAGCGCCCACCTGGTGGAGGGCTTCGGCCGCATCGTCGACGTGCCCGGCGCCGAGCTCGTCACCGCCTGGGACGATGCGGCGGAGCTTGCATCCGGGCAGGACGGCGTGATCGCCCACATGAATGCCGACCATTCCGACGCCGTCGCCCTGTACGCCACGGTCCTGCTCGGCGCCCCCGAAGGCGCATGGCGCATGGTGTCGGTGGACCCCGAGGGGTGCGAGATCTCTTGCGGTGACCTGATACGGCGCCTCGACTTTTCGCAGCGCAACACAAGTCTTTCCGCAGTGCGCAAAGAGCTGGTCGCGCTGGTGCACGCAGCCCGCGAGCAGAAGACCGGCTGAACTTAAACGTTTCGCCGGTGTTTCCTTGTCGAACATCTGCCGTTAGCCTGCTGCGCCGGCGGCAGGGTGCGGTTAAGATGCCCGCGCCGGCGCGCGCCCCGAAGTCCCTGGAACGGGTCCGCGGGCTGGCGCGTTCGCTGCGTGCCAAGGTTTTGGCCTTACCTTGTGCCGGCGAAGCCGGCGGGAACATCAGGAGGGGACATCCGTGCTCGAAACCGGTCACCGGAACAGCGCCTGCGGCGCCGACAGCTTCGGGTTGAAGCATCTGACGGCGGTTCATTGGAACCTGCTCGAACCCGAGCTCTACGAGCATGCGCTGGCGCACCGGGAAGCCCGCCTGTCCTCCGGCGGCGCGCTGGTGGCGCAGACCGGCGCCCATACCGGCCGCAGCCCCAAGGACAAGTTCGTGCTCCGCGACGCCACCACCGAGAACGAGGTCTGGTGGGACAATAACGGCGCCATCTCGCCGGAGCAGTTCGAGACGCTCTACCAGGACTTCCTGAAGGCCGCCGAGGACAAGACCCTGTTCGCGCAGGATCTGTATGGCGGCGCCGACCCGAGCTGCAACATCAAGGTGCGCGTCTACACCGAGCTCGCCTGGCACTCGCTGTTTATCCGCACCATGCTGCGCCGGCCCGAGCGCGCCGAGCTCGACGGCTTCTTGCCGCAGATGACCATCATCGACCTGCCGTCCTTCAAGGCCGACCCCGCCCGCCACGGCGTGCGCTCGGAGACGGTGATCGCGGTGGACTTCGCCCGTGGCATCGTGCTCATCGGCAATTCGTCCTATGCGGGCGAGATGAAGAAGTCGGTGTTCACCGCCCTCAACTACATCCTGCCGAAAAAGGGCATCATGCCCATGCACTGCTCGGCGAACGTAGGCGCGGCCGGCGACGTATGCCTGTTCTTCGGGCTGTCGGGCACCGGCAAGACCACCCTTTCCGCCGATCCCAACCGCACCCTCCTCGGCGATGACGAGCACGGCTGGAGCCCCGAGGGCGTGTTCAACTTCGAGGGCGGCTGCTACGCCAAGACCATCCGCCTGTCCGCCGAGGCGGAGCCGGAGATCTTCTCGGCCTCCAACCGCTTCGGCACCGTGCTGGAGAATGTGGTCCTCGACCCGGTCACCCATGTGCCGGACTTCGACGATGGCAGCCTCACGGAGAACACCCGCTCCTGCTATCCGCTGGCCTTCATCCCCAATGCGAGCCCCACCGGCCGCGCCGGCCAGCCGAAGAACGTGGTGATGCTCACCTGCGACGCCTTCGGGGTGCTGCCGCCCATCGCGCGGCTCTCGCCGGCCCAGGCCATGTACCATTTCCTCTCCGGCTACACCGCCAAGGTGGCGGGCACGGAGAAGGGCGTGAAGGACCCGGAGGCCACCTTCTCCACCTGCTTCGGCGCCCCGTTCATGCCGCGGCATCCGTCCGTCTACGGCAATTTGCTGCGCGACCTCATCGCCGAGCACGGCGTGGACTGCTGGCTGGTGAACACCGGCTGGACCGGCGGCAAGTTCGGCACCGGCCGGCGCATGCCCATCAAGGTCACGCGCACGCTGCTCACCGCCGTGCTCGACGGCTCGCTGAAGACGGCGTCGTTCCGCACCGATCCCTATTTCGGCTTCCAGGTGCCGACCTCCGTGCCCGGCATCGAGCCGCACATCCTCTATCCGTCCAAGACCTGGGCGGACAAGGCGGAGTTCGACGCCACGGCGCGCCGGCTGGTGAGCATGTTCCGGGATAATTTCACGCGGTTCGAGAGCCACGTGGATGCCGCCGTGCGCGATGCCCAGCCGCAGGTTCGCATCGCCGCCGAATAGGGCCCTTCCGGGGCCGATGGGAGCCGACACGAAAAAGCCCGGCGCCGAAGCGCCGGGCTTTTTGGCTTTCGGCGGGGCCGGGCGCGCTCAGGCGCCGCGGCGGCGCTGCTGGCCGAGGCCCATCTGCTTGGCGAGGGAGGAGCGCGCCGCGGCGTAGTTGGGGGCGACCATGGGATAGTCGGCCGGCAGGCCCCACTTTTCGCGGTACTGCTCCGGGGTCATGTCGTAGTGGGTGCGCAGGTGGCGCTTCAGGGATTTGAACTTCTTGCCGTCTTCCAGGCAGATGATGAAATCCGCCATGACGGACTTCTTGATGGGGACGGCGGGCTTCAACGGTTCGGCCGCCGCTTCCGCCGGGCCGACCGAAAGGCGCTGCAGCGCGGCGTGAACATCGTTGATGAGCGCGGGCAGGTCGGCCGTGGCAACCGTATTGTTGCTCACATAGGCCGAAACGATGTCCGTCGCGAGCTCGATGAAAGGGGTCGTTTCCGGGATTTCGCTCATGGGACGTGCTTTGCTTGGTTCGTGAAATTTCGCCGAGGAGACCCGGGCGGAGCATCATTCATCCGGCCGGCGACATGGCTGGCCGGAGAGAGCAATGTTTTCTATCTGAAAAGAAAGCAGGTCCACCCCGCGTCTCGCTGACGCGGCCGCACCCTGCTCCCAGCCACCCGTGAATCTTGCACCTCTTGCCCGACACAAGCCTCGCAGCAAATCGATGCCTGAGGTGCTTTGACTGTATTAGTTTCCGCAAGCCAAAATTGCAACCAGCATTTCCGCCGGCACCATCTCTTCTTCGCTGCTCTTGGAAGGACGGCGCGGCCGGCAGCCGGATCCTCGCCGCACGGCGGCCCGCCACCGAGAGCGCGATCCGCGCGAATTGAACCGATTTGCCCGGCGAACCGCCCTCCGGCCCCAAGACGGATAAGGCGGCCCGACCAGCGCGCGATGCGCACCGGCCGGCGCGGGCTCTGACGGGATCGCACCGCCGCCTTGCCGTTGCCATGGGGAGTTCCTACCTGTCTACGATATCCGAACCGGGGACCTATCCATGCCCAACCCTGCCCCTTCTCCCGCAGTGCCGCCGGCGGACCAGGCCAAGGTCGTGAAGAGCGAGGCCGAGTGGCGCTCCTGCCTCACCCCCGAGCAGTTCAGGATCGCCCGCGAGCGCGGCACCGAGCGCGCCTTCACCGGCCCCTACTGGGACGAGAAGCGTCCCGGCCTTTATTCCTGCGTCGCCTGCGGCACCCCGCTGTTCCGCTCGGAGGCCAAGTATGAATCCGGCACCGGCTGGCCGAGCTTCTTCTCGCCGGTCTCGCCCGAGGCGGTGGTGACGCACGAAGATACCTCCCACGGCATGCGCCGCATCGAGGTGCGCTGCGCCAACTGCGACAGCCATCTCGGCCACGTCTTCCCGGACGGGCCGGCGCCCACGGGGCTGCGCTTCTGCATGAACGGCACCGCCCTGTCCCTCTCGCCCGACGACGGGGACGCCCGTGGCGCCTGAGCCACCCCGCGCGCCGCGCCGCCCTTCGAGCCGCACCGTCCACGCTGTCACCCTCGCCGACGACTATGCCTGGCTGCGCGCCGACAATTGGCGCGCGGTCATGCGCGACCCGGCCGTGCTCGACGCCGACATCCGCGCCTATCTGGAGGCGGAGAACGCCTATGCGGACGACTTCCTGGCGCCCCTCGGCGGGCTGAAGGGCGACCTGGTCGCGGAGATGCGCGGGCGGATCAAGGAGGATGACGCCTCCGTTCCCACCCCCGACGGTCCGTTCGCCTATTATTCGCGCCACCGCGAGGGCGGCCAGCATCCGCTCGCCTGCCGCAAGGCGCTGCCGGACGGGCCGGAGGCCGTGCTCCTGGACGGCGACAGGGAGGCGGAGGGCAAGGCCTATTTCCATTTCGGCGGCTGGCATCACAGCCGCGACCACCGGCGCCTTGCCTTCTCGGCGGACACCTCCGGCGCCGAGCTCTACACCATCCGCGTCCGCGACCTCGGCACCGGCGCCGACCTGCCGGACGTGATCGAGGAGAGCACCGGCGACCTCCTGTGGAGCGCCGACGCGCGTGCCCTCTATTATATCCGGCGCGACGCCGAGCACCGCCCGTCCAAGGTCTTCCGCCACGTGCTGGGTACCGATGCGGCGGACGACGTGCTCGTCTACGAGGAGCCGGACAAGGGCTTCTTCGTCTCCCTCGGCGAGACCCAGTCGCACGCCTTCGGGCTGGTTTCCTGCGGCGACCACGAGACCTCGGAAGTCCATCTGCTGGACCTCGCCGACCCGGACGCCCGGCCGCGCTGCGTCGCCCCGCGCACGCCCGGCGTGCGCTACGAGGTGGAGCACCACCCCGATCTCGACGGGCAGGACAGCCTTGTCATCCTCACCAACGCCGATGGCGCCGAGGACTTCAAGCTGGTCACCGCCCCCACCGCCATGCCCGGCCGGGCGCACTGGCGCGATCTCGTGCCCCACCAGGCCGGGCGGATGATTCTCTCCCACAGCGTCTTCTCCGGCCACATGGCGCGGCTCGAGCGGGAGGCGGGGCTGCCGCGCATCGTCATCCGCGCCCTCGCCGGCGGCGGCGAGCACGCCATCGCCTTCGACGAGGAGGCCTACGCCCTCGGCCTCCATCCCGGCTTCGCCTTCGACACCACCGAGGTGCGCTTCACCTACGCCTCCATGACCACCCCCTCGGAGGTGTGGTCCTACGACATGGCGAGCCGGGCACGCGTCTTGCTGAAGCGGCAGGAGGTGCCCTCGGGCCACGACCCGGCCGACTACGTGACCCGCCGCATCTTCGCCCGGGCGGCGGACGGGGAGAGCGTGCCGGTCTCCCTTCTCTACCGTCGGGACACGCCGCTCGACGGCGTCGCGCCGCTGCTCCTGTACGGCTACGGCGCCTACGGCATCACCATTCCGGCCGGCTTTGCCACCAACCGCCTGTCGCTGGTCGACCGCGGCTTCGTCTATGCCATCGCCCATGTGCGCGGCGGCACGGACAAGGGCTGGCGCTGGTATGCGGACGGCAAGCTCGCCCACAAGACCAACACCTTCACCGACTTCATCGCCGCCGCCGAGCATCTGGTGGCGCAGGGCTTCACCCGCCCCGACCGCATCGTCGCCCATGGCGGGTCGGCCGGCGGCATGCTGATGGGGGCGGTGGCCAACCTGCGGCCCGATCTGTTCGCCGGCATGGTCGCCGAGGTGCCGTTCGTGGACGTGCTGACCACCATGCTCGACGACACCCTGCCCCTCACCCCGCCGGAATGGCCCGAATGGGGCAATCCCATCGCCGACGCGGACGCGTTCCGGCGGATCCTCGCCTATTCGCCCGTGGATAACGTGCGCCCGCAGGGCTACCCCTCCATCTTCGCCCTGGCGGGACTGACCGACCCGCGCGTCACCTATTGGGAGCCGGCCAAATGGGTGGCGCGGCTGCGGGTGGCGGACACCGGCGGGCAGCCGATTCTCCTGCGCACGAACATGGACGCCGGCCATGGCGGCGCGGCGGGGCGCTTCGACCGGCTGGACGAGGTGGCCCTGGTCTACCTGTTCGCGCTGAAGACCGTGGGGCTGGCGGGCTGAGGCCCGCCGGCGGCGGATCGATGCCGGCACGCCCTTCCCCGCACGCGGGGGCGGGCCTCCTTCGCGCCCGGCCATGGCCGCCGGCCTCGGAACGACGCCCTGCCATGACCCTAGGTCATTTGCGCGCCGCCCCGCTTCCGGCTATCCAGTGCGCGCCTCCCTGCGGAGGCATGCGCGAGAGGGGCGGCTCCACGCACTGAGGCAGCTTTGATGGGCCGTCTGGATCGCTACATCTTCTCAACGGCTGCGGTCGCGTTCGTCGGTGTCGTGGTGGTGCTCGCGGGCATGATCTGGGCAACCCAGGCCCTACGCCAGCTCGACCTCGTCACCAGCCAGGGCCAGACCATCATCGCCTTCGTGGCGATCACCAGCCTCACCATGCCCACCCTGGTGCTGGTGATCGCGCCCGCGGCGCTGTTCATCGCCACCGCCTACACCCTGATGAAACTGAACGGCGACAGCGAGATCGTCGTCATGGCGGCGGCCGGCATGAGCCACTGGCGGCTGCTGCGGCCGCTCACCCTGCTCGCCGTGCTGGTCTCGCTCTTCTGCGCCCTGCTCGCCATCCAGGTGGTGCCGGCGAGCCTTGCCACCTTCCGCGAGCAGGTGACGAAGGTGCGCGCGGACGTGGTGTCCTTCGTCGCCCAGCCCGGGCGCTTCGTGAACCTGTCCCAGGGCCTGGTGTTCCACGTGCGCGAGCGCGCCGCCAACGGGGTGATGCGCGGCATCTTCATCAACGACGCGCGCGAGAAGGAAATCTCCACCTACCTCGCCGACCGCGGCCAGATCATCGACAACGACGCCGGCATCTTCCTGGTGCTGGAGAACGGCTCGATCCACCGGCGCGGCGGCGACGACGACAAGAAGAAGTCGTCCAATTCCTCGGTGGTGGAGTTCCAGCGCTACGCCTTCGACCTGTCCTCCCTGGCGCCCGACAGCAAGGGCCAGGACATCAAGCCGGTGGAGCGACCCATCGCCTACGTGCTCAACCCGCCGGCCAGCGACATGTATGTGCGCTTCTTTCCCGGCCGCTACCGAGAGGAATTGCACAAGCGGCTGTCGGCCGGGCTCTATCCGTTCGCCTTCTTCGCCATCGCCGCCTGCGCCCTCGCCCGCCCGCGGACCACGCGCCAGAGCCGCGGCGCGGCGCTCACCGCCATCATTCCCGCCATGGGCCTGGTGCAGATCGGCAACTTCGCCATCGCCGGCCAGCTGAAGACGCAGGTCGCGGCGGTGGTGCTCATCTATGCCCTGCCCATCGTCACCATCATCATCTGCGCCCTGATCCTGCAGGGCATCATCCGCATCTCGCCGCCGCAGGCGCTGACGAACCTCGCGGAGAGCATCAGGCAGCGCTTCGCGCGGCGGGCGGCGGCCTCCTCATGATCGGGCGCATCCTCGGCCTGTACTTCGCCCGCCGGTTCGCGAGCGCGGTGGCGGTCATCTTCCTCTCCTGCGTCACGCTCATCATGCTCGTGGACTTCCTCGAGATGGCGCGGCGCACCGCCGAGCGCGAGCAGGTGACGGTGAGCCTGCTCGCCCTCGTCACCCTCTACCGCGCGCCGGCCTTCACCGAGCAGCTGCTGCCCTTCGCGGTGCTGTTCGGCGCCATCGGCACCTTCGTGATGCTCTCCCGCCAGCTTGAGCTGGTGGTGGCGCGCGCGGTGGGGCTGTCGGTCTGGCAATTCATCACCCCGCCGGTGCTGGCCGCCTTCCTCATCGGCGTCTTCGCCACCTGCGTGTTCAATCCGGTCTCCGCCGATTTCAAGGAGCGCGCCAACCAGATCGAGGGCGAGATCTTCGCCTCCAACCCGGTGGCGGCGGCCTCGCTGACCCAGGCCAAGAAGGAGTTCTGGGTGCGCCAGCAGAGCCTGGACGGCCAGGCCATCATCCAGGCCCAGGCCTCCCGCCTGGGCGGCCGGACGCTGTCCGGGGTGGTGGTGTTCGCCTTCGACAAGGCCGACCGGCTCGTAGAGCGCGTGGAGGCCAAAACTGCAACCTTGAGCGATGGTGCATGGATTCTTACCGACGCCCGGGTGCTGGTTCCGGGCTTCGACGTGCAGTCCTATAGTACCTACCTCATTGCCACGAATCTCGATCCGCGGCAGGTCCAGGAGTCGCTGATCGCCCCTGAAACCGTGTCGTTTTGGCAACTTCCCGCGGCTATTCGCAGTGCAGAACAATCCGGCTTCGGCGCGGAAAAATACCGCCTCCAGCTGCAGAGCCTTCTGGCACGGCCGTTTCTTCTGGTGGCAATGGTCCTGATTGCCGCGGTGGTGGGCCTGCGGGTGTTCCGCTTCGGCGGGGTCGGCCAGACGATTCTCGGTGGCGTGCTGGCGGGCTTTCTGCTTTATGTTGGGACAAAGCTCGCCGAGGATCTCGGGGAGGCAGGAATCGTTCATCCTGTTGCTGCAGCATGGTTTCCTGCGGTGACGGGGATTTTGCTGGGGGTATTGGTTCTGTTGCATCGGGAGGACGGATGACGGTTGGGCTCCCCCCCGTCGGAGACAGGATCGGACAAGGCCCGCGCACCGGCGTGCGCGGGAACGGCCGGTTCATGCCTGCGACCGCCCTCGTTCTCGGCATCGCCCTGGCCGCCACCGCGCTTGCCGGCGCGACGCCTGCTGCGGCGCAAAATTCCGGCGTCGTGGGCTCGACCAATTCGGGCACGTTCGGCGCGCAGCCCTCGGGCGCGTTCGGCGCCAACGTGCTGAACGCCCGCAAGCTCGACCCGAACCAGAAGATGCTGGTGACCGCCGACCAGCTCGAATACGACTACCAGAAGGACACCGTCGCGGCGGTCGGCACGGTCCAGATCTATTATGACGGCTCGACCCTCGAGGCGAACCGCGTGGTGCTCGACCGCAAGGCGAACACCATGTTCGCCCAGGGCAACGTCCGGCTGAAGGACAAGGACGGCAAGATCGTCACCGCCGAGACCCTGCAGCTGACCCAGGACTTCAAGCAGGGCTTCATCGATTCCCTGCGCCTCGACACCCCCGACAAGACCCATTTCTCCGCCGCCCGCGCCGACCGCACGGAAGGCAATGTCACCGTGTTCCAGAACGGTACCTACACCGCCTGCGAACCCTGCAAGGACGACCCGTCGAAGCCGCCGCTGTGGCAGATCAAGGCCAAGAAGATCATCCACAACGAAGATCAGCAGATGATCTACTACCAGGATGCCTGGGTGGAATTCTTCGGCATGCCGGTGGCCTACTTCCCGTATCTGTCCTCGCCGGACCCGACGGTGAAGCGCAAGACCGGCTTCCTGATGCCGGAATTCTTCTCCTCGACCCAGATCGGCCAGGCGGTCGCGCTTCCGTTCTTCTGGAACATCGCGCCCGACCGCGACCTGACGCTGACCCCCGGCTTCGTCACCCAGCAGGGCCTGCTGATGCAGGGCGAATGGCGCCAGCGCCTGGCCAACGGCAGCTACACCATCAGCGCCGCCGGCATCTCGCAGGAGAACAAGCAGGATTTCATCACCACCTCCAACGGGGTGACCGAGGTCCTGCCCGGCTATCGCGACAACCGCGGTGCCATCCAGTCCACCGGCGCCTTCGCGCTCAACCAGTTCTGGACCTTCGGCTGGGATGCGACCGTCGCCTCCGACCGCACCTTCCTGCGCGACTACAACCTGATAGGCGACACGGTCACCACCAAGACCTCCACCGCCTACCTCACCGGCCAGGGCGACCGCTCCTATTTCGACGTGCGCGGCCTCTATTTCCTCGGCCTCGCCGTCACCGACGACCAGGATCGCCAGCCGGTCGTGGGAACGCTCAACTACAACAAGGTGTTCGAGAAGTCCTTCTGGGGCGGCGAGACCACCTTCAAGACCAATTTCACCAGCCTGACCCGCCAGGAAGCCGACTTCATCGGCATGTCGGCAGTGGATTCCAGCATCGGCGCCGTGGGCATTCCCACCGGCGCGTGCACCATCGCCAACCCCACCTCCAGGGAATGCCTGCTGCGCGGCGCGCCCGGCGATTATACGCGCCTGTCGGCGGACCTGTCCTGGCGCAAGACCATCACCGACTCGCTCGGCCAGCAATGGACGCCCTTCGCCAGCGCCCGGGTGGACGTGGCCTCGGTGAATGTCAGCCAGCTGCCGTTCAACTACGCCTATGGCCCGACCTTCCCCGGGCAGAACCCGCTCCAGCCGGGCAGCGACGACCTCATCCGCGCCATGCCGGCGGTGGGCCTCGACTACAAATATCCGTTCATCTCGGCGGAGAGCTGGGGCACGCAGACCATCGAGCCGCGCGCCCAGGTCATCATCCGCCCGAACGAGGCCGATATCGGCAAGTTCCCGAACGAGGACGCGCAGAGCCTAGTGTTCGACGATACCAACCTGTTCGAGATGAACAAGTATTCCGGCTATGACCGGGTCGAGGGCGGCAGCCGCCTCAATCTCGGCGTCACCTATTCCGCCGCCATCAACGGCGCCGGCCTGTTCACCGCGGTGGTCGGCCAGTCCTACAACCTGTTCGGCAAGAATTCCTACGCCTATGGCGACATGGCCAATACCGGCCTCGAATCGGGCCTGGAGACCAGCGCCTCGGACTACATCGCCAAGTTCGGCTATTCGCCCACCAAGAACCTCGAGATCGTCACCCGCTTCCGCTTCGACGAATCGAGCTTCTCCATGCAGCGCTTCGAGCTGCAGGGGCGGGCCGAGATCGACCGCTTCAACGTGGCCGTCACCTATGGCCGCTACGAGCCGCAGCCGCTGCTCGGCTTTTACGACACGCGCGAGGGTATCTACACCAACGCGTCGTACAAATTTAACGACAATTGGGCGGTGCGCGGCGCCGTCCGCTACGATTTCGCCGGCGGCGAGGTGGACTACACCCTGCTCGGCCTGAGCTATATCGACGACTGCTTCACCCTGGCCCTCAACTACATCTCCGACTACACCCTGAACGGGCCGTCCGCGCCGCCGGTGAGCAAGGTGATGTTCCGCATCGGGCTGCGGACCCTGGGCGAGGGCGGGTTCTCCACCTCCTTCGGATCGGAAAACTCGCAATAGCCTGCCGCCACCACGCCGGGCGCCCATCGCGCGGCGTGGTGTTCATTCGGGTGGAGCGCGGCCCGCCGCTCTCGACCCCTCCGCTCGCGGCCACTCCGCTCACGGTTTCGTGCTCACGGCACCCTGCTCACGAGCTGGTGTTGGCCACCTCCTTGTCCGCGGCCTTCTCGTCCGCCGCCTCCTTGTCCGCCACCTCTTAATCCGCGGCCCCTTGTTCGCGTCTCTTGTTCGCGGCCTCTTGCTCACCGCCTCCTGTTCGTGCGTGTTGTCCGCCAGCGGCGCCCGCCGGCGGATCGCGGGCTTGGCCCGGCCGCCGGCTCCGCGCTATGGTCGTGCGCGCCTTCCGCAGGAAGAGGTCCTGAGGCAGCCGCACGGCCGTGCCGGCCTGCCGCGACCGGCACGCACGGTCATGTGGCCCATGCCCGAGGGAGGGCGGGGGCCGCATTGCCGCCACAGGAGGCGAACACAAGTCGTCGCGCGACCTTCGGACTGGATCATGCCCTTTCGCCACTCGTTCCTTTTCGCCTTCACGCTCCTCCTCACCGCCCTCGGCGCCGGCGCGCCCGCGCGCGCGCAGCAGATCCTCGTGATCGTGAACGGCGACCCCATCACCAGCTATGATGTGACCCAGCGCCAACGCCTGTTCGAGGTGTCGGAGCGCAAGACCATCAACCCCAAGCAGGCGCTGGACGACCTCATCGAGGAGCGGATCAAGATCCAGCAGGCCTTGCGGCTGAAGATCGACGTGGACAAGGAGGAGATCGACCGCATCTACGCCACCATGGCGAAGGGGCGCGGGCTGACCCCTCAGGAGATGAGCGAGACGCTGAAGCGGGTCGGCCTCGACGACCGCATCTTCAAGCAGCGCCTGGTGGCCAATTATGTCTGGGACCAGTATGTGCGCTCGCGCTCGGTCACGGTGAACGTGCGCGATGCCGAGGTCTTCGCGGCCCTGCAGAAGCGGGGCGAGACCCAGCTGGTCTCCACCGAATACACCCTGGTGCCCATCATCTTCACCGTGCCGCGCAATTCGAACGCCCACGGCGCCCGTCTCCAGGAGGCCACCGGCGTGCGCGGCCGCTTCACCGACTGCGAGGCCGGCATCGCCATGGTGAAGGGCATGAAGGAGGTGGTGGTGCGCCAGCCCGTCTCGCGCCTCTCCTCGGAAATGCCGGCCCAGCTCCGGCAGATTCTCGACAAGACCGAGATCGGCCGCCTCACCCCGCCGGAAGTCGGCCAGTCGGGGGTGGAGACGTTCGCCATGTGCGGCAAGCGCGAGGTGCGCGGGGAAAGCTCGCAGAAGCGCGAGATCAAGGACGAGATCGCGACCGCGCAGTTCGCCGCCGAATCGAAGCGCTTCATGAACGACCTGAAGAAGCAGTCGCTGATCGAATATCGCCGTTGATGGCCATGCCCAGACCTTCGCCGACCCCTTCGCCTGCCCCTTCGCCCGCCGCCCTTTCCGCGCACAGGTCCGGCCCCAGATCCGCCCCCCTGGTCCTGTCCCTCGGCGAGCCGGCCGGCATCGGCCCCGACATCGCCCTCGCCGCCTGGGCGCGCCGCGCCGCCGTCGAGGTGCCGCCCTTCCTGGTGGCGGGGGATCTGGATGTGCTCGCCGCGCGGGCGCGCCAGCTCGGCCTCGCGGTGCCGCTGGTCGCGGCGGCGCCGGAGGAGGCGGCCGGGCGCTTCGGCGAGGCCCTGCCCGTGTTCCCCGCCGGCCCCTCCGCCACCGCCACGCCGGGCCGTCCCGACGCCAGCTCGGCCCCCTGCGTCCTCGCCAGCCTCGATGCGGCGCTCGGCCTCGTCACATCCGGCCGCGCCGCCGCTTTGGTCACGA
The DNA here is from genome assembly GCF_016807805.1 of Xanthobacter dioxanivorans. NCBI lineage: Bacteria > Pseudomonadati > Pseudomonadota > Alphaproteobacteria > Hyphomicrobiales > Xanthobacteraceae > Xanthobacter > Xanthobacter dioxanivorans. The sequence goes on along the minus strand of NZ_CP063362.1, from coordinate 2,506,507 downwards.
ATCCGCTGGCGAAATCGGTGATGTATGCCGCCGGCTTCGCCTTCCCCGGCCACACCGAATATCTGGCCGCCCGCGCCGCGGCCGCCGGCCTGCCCGCGCCGTATCCGGTGATGATGATCTGGTCGCCGCTGCTCGCCGTGGTGCCGGCCACCATCCACATTCCCTATCGCGACGTGCCCCGGCAGCTCACCTACGACCTCCTGGTGGAGACCGGGCGCATCGTGGCGCGCGACATGGTGCGGCGCTTCGGCATCGCCCGGCCGCGCCTCGCCTTCTGCGGCCTCAATCCCCATGCGGGCGAGGACGGCACCCTCGGCAGCGAGGACGAGAACGTGGTGCGGCCGGCCGTCGCCGCCCTGCGCCGCGAAGGCATCGAGGCCACGGGGCCCCTGCCCGCCGACACCCTGTTCCACCCCGAGGCGCGCGCCGGCTACGACGTGGCGGTGGGCATGTATCACGACCAGGTGCTCATCCCGGCCAAGACCCTCGCCTTCCACGAGGGGGTGAACGTGACCCTCGGCCTGCCCTTCATCCGCACCTCGCCGGACCACGGCACGGCCTTCGCCATCGCCGGCACCGGCCGCGCCGATCCGTCGAGCCTGATGGCGGCCCTGCGGCTGGCCCGGCGCCTCGCCGACGCGGAAGACGGGCTGCGCCGTCAGGATGGGCCCGATCAGGAGAGCCGCGACCAGGGCCGCAGGGCGGTCCCGGCGTGAGCGCCCTCGACGACCTGCCGCCGCTGCGCGACGTCATCCGCCGCCACGGCCTCTCGGCGCAGAAGTCGCTGGGGCAGAACTTCCTCCTGGATCTCAACCTCACCGGCCGCATCGCCCGCGCCTCCGGGCCGCTGGAGGAGGCGACCGTGGTGGAGGTGGGTCCGGGACCCGGCGGGCTCACCCGCGCGCTGCTGGCCCTGGGCGCCCGCCGCGTCATCGCCATCGAGCGCGATTCCCGCTGCCTCGAAGCGCTGGCGGAAGTGTCCGCCCACTATCCCGGCCGGCTGGAGGTGATCGCCGGCGACGCGCTGAAGGTGGATGTGCGCCCCCTCATCGGCGACGGCGAGGCGCGGATCGTCGCCAACCTGCCCTACAATATCGCGACGCTGCTGCTGGTGGGCTGGCTCTCCAGCGAGCCCTGGCCGGCGTGGTTCTCCTCGCTCACCCTCATGTTCCAGAAGGAGGTGGCGGAGCGCATCGTCGCCGCGCCGGGGTCCAAGGCCTACGGCCGCCTCGCCGTGCTGGCGGGCTGGCGCACCACGGCGCGCATCGCCTTCGACGTCGCCCCCTCCGCCTTCGTGCCGCCGCCGAAGGTCACCTCCTCGGTGGTGCATCTCGTGCCGCGCGCCAGCCCCCTGCCCTGCGCCCTGTCGAACCTGGAGAAGGTGACCGAGGCCGCCTTCGGCCAACGCCGCAAGATGCTGCGCCAGAGCCTGAAGTCGCTGGGCGTGGACACCGCCGCCCTGCTGGCGACCGCCGGGGTGGAGGAGACCGCCCGCGCCGAGGAGATCGACGTGGCCGGCTTCGTCGCGCTGGCGAACACGTTTGCCGCCCTGCGCACCGGCGCCCGCCCCGCCGCCTGAGCGCGGGAGTGTCCGGCGCGCCACCCCCGCCCCGAAGGCGGCGGAGCGCCTTTCCGCGTCGCGGTGAAATAGGGATCAGCCTCCCGGCCCTTGGCCTGGAAGGCGGAATCAGGGCGCCCCTTCTGGAAAACCAGATTACCGCCGCCATGGACGAGCACCGGGCTCCGTGCCGGATGCCGTTCGAAAGTGCCCGCGAAGACGAGGCGCGTCACCGCGAGCGTCGTCTCGCCAGGCCAGCCGACCCGCAACCCGGCAGGGGCGCGAGCCGCGCCGAGCACGCATTACGAATAATTCCCCTTCATTTCTCGACGACGGCCACGAGCTGGATCTCCACGCAGGCATTCCCCGGTAAGGTCGCGACGCCAATGGCGGCCCGACTGCCGATTCCGGCCTGGCCGAGTTCCCGGTGAAGGTAAGCGGACGCGAAGTCCGCGATCCGGGAATGCGCTTCAAAATCATCGGCGGCCGCGATGAAGACCGTCAGGCTCAGAACGGCGGCGATTCTCTCCGGGTCCTGGATCACGCTGCGCGCCGCCGCGAGGGCGTTTGCACAGGCCAACTCGACCATGTCCCGATAGAAGTCTGGCGGATGCCGGGACGAGACTTGTCCCGACGCAACGAGTTTTCCGTCGCGGCGGGGCGTCATGCCGGACGTGAACACGAGGGATTCGTGGCGCCGCGCAAGAACGTAGTTTCCCTGCGGGCGGATCTCGGCCGAAGGCGCCGCGCCGTCACCCCTCATAGCGGGCGACCAGTTCAATCATGCGGTCGACCGCGGCGGCGGCGGCCGCATGATCCTGCGAAAAGTTCAAGCGGATGAAGGCATTCAGGTTGGGACCAAATTCGGTTCCCGGCGTGACGATCACCGAAGCCTGGAAGCGCAGCGCTTTCACGAAATCGGCCGGCGCGAGGGAAAGGCGTGGAAGCTTCGGAAAAAGATAGCTTCCCGCGTCGGGGGTCCTCGCCGCAAGACCGGCCCCCCACAACCTTTCGAGCAGGTCGTTCCGGATCGCCTGATGCAGCGCGATGCGCTTCTCCATCCAGCCCTTCGGTTCGGCAAGCCAGCCGCGGAGCACGGACTGATTGTAGCCCGAGGCGCGCAGCGAAACGATCGCCTGCAGCTTCTCCATGCGCTCGATGATCCGCGGCGACCCGAAAGCCACCCCGAGTCGGTATCCGCTGAGCGACTCCGTCTTGGACGGCCCCATGATCGTGATGACCCTGTCGGGGTCCACCTCGACGGCCCGCAGATGTGTGTAGGTGGTGCCGGAATAGCGCAGCCGCGAATAGAGCTGGTCTACGATCACGGTCGCCCCGTAGCGCTCGGCGAGCGCGGCGATGGCGCGGATCTCGGCGTCCGAATAGACGGCGCCGGTGGGGTTGTTGGGATTGGAAAACACGAAGGCCCTTGCGCCCCTTTTAAAGGCATCCTCCAGGTCTCCCAGATCCAGCCCGGCGCCATCGGCCTTTTCGAGGAACGCCAGGCGAACAGGCATGATCTCGCCGTCGAGGAAGCGCACGAGCTTGCGATTGGCGAAATAATCGGGCTCGACGATGGCGACCTTCTCGCCTGCCCCCACCACGGACGCCACGGCCAGAAACAGGGCGCCCTGGCTGCCCGGCGTCAGGATGAGGTCCGTGTCCGCCGAAACCGGGGCCCCGGTGAAGGCCGCCAGCCGCGAGGCGAGGCCGGCGCGGATGTCGGCGCTGCCTCGATACTCGGTATAGGCCTGCCTGCCGCCGGCGTGGACGCCTGCGACAAAGGCATCCAGCGTTCCCGGCGCCGGCAGGAACGCGTCCACGTCGCCGTGGGAAAAATCCACCTCGCGGCCGGGGATCGGATCGCCCGAGAACACCGGCTGCGCCGCCGCCCGCTCACGGACTTCTTGGCCAGGGGCGTTGTCCGTCGCAAGGGAGGCGAACTTGCTTTCCATTTTATCCATATCGGAGCTTTCCCGCCTTGGAGCGCGATCCGGGCGACTTGAATCCATTCGCCCGGTGAAGCGCCCTCCAAATCGTTGATGGAGAACGCGCGACCCGATCAGCCTGCGATGCAGGCCGATCGGCGCGTGCTCCAGGTTCTTCCACGGCTTTCGAGGCCCGCCGCGACAGCCGGTCCGGCTCCGGTCCGGGTGCGGCGCCGGCAAGGCGCCCCCGCGGCGAAAGCCCGGAGCGGCGGGCCGGATCCGTGTTCCGCCCGGCCGCGGCGCGCCTCGAAAGCACGACGCATGAAGGCCTGCCCCAGGTTGGTGGGGGGGCAGGTGACGGGTTACGCGCGGCCGCTGTGAATGACGTCCGCTTCCGGCAGGAGCCACTTGCCATCCCGAAGGACGATTTCACCATCGAGCGACAGCGTCGGCTTCCACATCAGGGAATCGAAGTGCGTCAAGGTCTTCACCTCGCCGCCAAGAAGCACGCTCGTGCCGATGCCGATATGGGCGGTGCCGTAAACGCCCTCGTCGTGCAGCATGACGCCTTCCATCGGGCAATGGGGGTTCAGGCCGAAGGAAATCTGGGCGATGTTGTAGACGGCGGGGTCGCCCTGCCGCGCCAGCAGCTGGTCAAGAAAATCGGCCTGATAGCCGCCCGAGATCTTGGTGACGCGCCCGTTGGCCACGTCGAAGCGGATCGGCTCCTTCACGAGCCCCACGCCATAATAGGGGATGCTCGCATCGACGATGATGACGCCCTCGGAGGAGCCTTCGATGGGCGAGGAGCTGCATTCGATATTGGGCACGGTGGTGAAGTCGCCGGGCTTGCGGACCAGGCCGCAGTGCGGGTTGGACGGGCGGCCCTTGAGGCTGAGGCGCAGATCGGTGCCCGCGGGTGTCGTCAGGTGAACCTTGTCGCAGTTCGCGAGCAATTCCCCGATCTTGAAGCAGAGCGGCCGGATCGCCTCGAAATCGGCATTGATGCCGCCGGTCACCAGCATGTTCGGATTGAACTGGGACAACATGATGCCGCGCGCGCCGTTGCCGATGGCGGTGCGTGTCGCATAGGTGTGGGTGATCGACTGCTTGACCGGGGTAAAGAGCACGTCGGCGGCCTGCATCGCCGCCGCGACGGTCTTCGTGGGCTCCTCGCCGTCGATGGAGCGCGGCGGCATGACGACGATGTTCACCGCATCCGTCCGCTCCAGCGCGGCGGCGGCGACGGCCTCGGCAACGCGGTGTCCCGCGAAGTCGGTCACGATCACGACCTCTTCGCCCGGCTGCACATTGGCGCACGTTCCCACCAGCTTCCGGGCGCCCTTCAACATCAGCAGATTGTCCATTGAACTCTCCTTTGGGGTCCATTCGCTCCATGGAGCGACCCACCCGCATGGGGCGCACGGCGACGCCTCATCCGGGGCCCGTCCTCGGGAATATTGTTTTATATACATATATCGTACAATTCGAAAAAGCCCTCCGGAAAGAAAATTTTCGGCCCGCCCCACCGCCTGCAAGCGGCCGTTCGCCCATATTCCTGCATATTCAATGCGCAGCATGTGGCTAAATGCAGTGCAGCATGGGATTTTGCCGAAAAAGTCGCCCGCTCGCTGTTGCGACCAATTGTTTTTTGTTTATCATTTGAACGATGATGCCGACGTTAAGTCGCGAGGAGCGAGGAATGGGGTTCCGCATAGCCGTCGATATCGGCGGCACGTTCACGGATGGAGTCATCGAGATTGTCCCGGAAGGACAGATCTTCCTGGCGAAGCGGCTGACGACGCACGACAATCCGGGGGAGGCGCTGTCCGCCGTCGTCGAGGATCTGCTCGCGGCCGTGGGACATGGTGATGCCGCCTGCGCCGCGCCGAAGGTCGAGAGCGTGGTTCACGGCAGCACCCTCGTCACCAATGCGCTGATCGAGCGCAAGGGCGCGTCGACCGCGCTGGTCGCGACCGCCGGCACCGCGGACATTCTCGATATCCGCCGCGAGGTTCGCTACGACCTCTATGACCTCAACCTCGAGATGCCGCCCCCGCTCGTTCCCCGCGAGCTGAGGTTCGAGATCGGCGAGCGCATCGCCGCCGACGGAACCGTGGTGGCGCGGCCGCAGGGCGAAGAACTGGCGCAAGTCGTATCGCAGATCCGGGCGTCCGGCGTGGCGTCGGTCGCGGTCGCGCTGCTGCATTCCTGCGTCAACGCGGAAAACGAGAATGAGATCGGCCGCGCCCTTCGGGAAGCGCTGCCGGGCGTGTCCGTCAGCCTCTCCTCGCGGGTGGCCTGCGAGATCCGCGAATACGAGCGCACGACCACCACCACCGCGAACGCCTACGTGCAGCCCCTCGTCAAAGCCTATCTCGAGGAGCTCGAAGCCCGCCTCAGGCGCTCGGGCGTCGACGCGGCGCTGCGCGTTATGCTCTCGAGTGGTGGAACGACAACCGCATCGGTGGCGGCGGACATTCCGATCGCGGCGGTGGAATCCGGTCCCGCCGGAGGGGTCCTCAGCGCGGCCAATGCGGGCCGCGCCTCGGGCTTCTCCGACGTGCTCGCATTCGACATGGGGGGAACCACGGCCAAGGTCTGCACCGTCACGGGTGGGGAACCCAGCGTGGTGCATATGTTCGAAACCGCCCGGGTGCGCCGCTTCAAGAAGGGCAGCGGCCTTTCGCTGCTGGTGGCGAGCATCGACCTGATCGAGATCGGATCGGGCGGCGGCAGCATTGCGCGTGCGTCCGAACTCGGCCTCCTGACGGTGGGTCCCGAAAGCGCCGGCTCCTACCCCGGGCCCGCCTGCTACGGACTCGGCGGCACCGAGCCGGCCGTCACCGATGCGGACCTCGTCCTTGGCTATCTCAATCCGGGCTATTTCCTCGGCGGGCGGATGCGGCTCGACCTTGATGCGGCACATCGCGCCCTGGGGACCCTCGGAGAACGGCTCGGGCTTAGCGCCGAGGCGACGGCCAAGGGCATCTTCAATGTGGTGAACGAGGCGATGTCGGGCGCCGCGCGGGTCCACATCGCCGAAAAGGCGCAGGATCCGCGGCAGTTCACCCTCGTCGCCACCGGCGGCGCCGGCCCGATGCACGCGGTCGAGATCGCGCGCAAGCTTCGGGTGCCGCGCGTGCTGTTTCCCATCGCGGCGGGCACCGGCTCGTGCCTCGGCTTCCTCGCCGCGCCCATGCGGGTCGAGCGCTCCTGGTCGCGTCCGGCGCGGCTGGATGGCCTCGACTGGGATGAGATCCGGGCCGCGGTCGCGGCCATGCGCGGCACGGCAGGCGAGGAAATCTCGGTCGGCCTTCCGGCGTCCGAGACGGTCGACTGGCAGCTGCTCGTGGAGATGCGGTATCTCGGCCAGGGCGCGAATGTGACGGTGCGGTTTCCTTATCGCGAGCCCGGCGCCGACTTCGCGGCGGACCTCGTCGCGGCCTTCCACAAGAGATACGACGAGATTTACGGCGGCGTCCTTCCGGCCGGCATACCGGAAACGGTCACCTGGCGCGTCGTCGGATCGACCCGGCAGGGCGTGCGCGACTTCGTCTGGCCGTCCCGTGCCGGACCGCAGGCCAGCGTCGCTCCGAAGGCCCGCCGCCCCATCTTCTGCACGGCCGATGACGCCATGCGTGAAGTTCCCGTCTATGAGCGATACGCGCTGCCAAAACGAACAGTCCTGACGGGACCGCTCATTCTCGAAGAAGAGGAATCGACGATCGTCGTCCCCGTGGCGGCGCGTGTGGAAGTGCTGGAGAACCTCAGTGTTCTCGTGACGCTCGAGGCATGACTATGAGCAATATAGATCCCGTTACATTGGAAATACTCTGGACCCGCCTGGTCAGCCTGGTGGATGAGGCAGCGGCAACCCTGGTGAGAACGTCTTTCTCCAGCATCGTCCGCGAGTCCAACGACTATGCGGTTGTCTTGCTCGATCGGGATTGCCAGTTGCTCGCGCAGTCCAGCCAGAGCATTCCGTCCTTCATCTGCACTCTCCCGAACACCATTCGCCGCTTCCTCGATGTCTTCCCCCGCGAAACCTTGCGGCCGGGAGACGTCATGATCACCAACGACCCCTGGCTCGGCACCGGCCACCTGCCCGACATCAACGTCGCCATGCCCATATTCCGTGGCGAGGAGCTCGTCGGCTTTTCCGGCACGGTGGCGCATGCTGCGGACATCGGCGGGCGGCTGCGATCGCCCAGCACCGCCGAGCTGTTCGAGGAAGGCTTGAGGATTCCCCGTTCGAAGCTCATCTCCAACGGGTCGGTGAATGAGACGCTGGTGGCCATCATCAGGGACAACGTCCGCGTGCCCGACCAGGTCATCGGCGACCTCTGGGCCCAGGTCGCGGCGAACAGAATGCTGGGGCAGCGCCTGCTCGACACCCTGGAGGAAACGCGCTGCGACCTGCAGGTCGTCGGCAGCGAGATGCAGGCGCGCTCGGAGCTCGCCATGCGCAGCGCGATCGAAGCTGTGCCCGACGGCGTGCATGAAAACGAAATCAGCGTGGACGGGTTCGTCGAGCCGGTCACGATCCGCTGCCGCGTGGAGATCATCGGCGACCGCGTCAACGTGGATTTCGCCGGCTCCTCGCCCCAGCTTCCGCGCGCGATCAATGTCGTTCCGATCTATACCTTCGCCTATTCGGCCTACACCCTGAAGTGCGTCTTCTCTCCGACCGTGCCGAACAATGACGGCTCGTTCAGGGCGATCAAAGTTTCCGCCCCCCTGGGATCGATCCTCAATCCGCGCTTCCCCGCGGCCGTGAGCGCGCGCGCCATGACGGGCCACCTCATCCCGCCCGCCATCATGGGCGCGCTCGTCGGCATCGTTCCCGACAAGGTTTGCGCCGCGCCCGGTTCGCCGCTCTGGTGCGTCCACCTCGCCGGCGCCAACGGCGGAAAGCGCTTCGCATCGACTTTCTTCCTGAACGGCGGACAGGGAGCGACCTCGCAGGCCGACGGGCTGCCGACGCTCAGCTTCCCGAGCAACCTTTCGAATACGCCCATCGAGGTGGTGGAGACACAGGCTCCGGTTCGAATCCTGCGCCGCGCGCTGCGTGGGGGAACCGGGGGAGACGGCCGCCACCGGGGCGGCGACGGACAGGTTTTCGAAATGCTGATGCTTGGCGATGAGCCGATCACGGCGTCCTTCATGGCCGATCGCCTGAAGACGCCCGCACCCGGCCTGCTGGGCGGCGGGATGGGAGCGGTGGGGCGCGTTCTCCTCGATGGCGCGCCCATCGATCCGCGCGAAATCCAGACGATCCAGCCCGGTGCGACGCTGACGCTTGAAACGCCGGGCGGCGGGGGCTTCGGAGCCTGATCCAGACGGCCGATCGCCTGAACTCAGGCCAATCACAACCCAACAAGCACAAACCAGAGGGACTTAGAATGCGTATCGTGACACGGACAGCCTCTGTTGCTGTTGCGCTCGTCTTCTGGGCCGGCGCGGCCGGCGCCCAGGAATGGACGCCGGACAAGCCCATCCAGATCGTCGTCGGCTTCGCCCCGGGAGGGGGAAGCGATCAGGCGGCCCGCAACATCGCGGCCGCCGCGCAGGGCGATTTTCCGGTTCCGCTCGTGGTCGAGAACAAGCCCGGCGCGGCGGGCGTGCTCGCCGCCCAGACGGTCGCCAATACCAAGCCCGACGGCTACACCCTGCTCGTGGCGGGCGGATCGGAAACGACATCCGTGCCCGCCCATCGCGCCGTGCCGTATGACCCGGCGAAGGACTTCACCTCCATCATTCGCCTGACCAACAACCCCTTCTTCATCATCGTGAAGGCCGACTCCCCGTTCAAGACCGTGCAAGACATCGTCGCGGCCGCGAAGGAGAAGCCCGGAAAGATCTCCCTCGCCAATACCGGCATCGGCGGCCTGCCCCATTCCATCGGCGGCATGATCGAGAAGGCGGCGGGCGTCCGCCTGAAGGAGGTGCCGTTCCAGGGCGGCGCGCCGATCATGCAGGCGCTGCTTGGCGGGCAGGTGGACGTGGCGATGGGCGCCACCGAGGAAATCCAGGGCCAGGTGGAGGCGGGAACGATCCGCGTGCTCGCCGGCAGCGGCGAGGAGCGCTCAAGCCATTATCCCGCCGTGCCCACGCTGAAAGAACTGGGCTACGACGTTGTCGCGACCAATATGAAGGGCCTCGTCGGTCCGGCGGGACTGCCGCCGCAGGTCGTCAAGTATTTGCACGACAAGTTTCATGCCGCCATGGAAAGGGCGGTCTGGCGCAAGTTCGCGGATGCCGTGGGCGAACCGTCGAACTACACGGATGCGGCCGGCTTCGCAGCAGCGCAGAAGAGCCAGCTCGATCGCGTCCGCGCCACCATGAAGCCCTGACGCCCGAAGGCTAGCGTCCCCGGCCCCCGGGTCCGGGACGCTTCCGGATTGACCACGAGGCGCGCATGCAAATGAATCGCGATGTCATCGCCGGGTCCTTTGTCGTCCTGGTTGGCGCGACGGCCCTTCTTATGGTCTCGCACCTGCCGTTCGACGGAGAGGGGCCGTCCAGCTCGTCCTTCTTTCCCCGCCTCGTCGCCTGGATGATCCTTGGGGTGGGCGCCTTCATTGTGCTGGACGGGTTGCGAACACAGGTCGCCATGCCCCGTTGGCGGCCTCGCCCCATCGGGGCGTTGGTGGCGGGCATCCTGGCGTTTAGCCTGCTGGTCGAACCCGGCGGCCTCGTCCTTGCCGCGGGCGCCTGCGCCCTGTTGGGCTCGTTTGCGACACCTTTTCCCGACCTGAGGAAGCGAGTGGCGACCGCCGTCGTGGTCACCGCTCTGGCGGTCCTGGTCTTCAAGGTTTTTCTCAAGCTGAACCTCTCTGTGTGGCCGACATGGATCTCCTGAACAACCTCGTCTACGGCATGAGCGTCGCGCTCGCTCTGGATAACCTCGGCTATTGCCTTCTTGGCGCAACGCTCGGCACGCTGATCGGGGTGCTGCCCGGCATCGGTCCGCTGGCGACCTTTGCGATCCTTCTGCCGATCTCCTTCTATTTGCCGGCGGTCGGCGCAATCATCATGCTGGCCGGCGTCTATTACGGCGCGCAGTATGGTGGATCCATCACATCCATTCTCGTCAATATTCCCGGTGAGGCGTCGACGGTGGTGACCTGCCTCGACGGTCACAAGATGGCGTTGCAGGGGCGCGCCGGGTCGGCTCTGGCGATCGCGGCGCTCGCCTCCCTGTTCGCCGGCTGCGTCGTGACCCTCGTCGTCGCGGTCGCCGGCCCCACCCTGGTGAAGGTGGCCCTGCTGTTCGGGCCGGAGGAATATGTCGCGCTTCTCACCTTGGGCCTCGTGTCCTCGGTGCTGCTGTCCGGCGGCTCCATCGCGAAATCGATCGCGATGGCCCTGATCGGCCTGCTGCTCAGCCTCGTCGGCATGGACGTCAACACCGGAACCGAGCGCTTCACCTTCGGCATTCTCGAACTTTCCGACGGGATTGGATTCACGGCGGTCTCGATCGGACTTTTCGGCATCGCCGAGATCGCCACCAGCATCGAGGAAACCGGCGGCGCGGGACGCAGGATCGAGAAAATTCGTCGCCTATGGCCCACGGCGGACGACTTTCGCCGCTCGATCGCCCCCGTGCTGCGCGGCACCGCGCTCGGCACCATCCTCGGCATTCTGCCGGGCGGCGGCGGAACCATCGCCGCCTTCGGCGCCTACAGCCTCGAACGCAAGGTGTCCCGCCGTCCCGGCATGTTCGGGCGTGGCGCCATTGAAGGCGTTGCTGGCCCGGAGGCGGCGAACAATGCGGCGGCGCAGGCAAACTTCATTCCCATGCTCAGCCTGGGAATCCCGCCCAATGCGCTCATGGCCCTGATGCTGGGCGCGATGATCACGCACGGGATCACACCCGGGCCACAAGTCATGGTCAAGCAGCCGGAGCTCTTCTGGGGGCTCATCGCCAGCATGTGGGTCGGCAATTTTATCCTGGTGATCCTCAACCTTCCCCTGATCGGCATATGGGTTTCACTGCTGCGCATCCGGTATATCTACATGTTTCCCGGCATATTGGTGCTCACCGCCATCGGGTCCTTCGCGGAGAGCAATCGCGTCTTCGATGTTTACATCCTTATAGCTTTTGCCCTGCTTGGATACGCGGTCAAGAAACTGAACTTCCCGGTAGCCCCGCTGCTGCTGGGGCTGGTTCTCGGCGGCGCGTTCGATGAACAGCTGCGCCGGGCGCTGCTCCTGTCGGATGGCGACTGGATGACCTTCGTCCATCATCCCATCGCCCTGGGGCTGCTCATATTGACCGCCCTGCTCGCCCTGCTTATCGCTATGCCGAACATCCGACACGCAAGAGACGAGGCGCTTGCGGGGGAGGATTGAGCGAGCAACGCTGGGCGAGCCGCGCTGCTCGCCCAGCGTCCAATCGCTTTTCGCATTCCGGTGTCTGGGGATGGTGCGCACGTATGCGTGAAAAAAAGATCAGCCGGGTGCAGGAGGAGCTGGCCGCCAAGATCATCGACTTCATCCGGCGGGAGAACTTGCCGGCGGGCTATCACCTGACCGAATCTCAGCTGGTGGATGAGTTCGGCGTGTCCCGCTCTCCCATTCGCGCCGCCTTGACGGTGCTGGCCGAGAAAGGCGTCGTGACAGCAACCCCCAACCGGGGGCACTACCTGGCCCAGGGCGCCGAGGCGTTGGCCGATCTGGAGCTCGACGGTTCGCCTTCCGACGTGGCGCTCTATGACCGCATCGCCAGGGACCGGATGCGGGACAAGGTGCCTGAGCAGTTCACCGAAGCCGCATTCATGCGCCGCTACCGGGTGTCTCGAGCCCAGCTCGTGCGGACCCTGACGCGCTTGACGCAGGATGGCCTCGTGCAGCGGGGAAACGGGCATCGCTGGGTTTTCCTGGCGGTGCTCAACTCCGCCGAGGCCTATGATGCAAGTTATCGCTTCCGCGCGCTGATCGAGCCGGCCGGATTGCTGGAGCCGACCTTCAAGCTGGATGAAGCCCTGCTCGATCGCAGCCGCCATGCCCATGAACAGATCCTGAAACTCGCCAAGGCGGGGGATTTGAAGGGACGCGACGTTTTTGAGGTGAATGCCGAATTTCACGAGATCTTGGCTTCGATGTCGGGCAACCCCTTCATTCTCCAAGGCGTCCGCCAGCAAAACCGCCTTCGCAGACTGAGCGAATATTATGCCTATGATGATAGCGACCGGATCGAGATCTTAATTCAAGAACACTTCAAAATCATGGATGTCTTGCGGTCAGGAGATCGCGAATGGGCGGCGACCCTGCTTCGCCGGCACCTGGAGATCGCCCGCCGCCTTCCGCCGCCCTTCGATAACAGCTAGAGCGCTTTCGGGCGACGTGAAGACCGCCTCGCGTGAAGAAGGCCCGATCGCGCAAGGACACCGGGGCGCCGCCCCGATGTCCGTGAAACGGGGAAATGCTCCAGAGCGCGATCCGGGCAAATTTGTACCGGCAGAACCGAGAGGCCTGACGCGTCAGGCCTCTGCAAGCCCGCCATCCCTTGTCAGCCCCGCCCCTTGAGAGCCGGGCAGGCGCTTTCCGACATGGGCTTGAACGCCTCGCTGCCGGGTATGACCTTCAGCACGTTGTATACATCCCAGTCGGACGTCGATTCATTGGGCATCTTCACCTGGAGAAGATACGTGTCGTGCACGAGGCGGCCATCCGGGCGCAATGTGGCGTTGCGCACAATGTCGTCCGCGATGGGAAGCTCGCGCATCTTGGAGGTGACCACCTTGGGATCAACCGATTTCGACGCGACCACCGCCTTGAGATAGTGATAGGTTGCCGAGTATGCCCCCGCGTGGCTTATGGAAGGCATGCGGCGGTCGGGCCAGTGCTCTGCGTAGCGGGCGGACCAGCTGCGGGTCCTGTCATCGTAATTCCAGTAGAAGCTCTCGGTCAGCTGCGTGCCGCCCGCCGATTTCAGTCCGAGCGCCTTGACGTCCTGCAGGGTAAGAAACAGCGCCACCGCTTTCTGGCCGCCCTGCCAAAGGCCGAACTCCGTCGCCTGACGAATAGAGGCGACGGCGTAGGGACCCGCATTGGCGAACGCGACATAATTCGCCCCGGACGCCTGCGCCTTCAGCAGGAACGACGAAAAGTCATGCTCCTGAAAGGGGTGTCGGACCGACCCGACGACTTTCGCGCCTTGCGCATTTATGATCTCCGTGCCGTCCTTCTGCAGGGAGTGACCAAACGCGTAGTCCGCGGCCAGGAAGAACCAGCTGGTGCCTTGCTTCGCCAAAGGTTTGACGGCGCCCGCGACCTGACTGTAGGTATCCCACATCCACTGAACGGATGTGTTCGGCGAGCAGTCTTCATTCGTCAGGGCGTTGACCCCGCCCGGAAACAGCACGGTGAAACTCTGGCGCTCGCGCGCCAGCGACTGAACGGCAAGCTGGATCGACGCAACGACCACGTCTCCGATGACATTCACCCCTTCCGTGTCGACCCATTTTCGGGCGATGCTCAAGGCGACGTCGGGCTTGTTCTGGTGATCTGCCGCGATAACTTCGATCTGCATTCCATTGCATTCGGCCTTGAGGCAGTCGTCGACCGCCATCTGGGTTCCGATGATCGACCCCCTCCCGGCGAAATCCGAAAACGGACCCGACAGGTCGCTCAGCACCCCGATCTTCACGGTCATCGGCCCGTCGGCTGCCACCGCCGGGCCCTGGCTCACAGTGGCCACGGCAAGGAGTCCCGCGAGGGAAACGGCTCTGATCCGCATGCTTCCATCCCCATTTTTCTTTGCGCGCCTGCCGCCGGTCCCGCTTCAGGCGGCACGTCGAGCAGGCACCCAATTCGTGACCCGCCGTCTTTCGGACGGAAATGATTAGGTCGACCGACCAAATAATCAACCTCTCACGGTGTCAACAGAAAAGTGCGTGACGGAGACCTAATTCGCGGCGATTTGAGGCGTCACCCCTCCCGCCCCGCATGCGCATCGCCGCCATCGGCGCCGAGCCGGTCGAACCCCGCGGAAATGAACGGCAGCATGATGTCGAACATTCGCGTCAAGTCGGTCGAGGGAAGGGCGCCGTTGGAAAGGTTGTCGGTACGCCGGGTCTCAGCCGCGATGCTGAGCATGGCGCTGACCATAAAGGTAAACGCCGCCACGATTTTTTCTCTCGGACATCCCGGCAGGGTGCGCTGGAACTCGCTCAAGAAAACCGTCGCCACGGGGTCGTAGTAGGTGCCGATCAGGCTCGCCCAGCGGGCTGAATTCGCGACTCCCGATATGAGCTTCGTATAACTTGCCCAGCCCGGGTCCTCGCTGCGCGACAGATCCAGGAACGGCCATGTATAAGCATAGACGATGCGCTCGGCCGGGACCGGATTCGGCATGCATTTCCGCCTCTCCGCATGAAGAAGCTCGAGGCGCAGCCGCCCGATCTCCGTCGAGCGGCGCGAAATGAGGGTCTCGTAAAGGGCCTCCTTGCTCTGAAAGTGATAGGAAACCAGACCCGTCCGTGTTCCGGCATCTATCGCGATGTCGCGCAAGGACGTTGCATCATAGCCGCGGGCCGCGAACAAATGTTCCGCCGCGTTCAGGATACGCTCTCGGGTCGGAAGAGCCGGCACACCTTTCACTTTCTTCACGTCGCGACAACTCCAGGAGGCTTGGCGCCCCACAATCCTTCATCGTCAAAGGCGCCGCAAGCCATTGACAGGGCCGCCGCGCCTTCATAATAAATTGGTCGGTCGACCAGTTTATATCGCAGGGAGGATCGGCGACATGCAGGCCGGGAGGAAAGTTCAGTTTCGCAGCGGCGGCTACACCCTGAGCGGCGTGCTCGTGCTGCCCGAGGGGGTCAGCTCGCCCGCGCCTCTCGTCATCATGGGAGGCGGCTGGTGCTACGTGAAGGAGATCGTGCTTCCGCACTATGCCGCCGGCATCGTCGAGGCGGGCGCCGCCGTGCTCATGTTCGACTACCGGAACCTCGGCGAAAGCAGCGGCGACCGTCGTCAGCACCTCGACCCCTGGGAGCAGATCGAGGACTACCGCAACGCCATCACCTTTGCCGAGACCCTGCCCGAGATCGACAGCCAACGGATCGGCGTCTGGGGCATCAGCTACGCTGGCGGCCACGTCATCGCGCTGGCCGCGATCGACAGCCGCGTGAAGATGGCGGTCTCCAACATCCCGGTCGTGAACGGCTTTGAAACCATGAGGCGGAATCACGGATCAACGCACTTTGCCGCGCTGGAGGAGCTTTTCCTCGACGATCGCCGGAAGAGGGCGACGGGCGAGGGCGGCAGACTCCCGATGTCGTCGCTGACACCGGAGACCGAGCTATCCACCTGGCCCTTCCCCGTTGTGCATCAGGTGTTTCTTGAGATCAAGGAGCGCGAGGCCCCAATCACGAGCATTGGAGCACGATCGAGAGCACAGAAATTCTTTTGAGTTACAATATAGAATATTTCGCTAAGCGCATTTACGATAAGCCCATACTATTCGTTGTCGCCGAGGGCGACTCGATCACGCTGTGGGACCTGGAGATCGCAACGTTTCATTCCGTGCCATCCGCGCGCAAGGAATTGGCGGTCATTCCCAAGGTTTCGCACATGAGCCTTTACGCAAAGCAGGACCATCTGACGCGCGCTGGCGCGGCGGGCGCCGCCTTCATCAAGAAGCATCTGGTGGACGCCTAGAGCGCGCGCCGCCGGCTGGCGCCGCCATGCAATCCGAGGGGTCCACGCCTCACGACGCGATCGGGTGATGCCGGAGAGACGTCCGCGCGCGCACCGGACATCCGCCAAGCGACGCGCAGAAAGGCCGCTTGTGTCTCCCGGGGCCGGATCACGGGCCGGACGCATGCAAGAGCCAACACCGAACGGAGGAAACCGTGCAGTACGAAAAGTTCAAAGCGTTGAAGCTTTCGCATGACGGTGGCGTTCTCACCATCACCATGGACTGCCCCGAGAAGCTGAACGCGGTCGGTGAGCGGATGCATGAGGAGCTGGCCGAGATCTTCACCGTCGCGGCGCTCGATCCTGAGACCGATGTCATCGTGCTGACGGGTGCCGGACGCGCCTTCTCGGCCGGCGGCGACATCGAATGGATGCAGAAGATGATCGATCTCGACGGCGCCTTCGAGAAGACCGCCGCCGAGGGCCGGCGCATCGTCTTCTCGATGCTCGATTGCGAGAAGCCCATCATCGCGAAGGTGAATGGCCACGCCGCGGGCCTCGGGGCGACGCTCGCGCTCTTCTGCGACGTCATCTTCGCGTCGGAAGCCGCCAAGATCGGGGACCCTCATGTCTCGGTCGGCTTCGTCGCCGGCGACGGCGGCGCGGTCATCTGGCCTCAGCTCGTCGGCTATGCCCGGGCGAAGGAATACCTGATGACCGGAGACCTCCTGCCTGCAAGCGAGGCGGCCGCGATCGGCCTCATCAACCATGCCGTGCCCGCCGGGGAGCTCGACGCCCGCGTCGATGCCTTCGTGGCGCGCCTGCAGGCAGGGGCGAAGAAATCCATTCGATGGAGCAAGATGTCCGTCAATATCGGTTTGAAACAGATGGCGCATGCCATCATGGACACCTCGCTTTCCCTGGAGGCGCTCTCGAACAAAACTTCAGATCACCAGGAAGCGGTGAACGCATTTCGCGAAAAGCGCCCGCCGGTCTTCACCGGCCGTTGACTGGATGCAAAGGGTCGCGCGATGAACCTCGAAGAACCCGAACATATCGCGATGATACGCGACACCGTCCGTCGCTTTGTCGAGACGGAGATGCCGCGCGACCAGGCCCGCAGATGGGACAAGGAAAACCACTTTCCGCGTCACGTTTTCGACCGGCTTGCCGGGCTGGGGATGATGGGGCTCACGGTGGACGAGGAGTATGGCGGCGCGGGGCGGGACATTCCTGCCTGCATGGTCGTCATCGAGGAGCTGTCGCGCCGAAGCATGGCGGTGGCGGTCCCCTACATCATGTGTGCGTGCTATGCGGGGATGAACCTTGCCGAATGCGCCTCGCCCGAGCAGAAGGCGGAGCTTCTGCCGAAGGTCGCGGCCGGCCAGCTCCTTTTCGCCTATGGCTGGTCCGAGCCGGATGTCGGCGCGGACCTCGCCTCGGTGAGAACCAGCGCGGTTCGTGACGGAGACGCCGTCATCATTTCCGGCGCCAAGCGCTTCTGCTCGGGCGCCGCCCTCTCCGACTACATCTTCACCCTGGTGCGCACCGGCCCGGCCAACGAGCGGTACCACAACCTCTCGCTCATCCTCGTTCCTCCGAACGCGCCCGGCGTAAGCATCACGCAGATCGACTGCATGGGCATGAAGGGAGCCGGAACAACGGATGTCCTGCTCTGCGACGTGCGTGTGCCGCTCGCGAACGTCATCGGCGGCGCGGCGGGCTGGAACCGCGGGTGGGACTTCATCGTGGGATCGGGCCTCGACGTGGAAAAGCTCGAAGTCGCCGCCATGGCATTGGGCATCGCCGCCGCTGCCTATGACGACTCCTGGAATTATGTTCAGGAGCGCGCCCAGTTTGGCCGCCGCATCTGCTCCAATCAGTCCGTCCGTCACCTGCTCGCGGACATGCGGACGGCCCTGCATGGCTCGAGGCTCATGATGGCCCATGCGTCCCAGCTGGCCCAGGACAACAAGACGTGCAGGCTGGAGACCGCCATGACCAAGCTGCACGTCTGCGAGGTCGGTCGCAGGGTCGCCCTGGATGCCCAGACCATCTTCGGCGCCTATGGCTACGCCAAGGAATACGACGTCGAACGGTATGTTCGCGAAAGCCTGCTGATGCCGATCATTGGAGGATCGGCGGCGATTCAGCGAAATAACATCGTGAACTGGATGGGCCTTCCGAAGGCATAGCAGGCGCCGGCGGGCCGACTTCTTTCGCGCCCGCCGTGTGTCGGCAAGTCTCACGCCCGGTACCAAGAGGAACATCATGGGTACCCACTCCTTCACCTTGCCGCTGCCGGAGTCCATCGCGTGGCGCACGCCGCTCGCCCTGCTTGACCGCAATGGTGCCCTGTACCCCGACAAGCTCGCCCTGGTGGCTCCCAGCCTCGCCCCGACGGGCGAGGCGCGCCTGACCTATGGAGCGCTCGCCCGGCGGGTGGATCAGGCTGCGGCAGCCCTGCGGGAAGCCGGCCTGGCGAGCGGAGATCATCTGGGCATCCTGATGACGAACACCGCCGCCGCCGAATATGTCACGACGGCATTGGGGGCCATGCGCGCCGGCGCCATCGTCGTGCCCCTGAATGCGCGGTTTGCGCTTCCGGAACTTTGCGCCGCGATCGCGGACATGGAATGCACGTTTCTTGTCCACGAGGCCTCCCATGACGCTGCGGCCGGCCATCTTGCGGAGGCATTTCCGGCGCTCTCGGGCCGGGTGATCAGGATCGGCGTCGACGGGGACTGGGCCGCGCGCCTCGACCGGGCTCGGGTGAGGCCTGAAGAGTTCCCGCGGGTGCAGGAGAACGATGTGGCGGATATCTTGCTGACATCCGGAACCACGGGCCGCCCCAAAGGCGTAATGCTCACCCATGCCAATGCGGTGGCGACCGGAATCGCGGTTGCCGGCGCCCTCTCCCTGGGACCTGAAGACACGTACCAGAGCCCCTTTCCCCTGTTCACGTCGTCGGGCTTCCACTTCAACATCATGGCGACGCTGTGGGCGGGCGCGACACTGGTCATCGAGCCGGCGGTCGATGTGGAAGCGACGCTGGCGCGCATGACACGGGAGCGAACAACGGTCTATTGCGCGGTACCGGCGATCTACATCTTCATGCTGGACGCTTTCGACCCCGGGCGGCACGACGTTTCCGCCATGCGGGTGTTCGATTATGGCGGCGCCCCGATGGCGCGGGAGGTCATTCGGCGCCTCGCCGAGGCATTCCCGCATGTCGAGCTGCGCCAGACCTACGGCCTCACCGAAGCCGGGCCGACGGGCACCTTCCTCGCCGGCCGCGACGCGCTGCGCAAAATCGGCTCGGTCGGCATGGGAATGCCCCTGTGTACGGTCGACGTCGCCCGTCCGGACGGCAGCCGCGCCGACGACGATGAAATGGGCGAGCTGGTGATGCGTGGTCCCGCGGTGTCCCAGGGCTATTATAAAAATCCGAAGGCGACCGCCGCGACGTTTCACGATGGCTGGCTATGGACCGGCGACTATGGGCGGCGCGATGCGGAGGGATATCTCTATTACATGGATCGTAGGAAGGACGTCATCATCCGGGGTGGTTTCAACATCACCTCGACGGAAGTGGAGAATGCGATCTTCGAGCATCCCGGCGTCAAGGAGGTGGCGGTGGTGGGAATTCCGCACCAGAAGCTCGGCGAAGACCTGTGCGCCTTCATCGTGCCGAAAACATCCAATCCCGCGACGGATGAGCTCTCCGCCTTCGTGGCCGAACGAATTGCGGACTTCAAGGTGCCCCGACGCTGGATTTTCGTGAGCGAGCTGCCGCGCAACCCGACCGGCAAGATCCAGAAGCACCTCCTCCGCGCGCGCGCCGAGCTGCAATTGGGGATCAATGCCGGATCAGGTGGTTCCGGAAGCGTGGACAGGACCTAGCCCGGCTTCGGCCAAGTCGGATGGCATCATGCGCGCCCGGGCGGCTTCCCGCGTCCGAACGCTTGCGATTTAACCCCCGGACGGCGCGAAAGTCGCGGAGCCCCGAATCCGGGGCTGCGACACCGCGCCGTTCACCGCTCACATGTTGGGATAGTTCGGCCCGCCACCGCCCTCGGGGGCGGTCCAGGTGATGTTCTGGTTGGGGTCCTTGATGTCGCAGGTCTTGCAGTGCACGCAGTTCTGCGCGTTGATCTGGAAGCGCGGCGCGTCCGCCCCCTCCTCCACCCACTCGTACACGCCGGCCGGGCAATAGCGGTTGGACGGGCCGGCATAGATGTCGTGTTCGGAGGACTTCTGCAGCGCCATGTCCTTCACCACGAGGTGAACCTGCTGGTCCTCCTCGTGGTTGGTGTTGGAGATGAACACCGAGGACAATTTGTCGAAGGTCAGCACCCCGTCCGGCTTGGGATAGGCGATCTTCTTGCAGTCCTTGGCCGGCTTCAGGGACGCGGCATCGCTCTTGCCGTGCTTCAGCGTGCCGAAGAGCGAGAAGCCGAAGGTGTTGGTCCACATGTCCAGCGCGCCGAGCGGGATGCCGATGAAGGTGCCGAAGCGCGACCACAGGGGCTTCATGTTGCGGACCTTCTTCAGGTCCTGCCCCACCAGCGAGGTGCGCCACGACGCCTCGTAGCTGGCAAGCTCGTCGTGGCTGCGGTCGGCGGCGATGGCATCGACGAGGTGGTCGGCCGCCTGCATGCCGGAGAGCACCGCATTGTGGCTGCCCTTGATGCGCGGCACGTTGACGAAGCCGGCGGCGCAGCCTACCAGCACGCCGCCGGGGAAGGCGAGCTTGGGCACGCTCTGCCAGCCGCCCTCGGTGATGGCGCGCGCGCCATAGGCGATGCGCTTGCCACCCTCGAAGGTGTCGCGGAAGAAGGGATGGGTCTTGAAGCGCTGGAACTCGTCGAAGGGCGAGAGCCAGGGGTTCTGGTAGTTGAGGTGGACCACGAAGCCCACCACCACCTGCTCGTCCTCGATATGATAGAGGAAGGCGCCGCCGCCGGTCTTGCTGTCCAGCGGCCAGCCGAAGGCGTGCTGCACCAGACCCGGCTTGTGGTGCTCCTTCTTCACCTTCCACAGCTCTTTCAGGCCGATGCCGAACTTGGGCACGTCGCGCCCCGCATCGAGGCCGAACCTGGCGATGAGCTGCTTGGTGAGGTGGCCGCGCGCGCCCTCGGCGAACACGGTGTAGCGCCCGCGCAATTCCATGCCGCGGGTGAACTCGCCCTTGGGCGCGCCGTGCTTGTCGACCCCCATGTCGCCGGTGGCGATGCCGATGACCGCGCCCTTGTCGTCATAGAGGATCTCGTCGGCGGCAAATCCGGGATAGATCTCCACCCCCAGCTCCTCGGCCTTCTTCGCCAGAAAGCGGCAGACATTGCCCAGCGAGCCGACGAAGTTGCCGTGGTTGTTCATCAGCGGCGGCATGGCGAAATTGGGCAGGCGGAAGCCGCCGGCCGGGCCGAGAAGATAAAAGGCGTCGTCGTTGACCTTTACCGACAGCGGCGTTTCCGCATCCTCGCGCCAGCCGGGCACCAGCGCGTCGAGGCCGACCGGATCGATGACCGCGCCGGAGAGGATGTGGGCGCCCACCTCCGAGCCCTTCTCCACCACCACCACGGAGATTTCGGACCCGCGCTCGGCCGCCTGCTGCTTCAGGCGGATGGCGGTGGCGAGGCCGGCGGGGCCCCCGCCCACCACCACCACGTCATAATCCATGCCCTCGCGTTCAGGCAGTTCCGCCGCGCTCATGCCTCAAGCTCCCGTGTCTGTCCTTCATTCCTTGCTTGGACTTTTTCCACGGTTGCGCCGCAATGACAATGAGGCACGGGCGCGGCCGTGCCTCCGGCCCCCGCCGCGATGCGGGAGAAAAAGGGCCGCCCCGGCCGGGCGCCGGCGGCACGTTTACCGTCCCGGCGCTTTGGCGTAGCGTGCCCGGCCCCAGCGCGGAGAGCCGTCCATGTCGCCCACCGAAGTCCGCGATTTCGCCCAGCGGCTGATGCGGGAGGTCTGGGAGCCGTACGACCACACCGCGCTCGCGCGCTTCTACCACCCGGACATGATCGGCCATCACCGCGCGCAGACCCTGACGCTCGACGACGTGCGCAGCAGGCTGCAATGGGATGTCCAGAATTTCGGCGCTTCCTCCTACGACATTCGCGACATCGTCGCCGACGAGGACAAGTTCGCGATCCGCTTCATCTTCTCGTGCTCGCTCCTGAAGGCGGGCACCGCGTTCCGCACCGAGGTCACCTATTTCTACCACCTGCGGGACGGGCGGATCAGCGCGTTCTGGCTGCTGTCGGACACCGACTTCGACTACAGGCAGCATCCGGAATGACCGGCGCGGGCGGTTCGGCCTTCGGGGCAATCCGCCGCAGGCGGAACTGATGCAACCCTCTCGCCGCACACGCCACCGAGCAAATGGATGCAATTTGCCCGGACCGCGCTCTAGGATGCGGCCATGACCGCGCCGCCCGAAAACCTCGCCGACATCCTCGCCTTCCATCTGGAGGCGGGTGTGGACGTGGCCCTGGGTGAAGCGCCGGTGGACCGCTTCGCCGAGAGCGCGGCGGAGCCGGCGCGCGCCCGCAGGCCTCCGGCCGCACCCGCCGCCGCGTCCCCCCGCCGGGCGACCCCGCCGTGCGCCCGCAGGCCCCCGCCGCGCGCGCCGCGCCGCGCCCCGCCCCGCCGGCGGCGCCGACCGCCGGCGCCCTGATCACCCAGGCGCCGGATGCGGCGGTGATGTCGGCGCGCGAGCTCGCCCGCGGCGCCGCCACCCTCGACGAGCTGCGCGCCATCCTCGATGGATTCGAGGGCTGCGCCCTGAAGCGCACCGCGACCCGCCTGGTCTTCGCCGACGGCAACCCGCAGGCGCGGGTGATGTTCGTGGGCGAGGCGCCGGGCCGCGACGAGGACCAGCAGGGCCTGCCGTTCGTCGGCCGCTCCGGCAAGCTGCTCGACCTCATGATGGGCGCCATCGGCCTCGACCGCTCCAGCGCCTACATCGCCAATGTCATTCCCTGGCGCCCGCCGGGCAACCGCACGCCGACGCCGCAGGAAACCGCGGTGTGCCGGCCCTTCATCGCCCGCCAGATCGAGCTGGCGGACCCGGATATCCTGGTCTGCCTCGGCGGGCCGTCGGCCCAGGCGCTGCTCGCCACCACCGAGGGCATCACCAAGCTGCGCGGGCGCTTCATGCCCTACGAAACCGGCAGCCGCACCATAAGGGCCATCGCCACCTTCCACCCGGCCTACCTGCTGCGCACGCCCCTCGGCAAGCGCCTCGCCTGGCGCGACATGCTGGCGGTGGAGGGGGCACTGAAGGGCTGAGGGCGGCCGGGAGGCGGAGGGGAACCGTTCTGCACCGCCGTCATGCCCCGGCTCGCCGGGGCATCCACCCCCTCGCCGCGCCGCCTTGAAAAGCCGGACGCCGGCCCCGCCGCGGGGCAGATCCCCGGGGCGAGCCGGGGGATGCCGGTCCACGGGGGATGCGGTTCGGGCAAAGGCCGTTCGGCGGAAAAAGGTTGAGGGCGGCCGGGCCGGCCCCTCAGGAGCCGTTCCCCAGCGGCGCGTTGACCAAGGCGGAATTGCGGTAGCGCGGATCGTAGGTCACTTCCTCGCCCACCCAGTCGGGCAGGGACACGATTTCATCCGGGCCGTTCAGTTCCACCTCGGCCACCACCAGCCCGTCATTCTCGCCCGCGAATACGTCGATGGTCCACACCTTGCCGGCGTGCTCGGCGGTGTAGCGCGTCTTCTCGATGAGCGGGCGGGCGCAGAGCGTCTCCAGCATCATCTCGGCGTCGCCGAGGGGGATGGAATATTCGAACTCGGCCCGCGACAGGCCCTCGGTCTTGCTCTTCACCGTGATGAACGCCTCGGCCCCGGCGATGCGGATGCGCACCGTGGTGTCCACGCCGAGGCACAGATAGCCCTGCCGGATGCTGCAGGCGTCGGCGCCTTCGCGCCACGCGCCGGAAGTGACAAGGAACTTGCGCTCGATTTCTAGGGGCATGGGCGAGCCGGCTGACCTATGGGTCAGGCAGCTTATCCCCGTGGACCCCGCCGCCGTCCAGCCCGCCGGGAGTATCGAGGTGTGTCGTCGGGCGAAGAAATCGGTTTCAGGCCGAACCTGCGGCAAGACGCAGCGGCGGCAGCGGGGGGCGCCCGCCGGCCGCCGCGCGTCGCCTGAAACTCAGGCGTGCACTTTTCCCTTCGGCACCTTCACCGCTTCCGCGTCCACGTCGTGGCGCGACGGCGGATTGGTGGCGCCGATGGTGGTGATGCGCATGATGTTGGTGGTGCCCGGCTTGGCGAAGGGCACGCCCGCCGTGATGGCGAGCCGGTCCCCCGGCTGGCCGAGGCCATGCTCCACCGCCGTGCGCACCGCCGTGTCCACCATCTCGCCGAAGGAGTGGATGTCCTCCTTCATGTGCACCGCATGGACGCCGTAGGACAAGGCCAGGCGCCGCGCCGTCTCGATCTTCGGGGTAAGGCCGAGAATGGGGATCGCCGGCCGCTCGCGGGCGGCGCGCAGGCCGGTGGTGCCGGACAGGGTGAAGGCGACGAAGGCCGTGGCATCCACCGCCATGGCCGCCTGGTAGGTGGCCTTGGTCACCGCGTCGCCGATGGACTTGCCCCATTCCGACTGGGTGGCGTCCAGCACCTTGCGGTAGCCGGGATCGCGCTCCACGTGGCGGATGATGTCGTCCATGAAGGTCACCGCCTCCACCGGGAACTGGCCCGCCGCGGTCTCGGCGGAGAGCATGACGCAGTCGGCGCCCTCATAGACGGCGGTGGCCACGTCCGACACCTCGGCGCGGGTGGGGACCGGCGCGGTGATCATGGATTCCAGCATCTGGGTGGCCACGATCACCGGGCGGCCGTACTTGCGCGCCTCGGCGATCATGCGCTTCTGCAGGGCCGGCACCTCGGCCAGCGACATTTCCACGCCAAGGTCGCCGCGCGCCACCATGATGGCGTCGGAAAGCTCCACCAGCTCGGTGAGGTGCTCCACCGCCGCCGGCTTCTCCATCTTCAGCATGACCGCGGCGCGGTCCTTGATGAGGCCGCGCGCCTCGTGGATGTCCTCCGGGCGCTGCACGAACGAGAGGGCGATCCACTCCACCCCCGCCGCGCAGGCGAACTCCAGGTCCTTGCGGTCCTTCTCGGTCAGCGGGGAGAGCGGCAGCACCACGTCGGGGATGTTGAAGCCCTTGTTGTTGGAAAGCTTGGTGCCGGCCACCACCTGGGCCTCGATGAAGCCGTCCCCCTTCTTGATGACCTTCAGGCGCACCTTGCCGTCGTCGCACAGCACGGTGGAGCCCACGGTGAGGGCCTCGAGGATGTCCGGATGTGGGATCGGCACCCGCGTCTCGTCGCCGGGCCGGTCCACGTCGGCATCGAAATGCAGGATGTCGCCGGGCTTGAGGGCGATGGCGCCGTCCTTGAACCGGCCGATGCGCAGCTTGGGGCCCTGCATGTCGGCGATGACGCCGATGGGCCGGTTCATCTCCTTCTCCAGCCGCCGGATGCGGTCCAGCACCACCCCGTGGTCGGCCTGGGTGCCGTGGCTGAAATTGAGGCGGAACACGTCCACGCCCGCCAGGAACAGGGCCTTGAGCTTCTCCTCGCTGTTGGAGGCCGGGCCGACGGTGGCGACGATCTTGGTGGCCCGCTGGCGCTTGAGGATGGGTGGACGCTTGCTCGGCATGGGGCTTTTCCTCCGGTCCCGCGTTGTGTCACGCGGTGTCGTGCGTCTGTAGGGCGCGCTCCCGGGGAATCGATTCCCCGGAGGCGGATCCGGCTCTAGCGGCATCATGCGCGCGCTTCGTGTACGCATAAAGTCGCATAAGCGGCAGCAAGACTGCCCCATGGCGCGGCGCCCCGCACCCCTCGCGCGCGACAAAGCTCCTTTAACGCCGCGCGGCCCCTGGCCGGCGAGGGCGCCGCGCCCGGCCCGTTTCTGGAAGTGCTCCAGCCAGCAACTAGTTGCTATCGGCATCCCCCGCCGCGATGTCCAATCGCCCCATGATGTCGTCTGCCCCCACCCGTCCCGTGCCCGAGATCGAGGAGATCCGCCTCGACAGGGACAAAGGCCGCCTCACCCTCGCCTTCGCCGGCGGACGGGCGGACCTTTCGGCGCCGCGGCTGCGCGCCGCCTGCCGCTGCGCCGCCTGCCTCGCCGCGCGGGCGCAGGGGCGCTTCACCGCGGACTTCTCCGGCATCACCCTCGCCGGCGTCGCCCCCTTCGGGGCGCACGGCCTGAACCTGACCTTTTCCGATGGCCACGCGCGCGGGGTCTACCCCTTCGCCTACCTCCTCGCCCTCGCGGCGGATGGGGCCGCAACCGACCTTCCAGAGGTGAC
Source organism: Xanthobacter dioxanivorans (assembly GCF_016807805.1). Taxonomy (NCBI): domain Bacteria; kingdom Pseudomonadati; phylum Pseudomonadota; class Alphaproteobacteria; order Hyphomicrobiales; family Xanthobacteraceae; genus Xanthobacter; species Xanthobacter dioxanivorans. The sequence goes on along the minus strand of NZ_CP063362.1, from coordinate 2,480,036 downwards.
CTCATGAGCGAGACTGGACCTGAGATCGTCGAGACCGACATCCTCGTCATCGGCGGCGGCACCGGCGGCCCCATGGCCGCCATCAAGGCCAAGGAGAAGAATCCCGGCCTCAAGGTGGTGCTGATGGAGAAGGCCAACGTGAAGCGCTCCGGCGCGGTCTCCATGGGCATGGACGGGCTGAACAACGCCGTCATCCCCGGCTACGCCACCCCCGAGCAGTATGTGAAGGAGATCACCGTCGCCAATGACGGCATCGTCCACCAGAAGGCGGTGATGGCCTATGCCACGGGCTCCTACCCGATGATCCAGTACCTGGATTCCATCGGCGTGAAGTTCGAGAAGGACGGCTCCGGCGAGTACAACGTGCGCAAGGTTCACCACATGGGCACCTATGTGCTGCCCATGCCCGAGGGCCACCACGTCAAGAAGGCGCTCTACCGCCAGCTGCGCCGCCACCAGGTGCTGGTGACCAACCGCTACATGGCCACCCGCCTGCTGAATGCACCGGACGGCCGCATCGCCGGCGCCATCGGGGTGAACACCCGCACCGGCGAGTTCCTGGTGGTGCGGGCCAAGTCGGTCATCCTCGCCTGCGGCGCCGCCGGGCGGCTGGGGCTTCCCGCTTCCGGCTACCTGTTCGGCACCTACGAGAACCCGGCCAATTGCGGCGACGGCTATGCCATGGCCTACCATGCGGGCGCGGGCCTCGCGAACCTCGAATGCTACCAGATCAACCCGCTCATCAAGGACTATAACGGCCCGGCCTGCGCCTACGTCACCGGCCCGTTCGGCGGCTACACCGCCAACAACAAGGGCGAGCGCTTCATCGAGTGCGACTACTGGTCGGGCCAGATGATGAAGGAGTTCTACTCGGAGCTGCAGAGCGGCAACGGCCCGGTCTTCCTCAACATGACGCACCTGGCCGAGGAGACCATCTCCGAGATCGAGACCATCCTGCACTCCAACGAGCGGCCCTCGCGCGGGCGCTTCCACGAGAAGCGCGGCACCAATTACCGCGAGAAGATGGTGGAGATGCACATCTCCGAGATCGGCTTCTGCTCCGGCCACTCGGCCTCGGGGGTGTGGGTGGACGAGAACGCCCGCACCACGGTGGCCGGCCTCTACGCCGCCGGCGACATGGCGAGCGTGCCGCACAATTACATGCTCGGCGCCTTCGTGAACGGCGGCATCGCCGGCCAGGACGCGGCCGACTACTGCGCCTCCACCGACCTGCCCGCCTACGACCCGGCGGACGTCATCGCCGAGCAGGAGCGGGTGCTCGCCCCCACCCGCCGCGACGACGGCCTCACGCCGAACGAGATGGAATACAAGACCCGCCGCCTGGTGAACGACTATCTCCAGCCGCCGAAGGTGACCGCCAAGTACAAGATCGCCCAGATGCGCTTTGCCGAGATCCGCGACGACCTCAACGCCCTGTGCGTGAAGGACCCGCACGAATTGATGCGGGCGCTGGAGCTGCAATCCATCCTCGATTGCGCCGACATGGCGGCGGCCGCCTCGCTCTACCGCACCGAGAGCCGCTGGGGCCTCTACCACTGGCGCGTGGACCACCCGGCCACCGACAACGAGAACTGGTTCTGCCACACCCTCCTCTACAAGGACGAGATGGGCCGCATGGCCCACAGGAAGCGCGCCGTGGACCCTTATGTGGTCGACATCCCCGAGGAAGAGATGGGCGCCTACCACCAGCTGCGCACCCCGGCGCTGGCCGCCGAGTGATCCCGCCGAATCCCGATTTCCGGAGCCTGCCCCATGCCGTTCGCCAACCACCCCACCTCCGTCCCGGTCACCGTGGACGACGAGAAGTGCATCGCCGAGAAGGGCTGCCGCGTCTGCATCGACGTGTGCCCGCTGGACGTGCTCGCCATCAACCCGGCCTCCGGCAAGGCGCACATGAAATATGACGAGTGCTGGTACTGCATGCCGTGCGAGGTGGACTGCCCCACCGGCGCGGTGAAGGTCGAAATCCCCTATCTGCTGCGGTGAGGCGCGCCATGCCCATCTTCGACGACTTCGACGACGATTTCGACGCCGTGGCCGAGCGCGCCCGTGACCCCGATGCCGGCATCCGCCGGGTGGCCATGCTGGGCCTCGCCGAGAGCGTGGACCCCGGCGCGGTGGACCTGCTGCTGGTCGGCCTGAAGGACACGGATGCCGATGTGCGCGAGGCCGCCGCCAAGGCGCTGGACGAGCATGCCGGCCTGCCCGCCGCCCTCGGCCTCATCGACGCGCTGGACGATGCGGCGGAGGCGGTGCGCCTCGCCGCCGCCGAGAGCCTCGCCGACAAGAAGGAGCCGGCCTCCGCCCCGCGCCTGATCGCGCGGGCGCAGGAAAACACCGGCCCGCAAAGCGCCTTCGTACGCACCGCCGCCTTGCGCGCCCTGCGCGACATGCAGGACCCCGCCGCCATGCCGGTGGCGCTGGCCGCCCTCACCGATCCGGAGATCGCCGTGCGCCGCGAGGCCCTCGGCGTGCTCGGCTATCTGAAGGCCGACGCGGCCCTGCCGGCGCTGCTGCTCGCCGCCACCGACCCGGAAGCGGCGGTGCGCCGGGCGGTGATGGCCGCGCTGGTGTTCGTGAAGAGCGGCACCGCCGGGGTGCCGGCCCTCATCGCCGGGCTCAAGGACGCCCACTGGCAGGTGCGCGAGGAAGCCGCCTTCTCCATCGGCAAGGCCAAGCTGCCGGAGGCGGTGGACCCGCTGATGCGCGCCGCCAACGACGATGCCTGGCAGGTGCAGGCCAAGGCGGTGAACGCGCTGGGCAAGCTCAAGGCCCGCGCGGCGGTGCCGGTGGTGGCCGATGCCCTCGGCCATGACCTCAGCAACGTGCGCAAGGAGGCCGCCGCCGCCCTGGGCGAGATCGCCGATCCCTCAGCCGTGGGCGCGCTGGAAGCCGCCTTCGACGATCCCGATCCCGACGTGCGCAAGCTGGTGCGCTGGGCGCTGGAGCGCTGCCGCGCGGCGGCGTGAGACGGCGGGGGACGGCTTCGGCCCCCTTCCGGCGACCGGGTCCTGAACCGGGGCCCTCGGTTCCCCCGACCCCCGTCATGCCCTCAAGCACCCGTCATGCCCGGCCGCCGGGGCACTGTTCCGCAAAGCCGCTCCCGGCCCAGCCGCGTGGATGGCCGGGACAAGCGCGGCCATGACGATGGTGAAAGACGGCCCGCCGCGCGCCCTCGGGGCGCACAAGGGGCACCCCCGTCATGAAACCGAACCAAGCCCCTGGCACTTCTTCAACCGAAGCCGGCGCGCACGCGCCGGCGAAGGGGAGGAACGCGCATGGCCAACGGAACGGCGACGCAAACGACCGGGCCGCTCTGGTGGCAATCCGGCGTGGTCTACCAGATCTATCCCCGCTCCTTCCAGGACACCGACGGCGACGGCGTGGGCGACCTGTCCGGCATCCTCTCCCGCCTCGATTATCTCGCGGATCTCGGCATCGACGCCATCTGGATCTCGCCCCTCTATCCCTCGCCCATGGCGGACTTCGGCTATGACGTGGCCGACCACACCGCCATCCATCCGCTGTTCGGCACGCTGGCCGATTTCGACGCGCTGGTGGCCGGCGCCCATGCGCGCGGGCTGAGGATCATCCTGGATTTCGTGCCCAACCACACCTCGGATCAGCACCCGTGGTTCGTGGACGCGCGCGCCGGCCGCGGCAGCGCGAAGCGCGACTGGTACATCTGGCGCGATCCCGGCCCGGACGGCGGGCCGCCCAACAACTGGCTCTCCGAATTCGGCGGCAGCGCCTGGGAATTGGATGCGGCGAGCGGGCAATATTACTACCATGCCTTCCTGAAGGCGCAGCCGGACCTCAACTGGCGCAACCCGGACGTGGTCGCGGCCATGCACGGCGTGCTGCGCTTCTGGCTCGATCGCGGGGTGGATGGCTTCCGCATCGACGCGCTCTGGCATGTGATCAAGGACGACGCCTTCCGCGACAACCCGCTGAACCCGGATTTCCGCGAAGGCATGAACCCCCATGCCCGCCTCACCCAGCTTTATACCGGCGACCGGCCGGAAGTGATGGAGGTGATCAAGGGCTTCCGCGCCCTCGCCGATTCGTATCCCGGGCGCGTGCTCATCGGCGAGGCCTACCTGCCGCTCCACCGCATCGCCGCCTATTACGGCGAGGACGGCAAGGGCGTGCATCTGCCGTTCAACTTCACCCTGCTGGCCGCACCCTGGACCGCAGGCGAGCTCGGGCCGCTGATCGCCGCCTACGAGGCGGTCATTCCCGAGGGGGGCTGGCCCAACTGGGTGCTCTCCAACCACGACCGCCCGCGCGTCGCCGGCCGCCTCGGGCCGGACCAGGCGCGCGTCGCCGCCATGCTGCTGCTCACCCTGCGCGGCACGCCCACCCTCTATTACGGCGACGAGATCGGCATGACCCAGGTGGCGATCCCCCGGAGCGGGTGCAGGACCCGTTCGAGAAGAACGTGCCGGGCCTCGGCCTCGGCCGCGACGGGGCGCGCACGCCCATGCAATGGGATGGCGGCCCCTTCGCCGGCTTCTCCACCGTGGAGCCGTGGCTGCCGCTGGCGGACGACTATACCGAGCTCAACGTGCGGGCCGAGCAGCACGAGCCCGGCTCCATGCTGGCGCTGACGCGGGCGCTTCTGGCGCTGCGCCGGGCCCATCCGGCGCTGAGCACCGGATCGTGGCTGCCGCTGGCCGCCGCCGGCGACCTCCTCGCCTATCTCCGGCAGGGCGACGGCGAGACCTTCCTGGTGGCGCTGAACCTCGGGGGCGAGCCGTTGAGCGCGGCCTTTCCCGAGGCGGCGGCGAAGGGCCGCGTGCGGCTCTCCACCTTCTGCGACCGCCGGGAGGAGGCGGTGGGCCAGACCATCGACCTGAGGCCCAACGAGGGGGTGGTGGTGGGGCTGACGGGCTGATCCCTAAAGCATGCCGATGGAGATCCACGGCACCGCCGCCACCACGATCAGCCCCACGAACAGGGCCACCAGATACGGCCAGATGGCGCCGATGGCGGCGTCCGGCGAGACGTTGCCGATCTTGCAGGCGAGGTAGAAGCCGATGCCGATGGGCGGCGTCATCAGCCCGATGTTCATGGCGGTGACGATGACCATGGAATAGTGCACGTCATTGATGCCGAGCTGCCGGGCGATGGGGTACATGAGCGGCGCCATGAGCACGATGGCGGGCAGGCCTTCCAGGATGCAGCCCAGCACCAGGAACACCACGATGCTCACGGCCAGGAAGCCGATCCACCCGCCCGGCAGCCCGGCCATGAAGGCGGCCAGCGCGCTGGCGATGCCGGCCTGGGTGATGGCCCAGGCCATGGCCACCGCGCAGGCCAGGATGACCAGGATCGCCCCGGTGAGGGCCGCCGTCTCCACCAGCATGGAATAGAAGGTGCGCCGCGAGATGCCGCCATAGAGCACCATGCCCACGAACAGGGCGTAGACGACGGCGATGGTCGACACCTCGGTGGTGGTGGCGACACCACCCGACACCGCGCTGCGGATCAGGAACGGCAGAACCAGCGCCGGCGCGGCCACGAGCAGGGTCCGCCACACGACACCGACACTGGGACGACGCACCCCCGTCATGTCCTCGTCGCGTGCCTTGATGCGGGCGAGCGCGGCCAGCACCGCCAGCAGCACCATGGCGACGATGAAGCCGGAGGTGAACAGCGCCGCGATCGACACCCCCGCCACGGAACCCAGCACGATCAACACGATGGAGGGAGGTACCGTGTCCGCCATGGCGGCGCCGGTGGCCAGCAGCGCGATCATCTCCTTCGGCTGGTGCCCGCGCCGCTTCATCTCCGGGAACAGGGCCGGAGCAACGGTGGCCATGTCCGAGACCTTGGACCCGGAAATGCCTGAAACGACGAACAAAGATCCCAGAAGCACGTAGGACATGCCCGCCTTCACATGGCCGAGCAGGGAGGCCAGGAAGTCGACGATCGCCTTGCCCATCCCGGTATGGTCGAGGATACAGCCGAGCAGCACGAACACTGGAACGGACAGGAGAATGAGGCTGCTCATGCCCTCGTCCATGCGGCCGATCATCACCATCAGCGGCACATGGGTGGCGAAGGCGAGATAGCAGACCGTGCCGATGCCGAAGCAGAAGGCGATGGGCACCCCGGCGGCCAGCGCCGCCACCACAAAACCCACCAGGAACAACACGATAGCGCCATTTCCGGCCTTCGCCAGCATGGGGCTCGCGAGCCACAGGGCCGCGAGCACCGCGGCGATGAAACCAAGGCAGATGGCGAGGTCGCGCACGCTCGAGCGCCGCACCGCATGGGCCACCGCCAGCGCCGCCATGGCGCAGATGCCCACCGGCAGGGCCGCGGCGCGCAGGCTGCCGGGAATGCCCAGGGCGGGCAGGGTGATGAAGCTCTCCTCCACCGCATAATCGTAGGCGGGATAGGCGATGGCGAGGAGGAAGGCGGCGACCAGCAGCAGGGCGAAGGTCTCGACGAACCGCTCCGCCCGGGGCGGCAACGCCTTCAGGAACAAGGTGAGGCGCAGATGCTCGTTGCGGTCGATGGCGATGACCGAGCCCAGCATGGCGAGCCAGATGAAGCAGATGGACGCCACCTCGTCGCCCCAGATGATGGGGAAGGCGAAGATGTAGCGCGACAGCGCCCCGGCGAGCAGCAGGCTCACCACCACCAGCAGCAGCAGGGCGGCGACGGCTTCCACCGGCCGCATGAAGCGCGAGCCCGCGCGCGCGCCTTGGCCGGCGGCGGCGAGGGCGAGCGTGTCTTCGGCGGTGGCCATGGCAGCGTTTCCGTTACGGTATTTCGAGCGCGCAGCGCTCCCTCGAGGCGTGGACGCGGATGCATTTTTTGAAGGTCATACCCCGGCGCGGCCGGCGCATCCACCCGTGCCGTGCACGGCGCCCGGGCCCCCCGGCCCCGGCCACGCCGGCGCGTGTCCGGACAACAGGGCGGCCCGAAGGGTCTTCGCAATGCCGAACGCGCAAGGTTGCGCGTCCGCTGGCCGTCGCGTGCGCGAGAAGCGGCAGCGATCCCTCGCTCAGGACAGCTTGCCGGTGTATTTCTCGAGGATGGCCCAGGCCTCGTCGCCGTACTTGCCCTTCCATTCGGCGTAGAAGCCCGCCTTGCGCAGCTGGTCGCGGAAGCTGTCGACCTTGGGCTCGTTGAAGGCGAGGCCCTTCTCGCCCAGTTCCTTGCGCAGCGTGTTGTTGAGGGCGAACACGTCCTCGCGCTGCTTCAGGCCGGCCTCGTTGATGTTCTTCGCCACGACGGCCCGCAGGTCCTCCGGCAGGCGCTCGAACGCCCGGCGGTTGGCGAGGAACCAGAAGCCGTCCCACATGTGGTTGGTGAGGGAGCAGTATTTCTGCACCTCGTAGAGCTTCGCCGTGGCGATGATGGCGAGCGGATTCTCCTGCGCGTCCACGGTGCGGGTCTGCAGCGCGGTATAGACCTCGGCGAAGTTGAGGCTCGCCGGCGCGCTATCGAACGCCTTGAACATGGAGGTCCACAAAGGCGACACCGGCACGCGGATCTTCAGCCCCTTGAGGTCGGCCGCGGTCTCGATCGGCTTGGTGGAGGTGGTGATCTGGCGGAAGCCGTTGTCCCAGATCTTGTCCATGGCGACGATGCCGGCCTTGGAGATCTGCCCGCGCACATAGGCGCCGAGCTCGCCGTCCATGGCCTTCCACACGGTCGCATAGTCCGGGAAGGCGAAGCCGATGCCGCTCACCGAGGCGTTGGGCACCAGGGTGGAGAGAATGAGCGGGGAGAGGGTGAAGAACTCGATCCCGCCCGAGCGCAGCTGGCTCAGCATGTCGGTGTCGCCGCCGAGCTGGCTGGAGGGGAAGATCTTGATCTCCACCTTGCCGCCCGTCTCGGCCTTGATCTTGTCCGCCATCTCGTTGGCGCGCACGTTCATGGGGTGCGTGATGGGCAGGTTGTTGGCGTACTTGTAGGAGAACTCGGCGCTCTGCGCCCGCGCGACGAAGGGAGCGAACACGCCTCCCGCCAGCGCGCCGGCGGCGCTCGCCTGCAAAAGGGTGCGACGGGTCAGCGACATGCTCACGGCTCCTCCTTGTGCGGTCCATTCGGACCTGTTTCCTCACGCGGGTCCAATATATGGACCTCTTTTCCCGGCGCCCATGCTGGCCCGCTTGTGGGATTTTCGCAAGGGGGGTAAGGTCATGGCAGACGCTGCGCTGCGGCGATCTCAACGAAATCAAGAGCTAGGTCCACATACTGGATCATGGGAGAGCGCGTGGGACGGCCACCAATGCCCCCGCATGCCCGGGCCGGCATTCGACCCCGGACAGTCGCCGGGGCCACCGCCGAAGCCGCCGGCGGGGGAACGCAGAGCATCGAGCGCGCCGTCGCGCTTCTCCTGCTGGTGGGCCGCGCCGCGCCGGACGGCGCCCGGCTCGCCGACCTCGTGGCGCAATCGGCCCTGCCCAAGCCCACGGTGCGGCGGGTGCTGCTCGCCCTCGTGCGCACCGGCCTCCTCGATCAGGACGAGACGACCCGCCGCTATCATGTGGGGCCCGAGGCCTACCTGCTCGGCACGCTGGCCGGCTCGCGCTACGGCATCCACGCCCTCGCCCTCGAACGCCTGTCGCGCATCGCCCGCGCCACCGGCGATTCCGTCTTTCTCTCGGTGCCGCGCGGCACCCTTTCCGTGTGCCTCCACCGCGAGGAGGGCACCTATCCCATCCGCACCCACGCCTTGCAGGCCGGCGACCGGCACCCGCTGGGCATCGGCGCCGGGGGCCTCGCCATTCTCGCCGCGCTGCCCGACGCGGAGATCGAGCGCAGCCTCGCCGCCAACGCCGAGGCACTCGCCAGCCATTATCCCGGCCATACCGCGCCGATGCTGCGGGAGGCGGTGGCCGTCACCCGTGCCCGCGGCTATGCGCTCAATCCGGGCCTGTACGTGGCCGGCTCCTGGGGCATCGGCGTCGTCGTACGGGGGCCGGACGGCCGCCCCGCCGGGGCGCTCTCCCTCGCCGCCATCGAGAGCCGTCTTTCGGCCGACCGGCAGCGGGAGCTGGTGCCGCTGCTGAAGCGGGAGGCCGAAGCCCTGGAAGCTGCCCTCGGCCGCCGTGCGTCGCCGGAACGCCCGGCTCCCGTCCACCCCGCCGGCCGCGCCGTCGCGAAGGCCGATCCCTGATGCCCGTCTCCCATGCCATCGCCGCGCCAGCGTGCCGGCGCCTCTGCCCGGAGTGACCATGTCCGTCGACCTGCCCTCCCCCTCCCTGCCCTCCCCGGCATCCCCCGAAGGCGGGGTCGCCCGCTCCAGCCGGCGGGTGATGAACCTCTCCCATTTCCTGCGTCAGGCGGCGCGCCGCTTCCCCACGCACATCGGCTTCGTGGACGGGCCGCGCACCACCACCTGGGCGCAGATGGACGCGCGGGTGGACGCCATGGCGGCGGCGCTGGCCGAGCGCGGGATCGGCAAGGGCGACCGCATCCTCGTGCAGTCGAAGAACTGCCTTGAAATGTTCGAGAGCATGTTCGCCGCCTTCCGCCTCGGGGCGGTATGGGTGCCCACCAATTTCCGCCAGACGCCGGGGGAGGTCGCCTATCTCGCCTCCGCCTCCGGAGCCACCGCGATGATCTGCCATCGCGACTTTCCCGAGCATGTCGCCGCCGTGCGCGAGGCGACGCCGTCGGTGGAGACGGTCATCGCCATTGGCGAGGCGGATTTCGGCCCCGACTATGACGGCCTCGTCTCCGGCTGGCTGGGCCGAAAGGCGCCGGTGGCGGACGTGGAGCACGACGACCCGTGCTGGTTCTTCTTCACCTCCGGCACCACCGGAAGACCGAAGGCGGCGGTGCTCACCCACGGCCAGATGGCGTTCGTGGTGACCAACCACCTGTGCGACCTGATGCCCGGCACCACGCAGGCCGACGCCTCCCTGGTGGTGGCACCTCTGTCCCACGGGGCCGGCGTGCACCAGCTGGCGCAGGTGGCGCGCGCGGTGAAGACCATCCTCATGCCCTCCGAGCGGTTCGACGCGGGAGAGGCCTGGCGGCTGGTGGAGGAATGGCGCGTCACCAACATGTTCACCGTGCCCACCATCACCAAGCTGCTGGCCGAGCACCCGGCGGTGAACCAGTACGACCATTCATCGCTGCGCTACGTCATCTATGCCGGCGCCCCCATGTACAGGGAGGATCAGAAGCGGGCGCTCAAGGCTCTGGGCAAGGTCCTGGTGCAGTATTTCGGCCTCGGCGAGGTCACCGGCAACATCACCGTCCTGCCGCCCGCCCTGCACGATCCCGAGGACGGGCCAAGCGTGAAGCTCGGCACCTGCGGATTCGAGCGCACCGGCATGCAGGTCCAGATCCAGGACGCGGAAGGCCGGGAGGTCGCCCCCCTCGAGACCGGCGAGATCTGCGTGTGCGGGCCCGCCGTCTTCGCCGGCTACTACGACAACCCGGAGGCCAACGCGAAGTCGTTCCGCGACGGCTGGTTCCGCACCGGCGACCTCGGCCACATGGACGCGGAGGGCTTCGTCTACATCACCGGGCGCGCCTCGGACATGTACATTTCCGGCGGCTCCAACGTCTATCCGCGCGAGGTGGAGGAGAAGATGCTGACCCATCCCGCCGTCGCCGAGGTGGCCATCCTCGGCGTGCCGGACCGCATGTGGGGCGAGGTGGGCGTCGCCGTCTGCGTGCTGCGGGAGGGCGCATCCGTCACCGAGGAGGAGCTGATCCAGTTCCTCGACGGCAAGGTCGCCCGCTACAAGCTGCCGCGGCGCATCCATTTCTGGGACGCGCTGCCCAGGAGCGCCTACGGCAAGATCACCAAGAAGATGGTGCGCGAGGCGCTGGCCGAACGCGGCCTCCTGGAAACCGATGAGGCGCGCTCCGCCTGAGGCCGGGCGTCGCCGCCGTTGACGTTGCCGCAGGGCAAGCCATCGTCGTCTTTCGGCGGCGCAGTGATTCCGGCGCGCCGCAGGGAGGCCGAAGTGGACGACACCGCGCGGATCTTCGACCTCGCCATCGTCGGCGGCGGCATCAACGGCTGCGGCATCGCCCGCGATGCCGCAGGCCGCGGCCTGTCGGTGGTGCTGTTCGAGAAGGCGGACCTTGCGTCGGGAACCTCCTCCGCCTCCACCAAGCTGATCCACGGCGGGCTGCGCTATCTCGAATATTACGAGTTCCGCCTGGTGCGCGAAGCGCTCGCGGAGCGCGAGGTGCTGTGGGGCATCGCCCCACACATCGTCTGGCCGCTGCGCTTCGTGCTGCCGCAACATCCGGGCCTGAGGCCTGCCTGGCTGCTGCGCCTCGGCCTGTTCATCTACGACCACCTCGGCGGCCGACGCCTGCTGCCGCCCACCCGCAGTCTCGATCTCACCCGCGACGCGGCCGGCGCGGCACTGCGTCCGGACCTCACGCACGGCTTCGAATATTCCGACTGCTGGGTGGAGGATTCCCGACTGGTGGTGCTGAACGCCCGTGATGCGGCGGAGCGCGGCGCCTCCATCCGCCCGCGCACCCGCGTCGCCGGCGCCCGTCGCGAGGGGGCCTGTGGGAGATCGACACCGCGACGGACGGCCGGCATGAGCGCGTCTCCGCCCGCGTGCTGGTGGATGCCGCCGGCCCCTGGGCGGGCGATGTGCTGGACGCCCTGAAGGTGAAGACGCCGGCGCATCTGCGCCTGGTGCAGGGCAGCCACATCGTGGTGCCGCGCCTCTACGCGCACGATCGCTGCTACATCTTCCAGAATGCCGACGGACGCATCGTCTTTGCCATTCCCTACGAGGGCGAGTTCACCCTCATCGGCACCACCGACCGGGACTATCACGGCCGGCCCGAGGACGTGGCGGCGAGCCCGGAGGAGATCGCCTATCTGTGCGCGGCGGCAAGCGAGTATTTCGCCGCTGCCATCACCCCCGCGCAGGTGGTGTGGACCTATTCCGGCGTGCGCGCCCTGTTCGACGACGGCGCCGGCAACGCGCAGGCGGCGACGCGCGACTACGTGCTTGAGCTCGACGCCCCGGACGACGGCGCCGCGCCGCTCCTTTCCGTCTTTGGCGGCAAGATCACCACCTACCGGCGCCTCGCCGAGGCCGCCCTCCACCGCCTCGCCCCGCATCTGCCGCCCCTGGGTCCGGCCTTCACCGCCACCGCGCCGCTGCCCGGCGGAGACTTTCCGCGGCAGGGCTTCGAGGATCTGGTGCGGGCGCTGCGCGCGCGCTTTCCCGTCCTCGACCCGGCCTTGCTGCGCCGGCTGGCCCGCGCCTACGGCACCTCCGCCTTCCGCCTGCTCGACGGGGTGAGGGACGAGGACGATCTCGGCGACTGGTTCGGCGCGCATCTGTGCACGCGGGAGGTGGACCATCTCATGGACCACGAATGGGCCGCGACCGCCGACGACGTGCTGTGGCGCCGTTCGAAGCTCGGCCTGCGCACGTCGCCGCCGGAGGCCGCCGCCCTCGCGGCCTACATGCAGGCCCGGCGCACGCGCCGGTGAGACCAAAAATCCCCCGGGAGGACCCATTGGCCGCCTACATCCTCGCCATCGACCAGGGCACCACCTCGTCCCGCGCCTTGCTGGTGCGCCCGGACGGGTCCGTCGCGGCGCTCGCGCAGGAGGAGCTGCCGCAACACTTCCCCGCCTCGGGCCAGGTGGAGCAGGAGGCGGAAGACATCTTCGGCACCGTGCTCAGATGCTGCCGCGCGGTGCTGGACAAGACCGGCGCGGGGGCGTCCGACATCGCCGCCATCGGTATCACCAACCAGCGCGAGACGACGCTGGTGTGGGAGCGGGCCACCGGCCGCGCCATCCACCGCGCCATCGTCTGGCAGGACCGGCGCACGGCCGACCTGTGCGCGCGGCTGGAGGCGGAGGGCCACGGGACGCTGGTGCGCGCCCGCACCGGCCTCGTCATCGACCCGTATTTCTCCGCCACCAAGATCGCCCACATCCTCGACGCCGTTCCCGGTGCCAGAAAGCGTGCAGAGCGGGGGAACTCGCCTTCGGCACGGTGGATTCGTTCCTGCTGTTCCGCCTCACCGGCGGGCGCGTCCACGCCACCGACGCCACCAATGCCTCGCGCACCATGCTGTTCGACATCCACGCGGGCGCCTGGGACGACGACCTGCTCGCCCTGTTCAGCGTGCCGCGCGCCTTGCTGCCCGAGGTCCGGGACTGCGCCGCCGCGTTCGGAACGACCGATCCGGCCGTGTTCGGCGCGGCGGTCCCGGTGCGCGGCATCGCCGGCGACCAGCAGGCGGCCATGGTCGGGCAGGCGTGCTTCGCGCCCGGCATGGTCAAGTCCACCTACGGCACCGGCTGCTTTGCCCTGCTCAATACGGGCGCGACGCCGGTCGCCTCGAACAACCGGCTCCTGACCACCATCGCCTACCAGATCGACGGACGGCGCACCTATGCGCTGGAAGGTTCCATCTTCGTCGCCGGGGCGGCGGTACAGTGGCTGCGCGACGGCCTGAAGATCATCGCTCATGCCCGGGACTGCGACCCCCTCGCATCGGCGGCGGACGCGGGACAGGACGTGATCCTGGTGCCGGCCTTCGTCGGGCTCGGCGCGCCCTACTGGCGGCCGGACGTGCGCGGCGCCCTGTTCGGTCTCACCCGCGCCACCGGCCCCGCGGAACTGGCGCGGGCGGCGCTGGAAAGCGTGTGCTTCCAGACCTGCGACCTCATCGACGCCATGCGCGCCGACTGGCCCGGCGACGACAATGACACGGTGCTGCGGGTGGATGGCGGCATGGTGGCGTCCGACTTCACCATGCAGCGCCTCGCCGACCTCCTCGGCGCCCCGGTGGACCGGCCGGCGGAGAAGGAAACCACCGTTCTCGGCGCGGCCTATCTCGCCGGACTGACGTCCGGCTTCTTCCCCCCGCCGGACGCTTTTGCCGCTCAATGGCGGCTCGACCGCCGCTTCACCCCGGCCATGCCGGACGAGGCCCGCGCCCGGCGCCTTTCGGCATGGCGCGCGGCGGTCGGATCGCTTCTCGGCTGAGGCTCAGCGCAGGAAGCCGACGGAGATCCACGGCACGGCGGCGACCACGATGGTGCCGAGGAGCAGCGCCAGCATGTAGGCGAGGATCGGCCGCATGCCCTCCGCCGGCTCCACCCGGCCGATGACGCAGGCGGCGTAGTAGCCCACGCCGAACGGCGGCGCGAACAGGCCGATGCCCATGGCGAGGATTACCACCATGGCGTAGTGCACCTCATGGATGCCCACCGCCCGCGCGATGGGAAACAGCAGCGGCCCGAACAGCACGATGGCCGGGATGCCCTCCAGCACCGAGCCCAGCACCACGAAGGCGACGATGGACACCGCCATGAAGGTCACCGCCCCGCCCGGCAGGCCCTTCATGGCCTCGGCGAGGGCATGGGAGAAGCCGGACTGGGTGAGCCCCCACGCCATGCCGGTGGCAGTGCCGATGATCAGCAGGATCGCCCCCGACAGGCACGCCGTGTCCACCAGCATGGGCTTGAGACGGCGCCAGTCGAACTGGCGGTAGACCAAGAGGCCCGCCAGCACCGAATAGACGATGCCGATGGTGGAGACCTCGGTGGCGGTGGCCACCCCTTCCACCACGGCGGCGCGGATGACGAAGGGCAGCGCGAGGGCCGGCAGGGCGATGAGCAGGGTGCGCCGGATCTCCGCCCCGGGTGCCCGGCGCACCTGGCTGAGATCCTCCCCGCGATAGCGGTGCCACACCACGAAGCCCAGCGTGAGCGCCAGCACCGCGCTGGGCAACAGGCCGCCGGTGAACAAAGCGGCGATGGACACGCCCGTCACCGAGCCGATGGTGATGAGCACCAGGCTCGGCGGAATGGTCTCGGTCTGCGCTCCGGTGGCAGCGAGCAGCGCCACGAGGTCGCCGGGCTTGGCGCCGCGCGCCTTCATCTCGGGAAACAGCACCGGGGCCACCGCCGCCATGTCCGCCGCCTTCGCCCCGGAGATGCCGGAGACCAGGTACATGGCGCCGATGAGCACGTAATGCAGGCCGCCGCGCACATGGCCGAGCAGGCTCGCCAGAAACGCCACCATGGCCTTCGCCATGCCCGTCATCTCGATGAGCAGGCCGAGGAAGACGAACAGCGGCACGGCCAGCAGGATGATGTGACTCATGCCCTCGTCCATGCGCCCGACCAGCACCGTCAGCGGCGTGCGGGTGGTGAGCGCCAGGTAGCCGAAGATGGCGAGGCCGAAGGCGACGGCGATGGGGATGCCCGCGAGCACGCAGACCGCGACGATGCCGACGAAGAAGATCAGCAGGTTGTAGTTGCCGAGCTGCCGGAACAGCGGCTCCGCCAGCCAGAAGGCGACGCAGACAGCCGCGACCGTCGCCAGCGCAGCCAGGGCGGTGCGCGCGCTGCCGCCGCGCGCGAGACGCAGCAGCCCGAACGCGATCATCAGGCAAAGGCCCACCGGCAAGGCCGCCGCGCGCCAGATGTTCGGGATCTCCAGCGCCGGTGTGGTGATGAAGATCTCGTCATACGCATAGTCGAGGGCGGACGGGATGAGGAAGACGAGGAAGGCCAGGGCCGCGCCGGTGGCCACCACGTCGAGGAAGGCCCGCGGGGGACGGCGCCCCGGCGACGAGCGCGGTCATGCGCATGTGCTCGTTGCGGCGGAAGGCGACCACCGCGCCGAGCATGGCCAGCCACAGGAAGAGCAGGGAGGCGAGTTCGTCGGACCAGACGAGGGGCCGGTGCACGACGAAGCGCGCCACCACGCCGGCGAACAGGATCACCACCTCCGCGGCGACGAGCAGCGCCACCGCCAGCTCCACGCACCCGCCGAGGCCCGCATCGAGCGCCGCGACGAGGCGGCCGAGCCACGAGGGAGGAGCGCCGGAGGCACTTTCGTCAGGGGCGAGGGAGGGATGGAGGCGAGGCTGGTCTATGGTCACGATGGGCGCGTCCCGAGGGCACAGCCGGAAGCGGGACACGTCGGCGGCGCCAGGCGGAGGGTGTGAACTGACGCTGCGGAAAGGCGTTGCTGCGGGCGATCGAAGAGCTGAACCCTGGCGAAACCGATGGCCTTCGGGAGCGAGGCGGCCACAGGCCGGCCGCGACGGCCCAACGTCATGTTCACCCTCCGGGAACTTGCGTTCCGGCAGCGCTTCCGAGCGGTGGTCCAGAAGCTGGACCTTATTGGTTATCCCGGCTGGAATGGCGTGCCGGCGCGACGGGCCCGCGCCACAGGCAACCGGTTCAGCCCGGGCCGCTAATGAGCGACGTCCGACCCTGCTTGTCAACCGCCGGAGACCGGGGCGCCGGTGCCCCCGGCTCAACCAGTCCACGTGCTGGACCGATCATCCATGGAAAGGGCGGCCCGGCCCGGCGGGCGCGAAAGCACGCCGCCGCCCGTCGGATCAAGGCCGGGCGGCGGTGTCTCACGCGGCGCCGACAGCGCCGATGACGGCGACGGCTACTTCACCAGCAGACAATTGCTCGCCTCGAGCGGGCGGAAGGCCTGGGCCGCGGGCACGGTGGCGATGAGCTTGTAGTAGTCGTACGCCCCCTTCGATTCGGACGGCGCCTTCACCTCGAACAGGTACATGTCGTGGATGGCCCGCCCGTCCTTGCGCACCGCGCCTTTGCCGAACAGGGCGTCGTCGGTGGGAATGGCCTTCATGGCCTCCACCACCTTGGTCCCGTCCTTGGCGCTGCCGACCTTCTCCACCGCCTTCAGATAGTGCAGCAGCCCGGCATAGACGCCCGCATGCACCATGTTGGGATAGCGCCCGCCGTTCTGTTCGGCGAAGCGCCTGGCGAAGGCGCGGGTGCTGTCGTTGAGGTCCCAGTAGAACGCCTCCGACAGCAGCAGCCCCTGGGCGGTTTCCAGACCCAGGGCGCTGATGTCGTTGAGCACCATGAGCATGGCGACGAGCTTCTGCCCACCCTTGACGATGCCAAACTCGGCCGCCTGCTTCACCGCGTTGATGGTGTCGGCGCCGGCGCTGCCGAGGCCGATCACCTTGGCGCCGGAGGCCTGGCCCTGCAGCAGGAAGGAGGACAGGTCGGAAGTGCCGAGCGGATGCTTCACCGTGCCCAGCACCTTGCCGCCGGCCGACTTGATGGCCTCGGAGGCATCGCGCTCCAGCGCATGGCCGAAGGCGTAGTCCACCGTGATGAAGTACCAGGTGTTGGCGCCGGACTTGGTCACCGCGTTGCCCACGGTATTGGCCTGGGCCCAGGTGTCGTAGGTCCAGTGCACGGTGTTGGGCGAACAGTCCTTGCCGGTGAGGTCGGAGGTGCCGCCGCCGGAGATGATGAGCGCCTTGTTCTTCTGCCGGGCGATGGAGCTCACCCCCAGCGCCACGGCGGAATTGGGCACGTCCAGCACCGCGTCGACACCATCGGTGTCGAACCACTGTCGGGCGATGTTCACGCCGACGTCGGCCTTGTTCTGGTGATCGGCGGCGATGAGCTCGATGGGCATGCCCGCGACCTTGCCGCCGAAGTCGGCGATGGCCATCTTCGCGGCGATCACCGAGCCCGGCCCGGCGAAGTCCGACTGAACGCCGGACTGGTCGTTGAGCACGCCCACCTTCACGCTCTCTGCCCGCGCCGTCGTCGCGACCAGTACGGCAAGTGCCGTTGCCATCAGGCTTTTCCGCATTCCTCCCTCCCCGTTTCTTTCGATTTTTGCGACACGCGATCGGCCTCAGGCCCCCGGCGGCCTGAGCACCGCACCCTTCGACAGAGGCTGGACCAGCGCCGCATACTGGCCGAGCCAGCCCCTGACCTTGCTGTGGTCCGGTGCCTTCCAGACGGTCCGGCGGGCGGCCAGCTCCGCCTCCGACACGTCGAGGTCCACCCGACGCGTCGTGATGTCGATGACGATCATGTCGCCGCTGGCGACGAGGGCGAGCGGACCGCCCTCGGCGGCCTCGGGCATGACCTGGCCGATGGTGATGCCGCTGTTGAGCCCGGACAGTTCCCCGTCGGTCACCACCGCCACGCCGCCGCCGAGGCCGGCGCCCACCAGGGCAGCCATGAAGCTGGCCGCGAACACCGTGCCCGGGCCGCCGCGGGGGCCGAGGCCGCGCAGCACCACCACGTCGCCGGCGGCGATGGAATGGGTCTCCAGCGCCTTGATGGCGGTGTTCTCATCCTCGAACACCCGGGCGCGGCCGGAGAAGCGGCGCACGTGCGCCGGCACCGCCGAGATCTTCACCACCGCGCCATCGGGGGCGAGGCTGCCGCGCAGGATGGCGAGGCCCGGCTCGGCGCGGAAGGGATCGGCCAGCGGGCGGATGAAGCGCCGGTCCGGCTCCGGCGCCTCGGCGAGGAGCTCGGCGAGGGGACGGCCCGAGACCGTCACCACCGAGGTGTCGAGCACCCCGGCCAGCTCCCGCATCACCCCCCGGCAGCCGC